>JASLMY010000074.1 GCA_030746295.1 Alphaproteobacteria bacterium | reverse complement strand
GACGCTCGACGACAAATACACCCTCGAATCCGGACGCGTCTACATAACTGGAATCCAGGCTCTGGTCCGACTGCCGCTGATGCAGCGACAGCGGGATCTCTCTCAAGGCTTGAACACGGCCGGCTACATCTCCGGCTACCGCGGCTCGCCCGTTGCCGCTTACGACCAGCAGCTCTGGCAGGCACGCAAGTTCCTCGAAGCCAACCACATCCGCTTCCAGCCCGGCCTCAACGAGGATATGGCGGCGACCGCGGTCTGGGGCTCGCAACATCTGCATCTGGGCCCGGACGCCAAATACGACGGCGTCTTCGGCATCTGGTACGCCAAGGGCCCGGGCGTCGACCGCTCGGGCGACGTGCTGCGCCACGCCAACGTCACCGGCACCGGCCCCCATGGCGGCGTGCTGGCGGTGTTGGGCGACGACCACGACGCGGTCTCCTCGACGATCCCCAACCAGAGCGAGCACCTGGCCGAAAGCTGGATGACGCCGATCCTGCATCCCGCCAACGTGCAGGAATATCTCGACTACGGCATCCTCGGTTGGGCGATGTCGCGCTATTCCGGCTGCTGGGTCGGCTTCAAGTGCATCACCGAGATCGTCGAGAGCGCGGCCTCGGTCTCGGTCGACCCACACCGGGTCGAGATCGTGATACCGGACGACTTCGAGCTGCCGGAGGGCGGCCTCAACGCCCGCTGGCCCGAGGACCGCTGGCAGCAGGAGGTCCGCCTCAAGCGCGACAAAATTTACGCCGCCAAGGCCTTCGCGCGGGCCAACGGCATCGACCGCACGGTGATCGACAGCCCCCAGCCACGTTTCGGCATCATCGCCACCGGCAAGGCCTATCTCGACGTCCGCCAGGCCTTGGACGACCTCGGCATCGACGATGCGATGGCGGCCGAGATCGGCCTGCGCGTCTACAAGGTGGGGATGCCCTGGCCGCTGGGACGGGTCGGCGCCAGGCGCTTCGCCGAGGGCCTGGAAGAGGTCTTGGTGGTGGAGGAGAAGCGCGCCTTCATCGAGAACCAGCTGAAGGAGCAGCTCTACAACTGGCGTGCCGACGTCCGCCCAACGGTGGTCGGCAAGTTCGACGAGAACGGCGTGGAGCTCCTGCCCTCGCACGGTGAGTTGTCGCCGGCGATGGTGGCGCGCGTCATCGTCGAGCGGCTGAAGGGCCGGGTCAGCTCAGTGCCGATGCAAGAGCGGATGGCGGTCCTGGAGCGCAAGGCGCGCCAGAACCGGGAGCCGCCGCCGACGGTGCGCATGCCCTACTTCTGCTCGGGCTGCCCACACAACACCTCGACCCGGGTGCCCGACGGCAGCCGTGCCATCGCCGGCATCGGCTGCCACTTCATGGCCGTCTGGATGGACCGCAACACCCAGTTCTATCCGGCCATGGGCGGCGAGGGCGTGCAGTGGATGGGGCTCGCCCCCTTCACCAACGAGCCGCACATGTTCGCCAATCTGGGCGACGGCACCTACTACCACTCCGGCCTGATGGCGGTCCGGGCGGCGGTCGCGGCGGACGTCAACCTGACCTTCAAGATCCTCTTCAACGACGCCGTCGCCATGACCGGCGGCCAGCCCCACGACGGCCCCTTGAGTCCCTGGCAGATCAGCCAACAGGTCCACCACGAGGGTGTCGCCCGTGTCGTCGTCGTGACCGACGAGCCCGACAAGTACCCGGTCGGCACGGACTGGGCGCCGGGCGTCACCGTCCATCACCGCGACGAGCTGGACCGGGTTCAGCGCCAGCTGCGCGAGACCCCGGGCGTCACGGTGCTGATCTACGACCAGACCTGCGCCGCCGAGAAGCGCCGCCGCCGCCGCCGCGGCACTTTCCCCGACCCCGACCGCCGGGTCTTCATCAACGACCTCGTCTGCGAGGGCTGCGGCGACTGCTCGGTGATGTCGAACTGCGTCTCGGTCGAGCCGTTGGAGACCGAATGGGGGCGCAAGCGCCAGATCAACCAGTCAGCCTGCAACAAGGATTTCTCCTGCCTCAAGGGCTTCTGCCCCAGCTTCGTCACGGTCAAGGGCGCGGCCTTGCGCAAGGCCGAAAGCCGCGAGGACGATGGGCTCGCCGCGGCCGCCGCCGGCTTGCCGGAACCGGCGCCGGAAGAGATCGACAAGCCCTACAACATCATCGTCACCGGCATCGGCGGCACCGGCGTCATCACCATCGGTCAGCTCTTGGGCATGGCCGCCCATCTGGAGGGCAAGGGCGCCTCGGTCTTGGACTTCACCGGCCTGGCGCAGAAGAACGGCGAGGTCTTGAGCCACATCCGGGTGGCGCCCGATCCGGACGACATCCATTCGCCCCGGGTCGCCGACGGCAACCTGGACCTGCTGCTGGGCTGCGACTTGGTGACCGCCGCCGGCACCGAGGCGATGAAGACTGTCGAGCGCGGCCAGACCCATGCCATCGTCAACAGCCATTTGAGCCCGACCGCTGCCTTCACCCTCAACCCCGACATGGACTTCCAGGGCAAGCGCTTGCAGGAGATCGTCCGCGAAGGCGCCGGCGACAACCTGAGCGAGTTCGTAGCGGCGAGCGAGCTGGCGACGGCCTTGGCGGGCGACGCCATCGCCACCAACGTCTTCATGCTTGGCTATGCCTACCAGCGCGGCACCATCCCGATCGCCGGCGAGGCGCTTTTGAAGGCGATCGAGCTGAACGGCGTCGCCGTCGAAGCCAACAAGCGCACCTTCGGGCTCGGCCGCCTGGCGGCGCACGACATCACCGTGGTCGAGCGGGCGGCGGGGCCGGCGGCGACAGCGAAGCCCGACGTCGCCGAAGACCTGGAGGCGATCATCGAGAAGCGGGCTGCCTATCTGACCGAGTACCAGGACGCCGCTTATGCGACACGCTACCTCGGGCACGTTCGCCGGGTCGCGGCGGCCGAGGCCGAGCGGGCCAAGGGCCGTAGCGGCCTCACCGAGGCGGTCGCCCGCTACCTCTTCAAGCTGATGGCCTACAAGGACGAGTACGAGGTCGCCCGGCTCTACACCTCGGGCGACTTCGAGGCGGCGCTGCGCCGCCAATTCGATGGCGAGCTGAAGCTGAGCTTCCATCTGGCGCCGCCGTTGCTGTCGCGGCCCGACCCCGAGACCGGCGAGATCGCCAAGCGCGAGTACGGCCCCTGGATCATCCCGGTCCTCAAATGGTTGGCGAAGATGCGCCGCCTGCGCGGGACCGCCTGGGACCCCTTCGGGCGCACCGCCGAGCGGCGCCAGGAACGCCAACTGATCGTCGACTACGAGGCGATGCTGGACGAAATTCTCGCCAGCCTCGATACTGAGAACCACGCCCTGGCGGTGGAGATCGCGCGCCTGCCGGCAGAGATCCGTGGCTTCGGCCACGTCAAGGAACAGCATCTGCAATCGGTGCGGGCCCGGGAGGCGGAGCTCAAGGCCGCCTTCCGCGACCCGAGCCCGCAAGCAACAGCAGCGGAGTAGCGTCATGCCCGAGAGCCAATCCTGCATCGTCGTCGGCGTCGGCCCAGGGCTCGGCGCCGCCGTCGGCCGCCGCTTCGCCGCTGCCGGCTACAACGTGGCACTGGCGGCGCGCGGACCCGAGAAGCTGGCCCCCTTCGTCGACGAGATCGAAGCCGCCGGCGGTACCGCCAAGGCCTATGGCGCCGATGCCACCGACGAAGGCCAGGTGACGGCGCTCTTCGAGGCGGTGGAGGCGGATCTCGGTCCTTGCGCCGTCGCCGTCTTCAATGCCAGCGGCCGAGTCCGAAGCGGGATCGCCGGGATCGGCGCCGAGGAGTTCTTGGAGGCCTGGAAGCGGTCCTGCTATGGCGGATTCCTGGTCGGGCGCGAGGCCGCCAAAGGCATGCAGGCGCGCGGCGGCGGCACCATCCTCTTCACCGGCGCTACCGCCAGCGTCAAGAGCTATGCAGGTTCGGCCGGTTTCGCGGTCGGCAAATATGGCCTCCGGGCGCTCGCCGAATCGATGGCTCGCGAGCTGCAGCCCGAGAATATCCACGTCGCCCATTTCGTTATCGACGGTGGTATTGGCCACGATGACGGTGACGCTCGCCTCGACCCTGACGCGATCGCCGAGACCTACTACCAGACTCACGCCCAGCACCGTAGCGCCTGGGCCTGGGAAGTGGCGCTCCGCCCCTGGGTGGAGAAGTTCTGAGGCGCCCTTCCCCGCCCTGATCTCGAACCTGCCAGAATGACGCCGGCGCCGCGCGACTATTTTCTGTTGGTGGCGTTGGCGCTCTGCTGGGGGACGAACTACTTCGTCACCAAGGTCGCGGTCGCCGAGATCGCACCGGCGACGCTGACGCTCGGCCGGCTGGGCGCGGCCTCGGCGGTGCTGTTGCTGGTGCACAAGGCGAAGCGGCTCGACTGGCCCCACGAGGGCCGCGTCTGGGCCCAGATGGCGGTCCTGGCACTGACCGCCAACGCCATTCCCTATCTCCTGATCGCCTGGGCACAGCTGCATGTCGATTCAGGTCTCGCGGCGATCCTGATTGCGGCCGCACCCCTCTTCACGCTGGCGTCGGCGCAGATGCTGACGTCGGACGAGAAGCTGACCGCCTGGCGAGCCGGCGGGGTCGCGCTCGGCTTCGTCGGCATCGTCGTCCTGGTCGGCGTCGACGCGTTGGCCGGCCTCGGCCGGAACCTCTGGGCGCAGTTGGCGTTGTTGGGTGCCGCCTTCTGCTACGGCCTGAACGCCGTCTTGGCCCGTCGCCTGCCGCCGACGCCGACGGTGACGACCAGCCTCTGCGTCAGCTTCATCGCCGGTGCCATGATGTTTCCCGTTGCCGTCGCCGTCGACGGCTTGGAA
This sequence comes from Alphaproteobacteria bacterium, assembly GCA_030746295.1. Next base: position 14,753 of record JASLMY010000074.1, on the reverse strand, counting down.
GCGGCAGCACCGAGCTGGCCGGCGATCCTCGCGGTGCTTTGGCTCGGCGCCGTCTCGACGGCTCTGGCGCTCTTGATCTACTTCACGATCATCGCCGCGGCGGGCGCCACCTTCGCAATTCTGGCGAACTACCTGGTGCCGCTCTTGGCGCTCGGCCTCGGCGGTCTCTTCCTCGGCGAGTCGCCGACCTGGAACGCGTTGCTGGCGCTGGCCCTGATCCTCGCCGGCGTCTACTTGACCGGGCGCGGCCGGGCGGCGGCTGCGGGCTCTAACTGACGGTGTGGTAGGCGCCGTCCGTGCCCAGATACTCGGCGCCATCGGCCCGGTAGAAGCTCGTCGCACCGGCCCCTTGCAGAACCTGCAGCATGGCCGGCACGGCTTGGCCCTCGGCCTCGAGCCGGGCGATGACGCGGTCCGGCCCTAGCGCATCAAGCATCTGGAACGGCCCCTGGCGCCAGGCGAAGCCCCAGCGCATCGCCCGGTCGATGCCGACCAGGTTGTCCGAGATCTCGGGCACCAAGCCGGCGGCATAGAGGAGCGTGCCGCCCATCACACGCCAGGCATAGCGGCCGATGGCGCTGTCGGAGAAGAGGAGCCCTTCGAGCGTCTGCTCCGCCTCGGGCAGGGTCACGCTCTCACTTTCGTGCCAGACGTCGCTCTTGTAATCGTAGGTCTCGCGCAGACGACCGCCGCCCTCGGTCTTGGTCATGCGGTAAAAGCCACCGCCGGTCTTGCGGCCGAGTTGGCCACGATCCAGCATTGCCCGGATCTCGGCCGGCATCGGCAGACAGTCGCGCCCGGCGTCGCCTTCGGCCAAGTTCTCGGCCAGGTTGGTGGCCACCAGGCCCATGACATCGAGGCCGATCAGGTCGACCAGGCCGAAAAGACCGGTCGGCGGCACGCCCACGGGCGCGCTCATCGCGGCGTCGATGGCTTCGATCGAGAGGTCGTCGGCAAGCGCCACGTCGGCCTCGGAGAGGCCGGCCAGGAGCCAGAAGCAGCCGATCCGATTGGCGATGAAATTGACGGTGTCCTTGGCGTGGACGACGCCTTTGCCAAGGCGGTCGGACAGGAATTCGTCGAGGGCGGTGACGACCTCCGCCTCGGTCGCCTCGCCCGGCACCAGCTCCACCAGCTTCATCACCTTCACCGGATTGAAGAAGTGGGTCACGGCGACGTCCCGGCGGAGGCGAGGGGGCATACTTTCCGCGATCGCTGCCAAGCGAATGCCGCTGGTGTTGGTGGCGAGGATCGAGCCGTCGCGCCGGACCGCCTCCAACCTTTGGAAAAGGTCCCGCTTCGCGCCCAGGTCCTCGACGATCGCCTCGACGATGAGATCGGCCTCGGCGACGCGGCCGAGATCGTCCTCGAAGTTGCCGGTTTGGATCCGCCCGGCGTTGTCGGCATCGTCCAACAGCGGTGAGCGGCCCTCCGTCATGCGCGCCTTGGCGGTCGCGGCGATGGCGCTTCTCGGCCCCTCGTCGGAAGCCATGTCCAAGAGCAGGACCTCGATCCCGTTGGCAGCGCAGTGCGCGGCGATGCCGGCACCCATCGTGCCCGAGCCCATGACCGCGACCTTCTCGATCCGACGCGACGTCGTCATCTCAATTCATCCCTCACCCAGAGCCTCGAAAGAATGAGCTCACCGTTCGAATACTCCAATCGCCGCTGCCTAGCTACTCTGATCGCAGTTCGAATCAGCCATCGCCGATCCCGACCGGATGGGGACTTGCCATAGCGCCGGGAGCTGCCGCGGCACCATCCGAGCTGGCGTAGAACGCGGCCTCCCAGCGGCCCTCGCGGATATCGCGCGTGAAGTTGAGAAGGTGATAGGTCACGACGCCGATGTGAATTACCTCATCGATGCGGCCCTGCAACACCAGCGGCCAGCAGAGCTCCCAGAACTGGCGGCGCCAGTTGGCCGTGATGCCACAGTGCCAGAGCACACGGCCCATGACGGAAAGGCCATAGCGGACCATCGACCAGGAGGCCTCGGGCTGGCGGATCTTGCGATTGGGGAAAGTATGTTCGGTCTGGTACCGAAAACGCCGGAAGAGATTGGCCGGCTCGTAGGCGGTTGTGACCGTGTCGAACCACATCCGCACCACATCGTCATAGGGCATCAGAAACTCGATGTTGGAAAGACGCTCCGCGGCGATCTGGTCGGGCAGTAAGCGACCGGCCCGTTCCAGCCTGTCGTAGAGCGGTGTCTTCGGCAGCGCGTAGAGCAGGTTGATCGTCAGCAGCGGCACCTGCGAGGCCTCGATGAAACGCAGGATGTTCCCACCGGTCGCGGGCGTATCGGTATCAAGCCCGAGGATGATGCCGGAGACGACCTCGAGCCCGTGCCGGTTGAGTTCCTCGATCGCGCCCAGGATCGGCTTGCGAAGGTTCTGCTTCTTCTCCATCGCCGCCAGCGCCGCCTCCTCGGGCGTCTCGATGCCCATGAAGACGGTCATGAACTGCGCCTCGCGCATCATCGCCAGAAGCTCCGGCATCTCCGCCATGTTGAGCGTCGCCTCGCAGGCGAAGCGAAGCGGGAAGCCGTTGGCCTCCTGCCAGCGAATCAGGTGCGGCAGGAGCGCATGCGCCGACTTCTTGTTGGCGACGAAGTTGTCGTCGACGAAATAGACGCCGCCGCGGCTGCCGTTGGCGACGATGGCGTCGAGCTCGCGGCAGATCTGCGCCGGCTCCTTGAGGCGCGGGTTGCGGCCATAGAGCTCGGGGATGTCGCAGAACTCGCAGCGAAACGGGCAACCCGAAGAGAACTGGATCGAGCCGAGGAAGTAGTTGGCGACGTAGATCTGCTCGTAGGCCGGGATCGGGAACTCGGCGAGCGGCAGCCGGGGCCCGGCGGCGAAGACCAATTGCCCATCGGGACGGGCGGTGCTCTCGTCGATGCGAGCGATCACCGCGTCGGTCGCCTCGCCGAGCTCGCCCAGATGCAAGATGTCGACTTGCGGATAGTAGTCGGGGCTCGCCGACACCGACGGGCCGCCCAGCACGGTCAACTTGCCGTGCCGCTGCGCCCGCGCGTTCAGCCTGTCGATGGCCTGGCGCTGCAGATGCATGCCGCTGATGAAGACGGCGTCGGCCCAATCGAGGTCGTCATCGGTCACCGGCCGCTCGTTCTCGTCGACGAAGCGGACCTCCCACTGCGGCGGCAGGTAGGCGGCGATCAGCAACAGGCCCTGCGGCGGCATGAAGGCGTGCACCTCCGGAAACAGCCGATAGGCATATTGAAAAGTGCCGAATGAGCGCGCGTAGACGGGAAAGACGCAGAGGATACGCCGCCGGCTCTGCACCTCATAGGTCGTGCGGCCGTCGCGCTGCGGCCCGGTCGATCCCCCTGCTACGCTCACCGTCCTCGACCTCCCGTCATCACCGGGCGACGCTACCCCCCCGATCGTAACGCGGCGCACCGAGCAAGAGATTGCAGCGCCGGTGCCGAAAGCCGTGGACACTCGGCTGGCGTCGTCCGCTCTACTGCCAATGGCCCCCCTGGCGCATGGGCCCGGGAAGTTTAGACGATTATCCAACCACACTCGACCCACTGTTCGTCCGCTCGGTCGCCGAGGCAAGCCAGCCGGCCCGGGCGTGGCTGCCCATCGGACGGCCAGACGGCTCGATCGGCTACCGGTGGCCAAGCCCCGTTGACCGACGGTTCGCGACCGTCACACGAGTTCCAAGAAATAGTTACTTGCTTCGACTACCCCAACCAAGAACGATCAAGGTTCGCAATTGAAACTCAACAAGTTGATTTATTGAGACAATTTCTCCAAACCTCATGACGTGACGCCCTGGCCTCGACATCTCGAGAGCGCATCGATTCCATTTCCTTGGGAGGTTGAATCGATGTATGGTCCCCGCTCAACAGAGTGGCCATGAGGGAGAAGTAGGTCGGCGACCGGGTAAGAGGGTAAAGGCAATGTACGAAAAGCAACACGATCAGTATGAGCGCAAGCGACAAGTGGCGGTATCCCTCAAGGTCCTCGGCGAGCCCACATTGTTGGACTGTTGCGTGTTCTTGAGCGTCGGACAGCGCTTTTACGACCTTCTCCAAGGGCCCGGCGATTTCATCATCGTCCGCTTGAACGCACCGACCGAACGGCAGCCGATGCGCATCATCAACAAGCAGTACATCGTCACCGCCGCGGAGAAACCGGCCGCCGAGGCCGAGAACGTGGTCTTCGAGCCCCGTTCGGTGGAAACCTAGCTCAGTCCGCGGCGCCGACGTTCTTGGCCCACATCCCCGACCGCCCGTATTCCTGTCGAGGCCCTGTCTTGCGGTCGCCGTCGGTGCCGACGAGGCGCAATGGATGCGTGCCCCGGCGACACTGACCGTCGGCGCCCATCTACACGCCGAGCGAGGCGCACAGCCGACTGGGATATCCGTCTCGTGCCTTGCGAGGGCCGAGGTTGCGAGGCTGTCCGTGCATCGGCGCCCGGCGTTACGTGCCGTCGGCACAGGGCTTCGTGGCGACGAAAGATGAACCGCCGATTCGCCTTCCATGCCTGGCGCCGCGACATCGGCAACTTTGCGCTCTTCAAATACCGCGACGTCGAGGGCTTTATCGTCAGCGGTCAGAACTCGGGCACCAAATGGCTCAAATCGATGCTGAGTCAGGCAATCGCGCACCATTTCGAACGGCCGCCGCCGGCCTATACCAACAACGCCGACAGCAACGATTTCATCGGCCACCCCAGGCACGAAAGGCGCTATCCCGAGACCCCCAGGCTGGCCAGCACGCATACCATCGCCCACCCCTTGGTGCAGGCACGACCGGTCCGCGCCCTGATTCGCTTCCCGCCCTATGTCGTCTTGGTGCGCGACATCCGCGCCGCCTTGGTCTCGCACTACGAGAAGTGGCGCGAGGACTACGGCGTCGACTTCCCCACGTTCCTGGAGGGCGACGTCGCCGGCGGGCGGCACTGGGCGGACATCTGGTGGCACATTCGCTTCTGCAACCGCTGGGGGCCGATGGTCCGGCGCTACCCGGCCCGAACCCTGCTGGTGCGCTACGAGGACCTGCAGCAGCAGAGCGCGATCGAGCTTGCCCGGATCCGCGATTTCCTCGCCCTGCCGCTCGGCGACGCGGACCTGGCGCACGGCATCGCCGAATCGAGCAAGGCGAAGATGGCGGCGCGAATCAATCCCGCGCTGGAAGGCGGCCGCCGCAAGCATGTCCGTCGGGACCAACGCGACCCCCTCCTCTGGTACACCGAGGCGGACAAGGCCCGTTTCCAGGCCATCGTCGCCGACAACCTGCGCTGGCCCATGGGCTATGACTATGCCGATTGGCGGCCGACGGCTGGCGCGAAGGCCGCTGGGTAAGCCCAGGCGGTGAGAGGCAGGTCGTTCCTCACGCCATGCCGAGGGCGTGCTTGTAGGTTTCCAGCAGCGCCTCTTGCTCCTGCAGCTCCTGCGTCTCCAGGCGCCTGAGGCGGACCAGCTGGCGCATGATCTTGGGGTCGAAGCCGAGCGCCTTGGCCTCCGCATAGACCTCGCGGATATCGGCGCCGAGGGCGCGGCGCTCCTCCTCCAGGCGCTCGACGCGCTCGATGAACTGGCGCAGCCGCTCGCCGGCGATGCCGCCCTGCTCAACCAGGCCCTACCCCTCGGTTAGACGCAAAAAAAGACCCCGCCCTCGACGGCGGGGCCCGGACCTTAGCGAGCAGGCCGGTGCAGCGCAAGCCGGCCCCGGCAGGCTCGCCTAGTGTTCCCAATCAGAGGTTCGCATCGTCTGTGGCAAGCGCCCGACGAACTTCTGATTCGAGTAGGACACTAGCATCTATTTGATTCTAGTGTGGTTTAAGGATTTGAAGCTCCTCACGCTGCTTGCCCCAATAATAGGATGAGCTTCAAATCCACCACACTAGCGCTCGTGTTGCTTGATCGCCTCGTCGAACTTGGCGAGCTTCTCCGGCCCAGCTTCGCTCTGATATTTGGCCCGCCAATCCTCGTAGGGCATGCCATAGACGATCTCGCGGGATTGGCCCTTGGAAAGCTCGATGCCCTCGGCCGCCGCCGCGTCCTGGTACCAGTTGGAAAGGCAGTTACGGCAGAAACCGGCGAGGTTCATCATGTCGATGTTCTGCACGTCGGTGCGCTCGCGAAGATGCGAGACCAGGCGGCGAAAGGCCGCAGCCTCCAATTCGGTGCGGGTCTTGTCGTCCATGGCGTCCTCCTCAAACGCTGGCAGTTGTCGATGTCGCTTAGCCACAATATGGCGCAATCGACAGCGCCCGGCCACCGCGTCTCAGGCGGCCGTGTCCCGCGCGGTCTCGGCGATCAGCCAGTCGACCACGGCCTGAAAAGCCTCGTGCTCGCCGGCCCCCGCTGCCAGCGCCTCGGCATAGACGCGCAACTGGTGCTGGGCGCTGGTGCCGCGGCGAACGATCTCGCGGGTGTGCTCCACCTCGGCCAGGCAGCCCAGGCGCTCGGCGTCGGGCCTGACGAAATCGAGCACCTCGTCCAACAGGTCGGCGTAGGCCACCTGCTCGCCGACGCCGAAATCGACCAGCGTGTGGGTGACGCCATAGCGCTGCGCCCGCCAGCGGTTTTCCTCGACGCAGAGAACCGGATAGATCCGCCAGCGCTGGTTCAGCCGGCGCAGGCGATAGAGCATCGACATCATGCAGACGTAAAGGGCGGCGATGGCGACCGCATCGTCGAGCCAGGTGCAGACGTCGGTCATCCGCATTTCCAGCGTCGGGAAGCGGGCGCTCGGGCGGACGTCCCACCAGATCTTTGTGGCGTCCTCGATCAGGCCGGCCTCGACCAAGCGACTGACCAGGCGCTCGTATTCGCCGTAGGAACCGAACCGCTCCGGCACCCCGGTGCGCGGCAGGGCGTCGAAGACGGTCAACCGATAGGACATCAGGCCGGTCTTGACCCCGCCCCAGAAGGGCGAAGAGGTGCTGAGCGCCAGAAGATGCGGCAAGAAATACTTGACCTGGTTCATCAGGTCGATGCGCATGTCCTCGTCCTCGATGGCGACGTGCACATGCATGCCGCAGATCAGGAGCCGGCTGGCCACCGCCTGCATGTCGCGGGCCAGAACGTCGTAGCGCTCCTTCTCGGTGTGGTGTTGGCTCGTCCAGTGCGCGAAGGGATGCGTCGAGGCGGCGATCGGCGCAAGGCCGTACCGGCCCGCCACCTCGGCAACGGTCGAGCGCAGCTCGGCCAGGTCCTCGCGCGCCTGCTGCACCGTCGAGCAGACCCGGGTGCCGACCTCGATCTGGCTCTTCATGAACTCGGCCGTGACGCGGCCGCTCAGCCGGTCCTCGCATTCCACCATCAGCTCGGGCGGCGGGTCGCTGGTGAGGTCGCGGCTCTCGCGGTCGACCAGGAGATATTCCTCCTCGATCCCGACGGTGAAGCTCGGCTCCGGCACGGCCATGACGCCTTCCCCTCTCTAAGCGCCGATCCCAACCTCGCTCAACGCCGAATGTAGCATATGGGCCCAGCTCTCGGCGCCGTGATGGGTGTCGATCAGGTCCTGGCGGATCTCGAACATGGCCATCGGCAGGCCCCGCTCGTCGCCATAGACGGGCAGGCCGTAGCCACGCGAATCGTGCCCCGTGTAGGGCTCGTTGTCGCCGACCACGAGGGCGGGATTGCGGCGCATCTCCGCCACCAGCCGCTTGGCCAGCTCGCCATGGCGCTTCCACAGCAAGCCGACGTGCCAGGGCCGCTCGAAGCCTTCCATGCTGGGCGTAAAGCTGTGCACCGAGACCACGGTCGGCGTGATGCCGCGGGCCTCGAAATCACCGAGCCAGCGCTCGATCTCGCGATGATAGGGCCAGAAGAAGCGCTCCGCCCGCTGCCGGCGCGCGCCCGTGTCGAGGCTTCGGTTGCCCGGCACGCCGACGCCGTCGCTCTCCGCCATGATCGAGGTCGGATCGCCGAGCCGGCGGTTGCAGTCGATGACCAAGCGCGAATAGCCCGCCAGCACCGCCGGCGCGTCCATCAGCCCGGCAAGGCGCCGGGCGACGTCGCCGGCGCCGATGTCCCAGGCGATGTGGCGCCTGAGCAGGCTGTCGTCGAGGCCCAGGTTGTCGAGGTCGTCAGGCACCCTGCGGCTCGCATGGTCACAGGTGACCAAAACCGGCGCCGCGCCGGCCGGGTTGACGACCTCGAAGGCCGCCGCGTCGGCGGCCGCGGCGGCATGGTCGGGCGCCTCCGGGGCGGCGTCTTCGACGGGCTTGTCCATGCCCGGGACTATAGCCCAACGGCGTTTCGGCGCCAGCCGTCGCCCGCGGCATTGGTCCGGCCCCGAGGCTGTGGCAGATTGCGGCGATGCACGAGACACCCGAAGGCTTGGCGCGAGCGATGTTCGAGGCCGCCGTGGCGGCCGCCGACCCGGCCCTCTGCCTGCCGGGGCACTTGCCGTCGCCGCCGCGGGGGCGGACCGTGGTGGTCGGCGCCGGCAAGGCCGCGGCCTCGATGGCGCGGGCCGTCGAGGCCCATTGGCAGGGGCCGCTCGAAGGCCTGGTGGTGACCCGCTACGGCCACGGCGCGCCGACGGCGCGGATCGAGGTGGTGGAGGCCGCCCATCCGGTGCCGGACGCCGCCGGCCGCGCCGCGGCGGGGCGCATCCTGGCGGCCGTCGGCGGCCTGACGGCCGACGATCTGGTGCTGGTTCTGATCTCGGGCGGCGGCTCGGCGCTGCTGTCGCTACCGGCGGACGGCCTGACGCTCGACGACAAGCAGGCCGTCAACCGCGCGCTTCTGCGCTCGGGCGCGCCCATCGGCGAGATGAACACGGTTCGAAAGCACCTCTCGGCGATCAAGGGCGGCCGCCTCGCCGCCGCCGCGGCGCCGGCGCCCGTGCTGACGCTGGCGATCTCGGACGTGCCTGGCGACGACCCGGCCGTGATCGGCTCCGGCCCGACGGTGGCCGACCCCACGACCTTCACGCAAGCGCGCGCGATCCTGGAGAAGTACGCCATCACCCCGTCCCCGGCGGTGGCCCGCCACCTGGAAGCGGCGGCAGACGAGACGCCGAAGCCGGGTGATGCCCGACTCGCCGGGGCGGGCACGGTGCTGATCGCGACGCCGATGATGGCGCTGGAGGCGGCGGCCGAGGTGGCGCGAGGGGCCGGTTACGAAACCGAAATTCTTGGCGACGCCATCGAGGGCGAGGCCCGCGAGGTCGCCGCCGACCACGCCGCGCTGGCGCTGGCCCGCCTGGAAGGAGGCCGACGCGTGGCCCTCCTCTCGGGCGGCGAGACCACGGTGACGGTCCGCGCCCGTGGCGGCCGGGGCGGGCGCAACGCGGAATACATGGCAGCGCTCGCGATCGGGCTTGGGGGCGCGGCCGGCATCCACGCCATCGCCTGCGACACCGACGGCATCGACGGCACCGAGGACAACGCCGGCGCCGTCATCGCCCCCGACACGTTGGCCCGCGCCGCCGCCGCCGGCCTCGATCCCCAAGCCCGGCTCGACGGCAACGACGCCTACGGCCTCTTCGAGGCCTTGGGCGACCTCGTCGTCTCCGGCCCGACCCTCACCAACGTCAACGACTTCAGGGCGATCCTGATCGACCCGGTGGGGTAGGCCCCCTGCCTCCGTCCGCGAAGTCGGACCTACTGTCGGGACTCCTCGCGAGGAGGCGCAGCCGACGACGCGATCCAGAGCCTCAGGCTTCCAAACCGGATTGCTTCGCTACGCTCGCAATGACGACCGCGGGGCCCGCCGCATGAGCTAGCTCATCGCGCAGTCGGAACTACGCGCCGATGTTGGCGAGCGCGGCATCGATGTCGGCGCCGGTCATCTGCCAGTCGTTGTCGAAATAGGCGACGACGGCACGCATGAAGGGCTCGTGCAGGCGCAAGGCCGCCTGGTCGTCGCCCAAGTGGTCGGCCAGCAGCGCCAGAGCCAGCTGCGCCGGTGACGCGCCCTCGTACGTCCACTCGAAGCCGAGCTCGGTGATCGCCTTCAGGTCCAGGCGCTCATCCAAGGGCGCGCCGTCGACCAGGACCTCGATGCCGTCGATGGTGCGCGAGCCGGTATAGGTCTTCATCACCGCTTCCCTTCCGCGATCAGATGTCCAAGGCGGCGCGGGTGATGCTCTCGATATAGTCGAGCAGGCGGTCGGAGGCGGCGGCGGCCTGCTCGCCCTCGCCGGCGGCGATGGCGCGGGCGAGCTCGGCGTGCCGGCCGGCGGCGACCGGCAGGTCGGCGACGTGGCCGTGATGCATGAACCAGAAGCGGCGCGACAGCCCATGCATCAGGCCCATGGCCTTGGCCGCGTACTCGTTGCGCGCGGTCTCGGCGACAGCCAAGTTGAGCCGCCGGTCGAGGCGCATGAAGCCGCGCCCGTCGTCCGCCTCGGCGGCCCGCAGCATGCCCTCGGCGATTCCCCGGAAGGCCTCGCGCTCGGCCGGGGTCGCCCGCCTGGCGGCGGCGCGGGCCATCAGCCGCTCGATCTCGCGCCGGACCTCCAACAGCCGGAGCTGCGAGCGGATGTCGATCTCGGAGACCAGGATGCCACGGCGCGGCAGGATCACCACCAGGCCCTCGCGGGCCAGGCGATGCAGCGATTCGCGCACCGGCGTGCGGCCGATGCCGAGCCGCTCGGCCAGCGCCGCCTCGGACAAGACCTCCCCCGGCGCCAGCTCCAGCGTCACGATCATCTCTTCCAGGCGCCGATAAGCCTCGTCCGCCAAGCTCTTGGGCGGGGCGCTCTCAGCATCAACGACGGCCGCCGGGGCGGCCTCGGGCTCCTGGGCCATGTTCACCACGCGGCACTCCAACAAGGGCGGCCGGCAGTAGTCGCCGATCCTGCCGAAGGAGGCGTATATTGGTCATATATCAGTAGTGGCGCAAGCGTCGAGATGCCCGCGCATGACGTCGGAGATCCAGATGCCCAAGATCTAGGGCGAGGCGGAACAGGAACCGTAGCTTCTCGACGCCCAAATTCGCCCGCTGCAGCAGTTCCGCCCGGCGGCGGGTGTAGGTCGCTTCGACGAGGTGCTCCAAGACGTCCAGCGCCGTGGCCTGCAAGCGGTCGCCGAGCAGGAACTTCTGACTGCGCGGAAACTTCTCCACCGTCGGCACCAGCCAAAGGATGAAGCGGTAGGCCGCCTCCACCGCCGGCCCGGTCTGTCGGGCGTGGTCTCTATGCTGATTCGCCACGCCACCATGATAGAGGATTCCGCCGTCGCTGGGGGCTTCGCCCCCAGACCCCCAAGGGTTAAAGAGCTAAAGGTCCAGGCGGTGAGCTTTCGCTACCGCGAAAGCGTCCTGGCGAGACGGAACCCGAAGAAGTCGAGCCGGAGCTCGGTCCCGCCCCTGACGCGGAAGGCCGAGCGCAAGTACCCCGGTTCGCCGCCTTCGACCCAAGGGGTGCCGTCATCTGGCGCGCCCTGGTAGTCGTCGTGCCAGACGTCCTCGACCCATTCCCAAACGTTGCCGTGCATGTCGTGAAGGCCGAAGTCGTTGGGACGAAAACTGCCGACCGCTACCGTGCGGTCGCCGCCGACGTTTGCCTGGTCCTTCGTGATCTGAGTTCCCGTGTTGAAGGGCGTCTCGGTCCCCGCGCGGCAGGCGTATTCCCATTCCGATTCCGACGGCAAGCGGTAGCCGCCCCCGGTCTCGCCGTTCAGCCATTCGACGTAGGCCTGGGCGTCATTCCAACTGACGTTGATCGCCGGCCGCCGGCCGCGCTCCCAGCCTTCGTCGCCCTGCTTCTCCCGACCGCTCGCCTCGCAGAACCGGTCGTACTCGTCGAAGGTCACGGCATAGCGGCCAAGGCCGAAGCGCTTGGCGATGGTCACCTCGTGGCGCGGGCCTTCGGCATCGTTGCGGTCGGCCTCGTCCTCGGGCGAGCCCATCGTGAAGGTCCCGGCCGGGATCACCACCATCTCGGGCGCCCAATCAGCGTCACGGAAGACGGCGAAATCGGCCTGTTCAGCTCGGTCAACCGAAGACGGTGCGCCCTTGCCGCGCCGCTCGCCGCCGACCGACCGAACCCTTTCACCGGCAGGCGTCGGCATTTCCGATTCCGCCACCCCGCTGGTATCGCGGCTGAGAAAGACGTAATCCGCAACATCGAAACCGCCAGGCAACGCTAGCTTGCTGAACGCCGCGGCAAGCGCCGGCGAGCCGTCGAGAAAGCTCTCACGCGCCTGTTCGCCGTCCTCGTCGTTGGCGGCAAGGCGGCGGAATAGGATCGGCGTGTCCACGATGGCGTCGTAGGCCGCGCGGCAGTCGAGCTGGGTGAGCAGTACCAAGGCCATCACGTCGGACCTGTAGTCCTCGAACCCTCTGATCTCCGCCAACGTCCGGTAGAGCGTCAGGGTCCGTACGACCTGTTTGATCTTTCTGGGGTTGCGGCCGCAGACCTCGATCAGGGGTTGGCGGCAATCCGCCAGTTCCTCCGGAGTCAGATCTTGGACATAGCGTTCCGCGTTCTCCACGTGGATCGGCGGGATGAAGAACGGCAGTTGTACGATCTTCTCAAGGTACTGGGCGGTAGAGTCCTCGTCATGCTCCGTGCGCTCCTGCACCGCCTTGACGACGACGGTGTGATCGACGGCCATGAAGTAGACGCAGTTCGGCAGGTTGAGATAGAGCTTCAACGCCTCGAGCAAGGAGAAGGCCTGCTCCGGCTGGCAGCGGTCGAGGTCGTCGATGAAAAAGACGATTCGGCCGCCGCCCGCCCCGCTGACCTGCTCGATGACCTGTCCGATGGTCTGTTGCAGGCGCACCTGCTCCTCGCGAATGCGGAACCGCTCGTCGGCGACGGCGTCGGCGATCTTCTTCATCTCGGTGAATTTCAGGCCGGCGACCTTGCCGAGCACCGAGGCCGACAAGGCGACGCCCACCGTAGCCATGAGCTTCTTGAGCTTTGCGTTCGTCTCCAGATCGAAGTCCCGGATCATGGTCTGCAGGAAGGCCAGAACCGGGTTCTCGTCGAACTGATGGCGCCAGGGGTCGAACCAGACTTGGCGCACATCGTTGCCGAGGTGGCGACCGATCTGCTTCATGAAGGTGGTCTTGCCGACGCCCCAGCTGCCATAGAGCCCGACGACCAGCGGCGTCCCGCACTCCGTCGCCAGCCGCGCCATCGCCTGCGCATGATCGTCGCGGCCCAGGTGATCGGTTTCCGGGACCTCCGGCTCGTCGTGCGGGTATGCGTCCAGGGTCATGGCCAGGCTTCGCTCGTTGCCTCGACGCCCAGCATAGCCCGAACCGGAAGCACCGCAACTCGTTGGCGATCTGGGCTAAGCTCAATCCTGGAATCCGATTGAACCAGGACGGATCGGCCCGCCCCTCACGCGTCCGCCACGGCCTCGCGGAAGCACTTGGCGGCGGCAAGGTGGGCTTCCGCGTCGGGGAAGTCCGCCTGCATGGTGCGGAAGGTGATGTGGCTGACGCCGAGGGCGCGCCACTCTCCGACCAGGCGGCGCCAATCGTCGGGCGTGCCCTCGTGCGACCAGATGGTGGCGTCCATGGCGAGCGTCGCCGGGTCGCGGCCGGCCTCGCGGGCGGCCTCGTGGAAGGTGGCGATGTGGGCCCGCGTCTCGTCGTCCGGCAACTGACGCGGGTTCAGGTACCAGCCGTCGCCGATGCGGCCGGCGCGGGCGATCGCGGGCGGCTGAAAGGCACCGACCCAGAGCGGGATCGGCCGCTGCACCGGCATCGGGTTGATGCCGACGTCGTCGAGCCGGTGCCATTCGCCCTCGAAGCTGACGAGCTCCTCCGTCCAGAGCCGGCGCAGGACCGCCACCTGCTCCTCCATCCGCCGGGCCCGGTTGCGGTAGTTCTCGCCCAGGACGTCGAACTCGACCTCGTTCCAGCCGATGCCGACGCCGAGGCGGGCGCGGCCGCCACTGACGACGTCGAGCTCGGCCGCCTGCTTGGCGACGAGGGCGGTCTGACGCTGCGGCAGGATCAGGATCGCGGTGGCGAGCTCCAGCGTCGTGGTGACGGCGGCGGCGAAGCCGTAGAGGACGAAGGGCTCGTGAAAGGGCCGGTCGCGGGTGTAGTAGGCGCGCCAGTCGTCGGCCACCGGCTCGCGGGCGCCCAGCACGTGCTCGGGCATGGTGACGAAGTCGTAGCCCAGGCCCTCGATGGTCTGGAAGACGTCCCGGATCCGGCCCGGGTCGTTGCCGATCTCGGCGGTGGGAAAGGAAAAGCCGAATTTCATGACGCGCGTCCCCTCGGGCTCGATCGTGCGGCAGCCGTGCACGAAGACCGGAAATCTGCTACGTGGTGGAGCCTAAGGGCTGGGCAAGGCGAAGCGCAACCACGCCGCCCCGCCCGCCACTTGACCGATGTCAATGCAAGATCCGGGTGACATCGTCGAATAGACGGCCATGAACATGACACTCATCCAAAGCCGCATCCTGGACAGCCACGCCCGCAACGTGCCGCGGTACACGAGCTATCCGACGGCGCCGCATTTCCACGACGGCGTCGACGAGGCGGTCTATCGCCAATGGCTCGCCGAGCTGCCGGCGGATGCCTCGCTGTCGCTCTACGTGCACGTCCCCTTCTGCGATCGGCTCTGCTGGTTCTGCGGCTGCCACACCAAGATCGTGGCCCGCTATCAGCCGATCGGCGACTATCTGGAGGTGCTGGAGCGCGAGATCGAGACGGTCGCCGGCCTCGTCAGCGGTGGCCAGCATGCGAGCCACGTCCACTGGGGCGGTGGCACGCCGGTGATCCTGACGCCGGACGACATCTCGCGGCTGGCGGGCTGGCTCAAGGGCGGCTTCGAGTTCGGCGCGGACGCCGA
>JASLMY010000073.1 GCA_030746295.1 Alphaproteobacteria bacterium | reverse complement strand
CAGAACACGCCGGCCAAGAACTTCTATCGCTCGGGCAGCATCGGCCCTTGGCTGGTGACCGCCGATGAGATCGCCGATCCTGACCGCCTTCAGATCACCACGCGGCGGAACGACGAAGTCGTTCAGGACGGCGGCACCGACTTGATGATCTTCGATCTCCCCTACCTGATCGCCCACATCTCGCAGTTCACCTGGCTAGAGCCCGGCGACATGATCGCCACCGGCAGCCCCGGCGGCTCGATCGTCGAAAGCGAGACTCCCGCTTGGCTGAAGCCGGGTGATAAGCTGGAGATCGAGGTCAGCGGCATCGGCACGCTGGCGAACACGATCGAGGCGGATTGAGGCGGACGGGGGCAAGCGCATGAGCGAGGGCGGCGAGCCGCTACAGGACATCGCGCATCTGGGCCATATCGAGCTTCTGACCCCGAAGCCGGACGAGAGCCTTCGGTACTTTACCGACTTCCTCGGCATGGAGAGCGTTCATGCCGAAGGGCAGTCGGTCTACCTCCGTGCCTACGGCGACTACGCCGCCACCAGCTTCAAGCTGACCGAAGCGGCCGCGCCCGGCATCGGCCACGTCGCCTGGCGCACCGTCAGCCCGGAGGCGCTGGAGCGCCGAGCCCAGGCCATCGAGGCCACCGGCCTCGGCATCGGCTGGTCGAACGGCGACTTCGGTCACGGCAAATGCTATCGCTTCCGCGACCCCGACGGCCACCTGATGGAGGCCTACTACGACGAAGAGCGCTACGTAGCACCCGAAGACAAGCGCTCGGCCCTCAAGAACCAGCCGATGCGCTATTCCGGCCACGGCGTCGGCGTCCGCCGCCTCGACCACCTGGCAATGCTGTGCCAAGACGTGGCGCCGAACCGGGAATTTGCCCAAGCGCATCTGGGCCTGAGACTGCGCGAGCAGGTCGTCTACCAGAACGGCAGCTTCGAGGTCGGCTCCTGGATGAGCACGACGGCCGTGCATCACGAGCTCGCCTACGTCACCGACATCAAGGGCGCCAGCGGCCGCCTCCACCACGTCTCGTTCTGGATCGACAACCGCGAGGACGTGCTGCGCGCCGCCGACATCCTGAGCGAGCATGGCGTCACCATCGAGACCGGCCCCGCCAAGCACAACAACTCGCAGGCCTTCTATCTCTATTCCTACGAGCCCGGCGGCAACCGGGTCGAGATTTACAGCGGCGGCTATCTCGTCTTCGCACCCGATTTCGAGCCGATCGTCTGGAACGAGGAAGAGCGCGGCACCGGCGTCTATTGGGGCGGCGCCCTGCCCGACAGCTTCCTGCACTACGCCACGCCCGACGTGGCGGCCGAGGACGCGGCCGAGAGGGAGATGCCGCCGGTCGACCCGCTCTGACTGGCCGCCGCCAACCTGTAAAGGACGGATCACCCCTTGAGCTTGGAGCTGAACGACGAGCAACGCCAGGTGCAAGACCTGGTCCGCCGGGTGGCCAGTGAACGGGTCGCCCCCCGAGCGGCGGAGATCGACGCCACCGCCGAGTACCCGCAGGACATGTTCGATCTCTTGCGCGAGCTCGGCCTCTTCACCCTGCCCTTCCCGCCCGAATACGGCGGCAGCGGCAACATGGTGTCGGCCTGCCTCGCGATCGAGGAGCTGGGCCGGGTCTGCTATAACACCGCCTACCTGCTGGTGGTGCAGTGGGTGCCGTTCGGTGCCATTCTGGCTGGCGGCACGGACGAGCAGAAGCAGCGCTACTTGCCGGGTCTCGCCTCGGGCGAGCTACGCGGCGCCTTTTCGACGACGGAAGCGCAGAGCGGCTCGGACGTCGCCGGCATTCGGACCCGGGCACGGCGCGCCGATGGCGGCTATCGCATCAACGGCGCCAAGATCTGGTGCACCAACTCGGCCGTCGCCGACTTCGTCATCGTCGCCGCCAAGACCGGCGAGGAGGACAAGCGCGGCAGCATCAACTTCTTCATCGTACCCCGCGACACGCCGGGCTTCGAGATCGGGCCGAAGGAGGACAAGATGGGGGCCCGCGGCCTGCCCTCCTGCCCGCTCTTCTTCGACGACGCCTTCGTGCCGGAGGAGAACCGCCTGGGCCCCGAGGGCGAGGGCTTCGCCATCGTCATGGAAGCTTTCAACCAATCGCGGCCGATCATCGCCGTTCGCGGCGTCGGCCTGGCCCAGGGTGCGATGGACCTGGCGCTCGAGTTCCTGGCCGAACGGGAGGCATTCGGTCAGCCGATCGTCGACTTCCAGGGCGTGCGCTGGATGCTGGCCGACATGGCGATCCAGACCGAGGCGGCGCGCAACCTCGTTTACAAGGCGGCTGCGGCGGTCGATGCCGGCATCCGCGGCAAGGAGCTGGCGACCATGGCGGCGATCGCCAAGTGCCACGCCACCGACACGGCGATGCGTGTGGCCGAGGACGCGGTGCAGCTCTTCGGCGCGGCGGGCATCTCGAACGAGTTCCCGATCAATCGCTATTTCCGTGACGCCAAGGTGCTGCAGATCGTCGAGGGCACCAACCAGATCCAGCGCAATATCATCTCGCGCAACCTGATCGCCGAATTGCGATCCCGGTAGCGCGCACCGAACAACGAGCGGAGGGACCAGTGCATGAGCCGACCCTGTAAGGCGTATATCGCCGGCGTCTACGAGCACCCGACCAGAAAGGCCGACGACAAGACCGTGGCCCAGCTGCATGCCGAGGTCGCGGCCGGCGCGCTCGCCGACGCCGGCCTCAGCAAGGACGACGTCGACGCCTACTTCTGCGCCGGCGACGCGCCGGGCTTGGGCGGCATCTCCATGGCCGAGTACATGGGCCTCGACCTCAAGCACATCGATACCACCGAGACCGGCGGCTCGTCCTACGTCATCCATGTCGGCCACGCCGTCGAGGCGATCCATGCCGGGCTCTGCTCGGTGGCGCTAGTGACGCTGGCGGGCCGGCCCAGGGCCGAGGGCATGGCGACGGGCACGGCGCCCCGTGTCTACGCCGGCACGGTGCCGGACGCGGGCTTCGAGCAATCCTACGGGCCCAACGTGGTCAACCTTTATGCCATGGCGGCGATGCGTCACATGCACGAGTTCGGCACGACGTCCGAGCAACTCGCCTGGATCAAGGTCGCCGCGTCGCACCACGCCCAGCACAACGAGCACGCGATGCTGCAAAACGTCGTCACCGTCGAGGAAGTGGTGAACTCGCCGATGATCGCCGATCCCCTGCACCGGCTCGACTGTTGCGTCATCTCCGACGGTGGTGGTGCGCTGGTGATCGTCAGCCCCGAAGTGGCGAAAGGCCTGGGCGACCGCCCGGCCAAGGTGCTGGGTCACGGCGAGGCGATCAAGCATTTGCGCGCAGGCCGCGTCGACCTGACCTACACGGGCGCCGCTTGGTCCGGCCCCCGCGCCTTCGAGGACGCTGGCCTGACGCCGGCCGATGTCGACTACGTCTCGATCTACGACTCCTTCACCATCACCGTGCTGGAAACGCTGGAAGACTTGGGCTTCTGCGAGAAGGGCAAGGGTGGCGCCTTCGTAACCGACGGCAACCTGATCTCAGGCACCGGCAAGTTGCCCTTCAACACCGACGGCGGCGGCCTCTGCAACAACCATCCGATGAACCGCGGCGGCATGACCAAGGTGATCGAGGCAGTGCGCCAGCTTCGCGGCGAGGCCCACCCAAAGGTCCAGGTGCAGAATTGCGATATTGCGCTGGCACACGGAACCGGCGGCTCGATCGGCACCCGCATGGGCAGCGCTACCGTGATCCTGGGGAGGAACGACGCATGAACGCGACGACACGCAGCTATTCCGACCCGGACCGGAACCTGGAGACGGAGCGCTTTTGGGAAGCGGCGGCCGAGGGCACGCTTCTGTTGAAGCGCTGCCGGGCCTGCGGCGAGACCCACTACTACCCCCGGGCTATCTGTCCCATCTGCTTCAGCGGCGACACCGAATGGGTTCCGGCTTCGGGCAACGGCCGGATCTACAGCTATTCCGTCATGCGCCGGACCGAGGTGCCCTACGTCATCGCTTACGTGACCTTGGCCGAAGGGGTTACCATCATGAGCAACATCGTCGACTGCGATATCGAGAAGGTGGCGATCGACCAGGAGGTGACGGTGGTCTTCAAGGAGACCGAGGGCGGCACGGCCTTGCCGCTCTTCACGCCGGTCTCCGCCTGATCGCGCCGGAGGCGAGACCCATGGACCTACAATTCAGCCCCGAGGAACTGACCTTTCGCGACGAGGTCCGCGACTTTCTACAGCAAAACCTGCCGGACGAGATCCGCCGCGCCAGCCAACGCGCGCCGTCCTACGTCTCGAAGGAACACATGGTCACCTGGCAGAAGATCCTGCACGCCAAGGGCTGGATGGCACCGGCCTGGCCCGAGGAGTACGGCGGCCCCGGCTGGGATCTGGTGCGCCGCCATCTCTATGACGAGGAATATCAGGCCGCGGACTGTCCCCGGGTCAGCCCTTTCGGGATCGGGCTGGTGGGGCCGGTGATCTACACCTTCGGCAGCGAGGCGCAGAAGCAACGCTACCTACCGAAGATCCTGTCGAGCGAGGAGTTCTGGTGCCAGGGCTATTCCGAGCCGGGTGCGGGCTCCGACCTCGCTTCGCTCAGGACGCACGCGGTCCGGGACGGCGAGGACTACGTCGTCAACGGCCAGAAGATCTGGACCAGCCACGCCCACCACGCCGACATGATGTTCTGCCTGGTCAAGACCGACCTCGAGGTCAAGCCGCAGCTCGGCATCTCCTTCCTGCTGATCGACATGACGAGCCCGGGCATCACCGTCCAGCCGATCGTCGCCCTCGACGGCAACCACTACCTGAACCAAGTCTTTCTCGACGACGTCCGGGTGCCGGCGGCGAACCGGATCGGCGAGGAGGGCAAGGGCTGGACCTACGCCAAGTACTTGCTCGGCAACGAGCGCACCGGCATCGCCGGCGTCTCCAAATCGAAACGCAAGCTGGAGCGCCTGCGCGAGATCGCCGCGACCGAGCGCGGCGACGGCGGGGCGTTGTCGGACGGCGCCTCATTCAAGGCCCGCCTCGCCGACGTCGAGACCCGGCTACGGGCGCTGGAGATCACCAATCTCAGGCTCTTGGCCCGCGACCGGGCCGGCGGCGCGGGGGCGGAAGCCTCGATGCTGAAGATCCGCGGCACCGAGATCGAGCAAGACCTGAACGAGCTTCTGATCGAGGCGCTCGGATATTACGCCGCGCCCTACGAGCCCCGAGCCGTCCGCGACGATTGGAACGAGCCGCCGGTGGGGCCTGAGTATGTCGAGGGTCTGATGAACGAACGCCTGTTGCGCCGGGCCGCCTCGATCTACGGCGGCTCCAACGAAATCCAGCGCAACATCATCTCCAAGATGGTGCTCGAACTCTGATGCTGGGAATCTGCTGACGATGCTGGACGAGGCGCTGCTCTCCATCAATCAGGTGACGCTCCGCGAGCAGTGGTCGTTGGCGCAAGCGATCGAGGGCTACGCCCGCCACGGCGTCCACGGCATCGCCGTCTGGCGCGACAAGCTGGAGGAACTCGGCGTCGAGCAGGGTGCCAAAATGCTGCGCCAGCACGACATGACCGTGACCGGCTTCTGTATCGGCGGCCTGCTGACACCGCCCGACCCGACGGCCTTTCGGGCCCGCATCGACGACAACCGCCGGGCGATCGAAATGGCGGCGGCGATCGACGCCCGATGCATCGTCTTCGTGGCCGGCGGCCTGGAAGACGGCGACAAGGACATCAACAGCGCCCGCGCCCGCTGCCTCGAAGGCTTGGAGATCCTCCTACCCGAAGCCCGCGCCGCCGGCGTCACCCTGGCGCTGGAGCCGTTGCATCCGATGGTGTGTGCCACCCGCTCGGTGCTGACGACACTGGCGGAGGCGAACGATTGGTGCGACCAGCTCGGCGACGGGCCCGAGCTGGGCATCGCCGTCGACGTCTATCACCTCTGGTGGGACCCCAACCTGGCCACCGAGATCGCCCGCGCCGGCCGCCGCATCGTCGCCTTTCACGTCAACGACTGGCTCGCCGACACCTGTGACCTGCGCCTCGACCGCGGCATGATGGGCGACGGCGTCATCGACATCCCCGCAATCCGCGCCATGGTCGAGGCCACCGGCTACGAGGGCCATCGCGAGGTCGAGATCTTCTCCGCCCGCAACTGGTGGCGCCGCGACCCGGACGAGGTCGTCGCCGTGATCAAAGAGCGCTATCAGAGCGCGGTCTAGAAGCTGTTGTTTCGTTTCCCATCGATATGCGCGGTAGTCGCCGTCAGGCCCCCAGCGACTCCGGTGTAGGCCCCGAAACCTGCTGAATGCAGAGGGCCTACCGCAGTATCGAGGATCGCTGACCGCAGGCCGTGACAATCAGACTCGAAAACGCGATCTGATGGGTGCTTATGGATATCTCGTCTGTTTTGCATTGGGACTCACCGCGGCCGTTGCGGTCGGCATTCTGGGCGCCAGCGAGGGCGTACTCTGGGTCTCCGCGACACTCCTCATCGCCGGCAGCGCCGTCGCGCTGCTGCAGCGAGACGTGGCAGCCGAAAGATCCTAGGACGGCGACAGGCGAGCCCTCCAAGCACGATCGATGCCCCCTGCCGGTTTCTACAGGGCTTCCCGAAGGGTATCGCACAACAGGTCCGCGCCGGCTTGATCGACACCCAAATGGCTCACGATGCGAACGGTGCGCTCACCGAACACGCCGGCACAAACGCCCTTGTGCAACAGCCGGTCGACGAGTTCCGCCGCCGTCGGTCCGGACTCGGCAATCTCAAAGATAACGATATTCGTCTCCACGGGCAGCACGCGACGTACGCTCGCCATCGCCTCCAGGCGTTCTCCGATCAGCGCCGCCAAAGCGTGGTCGTCGGCGAGGCGCTCTACGTGATGATCCAGCGCGTAGAGACCGGTGGCCGCGATGTAGCCCGACTGTCGCAGCCCGCCGCCCCACTGCTGTTTCAGCCGCCAGGCCGAGTTCACGAAGTCCTCCGAGCCCGCGAGCACGGCCCCGGCGAAGCCGCCCAGCCCTTTCGTCAGATCGATCCATACCGAGTCATACATCTCGGCGTAGTCGCGCACCCGTACGCCGGCCTTGACACTGGCATTGAACACGCGCGCGCCGTCCATGTGGGTCTTGAGGCCATGTGATTTGGCTTCGGCCGCGACTTCGCGGAGCTGATCCAAGGGCCAAATGCCCCCGCCACCCATGTTGGTCGTCTGCTCGACGGCGACGAGACGGCTTTCCGGCGCGTAGCGTGATGGCGTGCGGACGGCGTCACGGACCTGATCGGCGGTGAAGCGGCCATGCTCGCCGTCGATGGGGTGGATCATGACGCCGCTCAGCGCTGCGGGGCCACCAGCCTCGAAGTTCACGATGTGGCAGGAACGCTCGCAGATGACCTCGCTTCCCGCCTCGCAATGGACGCGAAGCGCGATCTCGTTGCACATGGTCCCGGTCGGCAGCAGAACCGCAGCCTCCTTGCCGGTCAGCTCGGCGACGCGGCGGCAGAGCTCGTTGGTGGCCGGGTCCTCGCCCTTCTGCTCGTCCCCGACTTCCGCGTCGACCAATGCCTGCAGCATTGCCGGGGTCGGTTTCGACTTCGTGTCGCTATAGAAGTCGGCGACGATCCCTTCCGTACTGGAAGGTCTCGGTATCCATCGCAGTCCCGTTGCGTCTCCAGCCATGTCTCTCGTCGCTCCATTTGTATCGGCTAATACGAAATAAATATATTTGACGAAATATTCGTGTGTCAAGTAGCATATGGCCGAATGAGCAGGCAATATAAGTCAGGGAAGAGCCGGATAAGGCGCGCGGCGGAGCTCGGCGATGCCCTTGCTTCCCTTTACTTCGTTGCACGGCCCAACTACGCCATCGACCTGTCCCATCGGGCCATTCGCGTGCTTCAACTCGTTGCCCTTCGTGACGCGCCGCCCCGCATCGACGACGTCGCCCGCTTTCTCGGCTGCGCCCCCAGCACCGCCTCCGAGCTCGTCAAGCGGCTCCAGAAGAAGGACTTGGTCGTTCGACGCCGATCCGACAGCGACGAGCGCGTGGTCGAAATAGAGCTCACCGAAGCGGGCCGAACGGCACTGACCGAACACACGTCCCTGGACCCGGCGAAGCTGGAAAAGGGCCTCGGCGCGCTCCCGGTCGAAGATCAAAGGCTGCTGATTCACCTCATCGCGACACTGGTCGAAGGCCTATACGGCAAGAATTCCGGGGGATAGCGCCCGCTGAAGGGCTACGCCGCCTCAGGCTTCGGCAGGGCCTCGGCGAGGAGGCTGTGGACGACGACCATCTCCGGGCTGGTGCTGTGGTATTTGGCGAGCGCACCCAAGATCGTCTCCCGCACCTCCGCCGAGGGCAGCGGCGGCAGCGCGGTCGGCAGGGCATCCAGGATCTCGGGCGCTGTTCGGTCCATGGTCGCGGCCAGGTCGTGACAGACCCGTTTCGTATCCGGCGCCGCCAGGAACGGCGGCAGCACCACCGCCAGATGGGCGAGAAAGGCGGGCCAGCGGGCGAACATGCGGTAGTTGCCGGGGATGAAGGCTTGCGCGCCCTCGCCGCGGCGGAAGCACAGCAGCGTAGCGCCGACGTCCTCCGGCAGCGCCGTCGGGTCGACCATTTGGGGCAGCGGCGGCGTCGGTTCCGGCGGCGTCCACGCCTCCTCGCTTGCCGCGGCGCCACCACTGCCCTCGCCCGCCAGCAAGCGCCTGAGGCAGGCGCCCAAGAGCAGATTGACCGGGCTGGCACGGCGAAAGCTGGCGCAGATCGCGCGCAGGGCCGGTTCGTCCGCCGCCGCAACGCCCATGAGACGCAGCGCCGGCCGCGGGATCGGCGCCAGCGGCTCCAGCGGCAAGTCGGAGACCCGCCCCCAAGCGGTCGTCGGCAGCAGGCCCGAGCGGAAGGCCGGTCCGACGCTGCCCCAGGCCCAAGGCAAGGCGCCTGGCAAGGTGGCGAGTTGGCGTTGCAGCGAGGAGACGTAGGGCACGCCGGTATAGCGGCGGACCTCGTCGTAGATCGCCGCCAGCTCGCCGGTGGCCGCAGCTTCCGGCAGCTCGGCGATCAGGCTCTCGTCGGGCGCGGTCATCAGTAGGACTTCGGCAAGCCCAGCACCCGCTCTGCCAGATAGCAGAGGATGAGCTGCGGGCTGATCGGCGCCAGGCGGTGGATCAGGACTTCGCGCAGGTAGCGCTCGACGTGAAACTCCTTGGCATAGCCCATGCCGCCGTGGGTCATGATCGCGTTCTCGCAAGACTTTAAGGCCGCCTCGCCGGCGA
Source organism: Alphaproteobacteria bacterium (assembly GCA_030746295.1). The sequence goes on along the minus strand of JASLMY010000073.1, from coordinate 10,353 downwards.
GGTACTTGGCCGCGTTGGCTTCCGCACCGCAAGCCTCGCCCGCGTCATAGAGCCCCGCCGCCTTGAAGGCCATCAAATTGGCCGCCTCCAACTCGGCCCAGCTCGCCGCCAAGGGATGCTGGATCGCTTGGTTCATGCCGATCGGCCGGTCGAAGACGACGCGCTCGCGGGCATAGTCGGTGGCCCGCTTCAGAGCCACTCGGCCGAGCCCGACGAGGCCCGCAGCGATCAGGATCCGCTCCGGGTTGAGGCCGTGCAGCAGGTAGCGGAAGCCCTTGCCCTCCTCGCCGATCCGGTTCTCGACGGGGATCGGCAGGCCGTCGATGAAGAGCTGGTTCGAATCGACGCATTTGCGGCCCATCTTGTCGATCTCGCGGATCTCGACGTAGCGGCGGTCGAGGTCGGTATAGAAGAGCGACAGGCCGTCGATCGGCCGCGCGGTTTCTTCCTCCGACGACGTGCGGGCAATCAGCAGCATCTTGTGGGCGGCCTGGGCGGCCGAGATCCAGATCTTGTGGCCGTGAACGACATAGTGGTCGCCGTCGCGGACCGCCCGGGTGCGGAGCCGCGTCGTGTCGAGACCGGTGTTCGGCTCGGTGACGGCGAAGCAGGCTGCCTCGTCGCGGCGGATGATCGGCGGCAGCCAGCGCTGCTTCTGTTCCTCGGTACCGTTGACGACGATCGGGTTGAGGCCGAAGATCCCTAGCGCCACCGAGGAAACACCGCCATTGGCGGCCCCGGATTCGGAGATCGCCTGCATCATGATCGCGGCCTCGGTGATGCCGAGGCCACTGCCGCCATACTCCTCCGGCATGGCGATCCCCATCCAGCCCTCGTCGGCGATCGCCTGGCAGAAGTCCTCGGGAAAGCGGCCGTCCTTGTCGCGCTCCAGCCAATACTGATCGTCGAAGCGCTGGCAGAGCTTGAGGACGCTCTCCCTGATCTGCTGCTGCTCGGTGGTCCAAGAAAGGTCCATGGCCTGACACTCCCACGACGTGCCGTTATCGAATTCGCGACGATTTTCGCCGATCATCGTGATTTCCGATAGACTCGGGACCCGCCATTCGACCGCCAGAGCCACGGGTGATGCCATGACCTTCGCCTCGTATCGAAGAGAGCGCTTGAGCCGGCCGATCTTCAAATGGGCCAGGCACGCCCTGCCGGCGATGTCGGAGACCGAACGCGAGGCGCTCGAGGCGGGCGACGTCTGGTGGGACGCCGAGCTCTTCACCGGCTCGCCCGACTGGCGCCGCCTGCTGGAGGTCCCGCCGGCCACCCTCAACGAGCGCGAGCAGGCCTTCCTAGACGGACCGGTGGAGAACCTCTGCCGTCAGCTCGACGATTGGCGCATCAATTGGGAGTGGCGCGACCTGCCGCCGGAGATCTGGGCCTTCCTGAAGGAACACCGTTTCTTCGGCATGATCATCGCGGAGGACTATGGGGGCCTCGGCTTCTCGGCCTTCGCCCACTCCGAGGTGGTGCGCAAGATCTCCTCGCGCAGCATCACCGCCGCAGTCACCGTCATGGTGCCGAACTCGCTTGGCCCCGGCGAGTTGCTGCACCAGTTCGGCACCGAGGCGCAGAAGGCCCAATGGCTGCCGCGGCTCGCCGACGGGCGCGAGATTCCCTGCTTCGGCCTGACCAGCCCCGAGGCCGGCTCGGACGCCGCCGCCATGGAGGACCGCGGCGTCGTCTGCCGGGCCGAGCACGAGGGCGAGGAGGTCTTGGGCATCCGCCTCGACTGGCACAAGCGCTACATCACGCTGGGGCCGGTGGCGACCGTGCTGGGCCTCGCCTTCAAGCTCTACGACCCCGACCACCTGCTGGGCGAGAAGGAAGAGCTCGGCATCACCGTCGCCCTGATACCGACCGATACGCCGGGCGTGGAGATCGGGCGCCGCCACTTGCCCTCCTACCAGACCTTCCAGAACGGCCCCAACTGGGGCCGCGACGTCTTCGCGCCGATCGACTGGGTGATCGGCGGCCAGGACCGGGTCGGTCAGGGCTGGAACATGCTGATGAGCGCATTGGCGGCGGGCCGCGGCATCTCGCTGCCCTCGCTCTCGGCGGCGGGCGCGGCCTTCTCGGCCCGCACTACGGGTGCCTATGCCCGGGTACGCCAGCAGTTCGGCATCCCGATCGGCAAGTTCGAGGGCGTCGGCCGCCGCCTGGCGCGGATCGGGGCGACCGCCTACCAGCTCGACGCCGCCCGCCGGCTCACTTGCGCCGGTCTCGACCAGGGCCGCAAGCTCGCCGTCATCTCGGCGATCATGAAGGCGCATGCCACCAACCGGATGCGCGAGGCGGTCGACGATGCCATGGACGTGCACGCCGGCAAGGCGATCATCGACGGCCCGCTCAACTACCTCGGCAACCTCTACCGCGCCGTGCCGGTCGGCATCACCGTCGAGGGCGCCAACATTCTGACCCGCAACCTGATCATTTTCGGCCAAGGCGCGATCCGCTGCCATCCCTACCTCTTGGAGGAAATGCTGTCGCTGGAGGACCCCGACCCGGAGGCCGCCCTCGATCGCTTCGATGCCGCCTTCTGGGCCCATGTCGGCCACAGCGTCAAAACCGCGGGCCGGGCCTGGCTTCGGAACTGGAGCGGCGGCCTTTTGGCGCCCGGGGCCAAGGCGGGACCGGCCGCGCGTCACTACCGCCAGCTCTCGCGCTACGCCGCCGCCTTCGCGCTGCTTTCAGACCTGACGCTCCTGACCCTCGGCGGGGCCTTGAAGCGCAAGGAGCTGATCTCGGCCCGCCTCGGCGACATCCTATCGGAACTCTATCTCCTCTCCGCCGTCTGCAAGCGCTTCGAAGACGACGGCCGGCCGCGCGCCGACCAGCCGCTCGTCGACTATTGCCTGGCCGCCGGCATCGCCACCATCGAGGTCCGCTTCGCCGAGGTCCTGGACAACCTGCCGAACCGGCCGGCGGCCTGGGCGGCGAAGTTCCTGGCGCAACCACTCGGACCCCGCCGACGCGGACCATCGGACGCCTTGGTGCTGCAGTGTGCAGATCTGCTGCTGGCACCGTCCGAGAGCCGTGACCGGCTGACCGCCAACCTCTTTCTCGGCGCCGGGGACGACGGCGTCGCCTTGCTGGAACGGGCCTTCGACCTGGAGGTCGAGGTCGACCCGCTGCGCCGCAAGCTGCGTCGGGTCGGGAACGAAAACCTAGACGAGGCCGTCGAGCAGGGCCTGGTGACGGAGGCCGAGGCCAAGCGCCTGGCCGAAGCCGACCGGGCCGTTGCCGCCGTCATCGAGGTCGACGACTTCGCGCCCGAGGATCTGTCACCACTGACCGACAGCTGAGCGCCACTTCAACGCCGCTCCAGCGCCTCCAACTGCGCCCGCGCCACGTCCGCCGCCGGCGTGCCGTTGAAGCGCCGCGTCGTCTCGCCCCAGTCGGCCTCGGCGCCGTCGAGGTCGCCGAGCGCCTGCCGGGCGAAGCCACGTTCGAGCCAGGCAGCGGCGTTCTCGGGGTTGAGCTCCAGGGCCGCCTCGGCCGCCGCCAGCGCCGCCTTTGGTTGGCCCAGACGGCGCAACGCACCGGCGCGAAAGGCGTGCGCGTCGTCATCGTTCGGCGCCAGCCAAACGGCCCGATCGAGCGCCTTCAGCGCCTCCTCATAGCCGCCGCCATCGGCGAGGATACGGGCCTTGTCGACCAGGATCGTGGCGTCCTTGGGTGCCATCTTCTCGGCCACCGCAATGGTCAGCTTGGCCCGCTCCAGATCGTCCGCGAGCAACCAGACGTTGGCCGCCTGGGCCAGCAGCGTCGCCGGCCGGACGCGGGAATCGGACGGCAGGGCGCCGGCCAGCGTCTCCAGACGCTCGGCCGACTCGGTCAGGAAACCGAGCTCGAAAAGCGCGAGCGCGGCGCAGTGCCGGGCCCAGACCCCGCCGCCCTTGTCCTCCCAAGCCTCGGCCGACTCGTAGGCTTGCTGCGGTTGCCGGTGGACCAGCGCCAAACAGGCCTTGTATTGCTCGGCATGGTCGACCTCTGCCACGGCCGAATGGCCGGCGCCGATAGCCGCGGCGAACGGGATGGCGAGCAGCAGGAACCATTGTCGGAGGGGCCGCATCCGCCTAGAGTCCCGCGCCTCGCCGGCGAAGGCAAGGCTTCGAGGCACGGATGAGCAACCAGTCCCGAGAGTTTTTTTGCTTCGGTCTCGGCTACACGGGCCAAGCGCTCTGCCGACGCCTCGGCCCCCAGGGCTGGGGCCTCGCCGGCACGACGCGCGAGCCGGCCGAGGCCGAACGGCTGGCGGCCGCCGGCATCGATTGCTTCGTCTTCGCCGACGGAAGCCCCCTGGAAGACGCCGCGCTGGGCCGCCTCCAGGGTGCGAGCCATGTCCTCAGCACCGTGCCGCCCGACGCCGACGGCGACCCGGTGTTGAGAACCGATGCGGAGGCGCTTTCCCGCTGCCCGAACCTCGCCTGGCTCGGCTATCTCTCGACCACCAACGTCTATGGGGACCGGGGCGGCGATTGGGTCGACGAGGCCATGGCGCCGGCGCCCAACACCGAGCGCGGCCGCCGCCGGACCCGGGCCGAGGTCGACTGGCGCCGGCTCGCCGAGGAGGCCGGGCTGCCGCTGCACATCTTCCGTCTGGCCGGCATCTACGGCCCCGGCCGCAACCAGCTGGAGACGGTGCGCCAGGGCCGGGCCAAGCGCATTGATAAGCCGGGACAAGTCTTCTCGCGCATTCACATCGACGACCTGGTGACGGTCCTTGAGGCCTCGATGCAGGCACCGGGGCCGGGTGCCGTCTATAACGTCGCCGATGACGAGGCAGCTCCACCGGCCCAGGTCATCGCCTACGCGGCGGAGCTCTTGGGCCTGCCGCCGCCACCCTTGGAGCCCTTCGAGACGGCGGATCTGTCACCCATGGCGCGAAGCTTCTATGCCGAGAGCAAGCGGGTCCGCAACGACCGCATCAAGCGCGAGCTCGGCATCCGCCTGGCCTATCCCAGCTACCGCGAGGGCCTGAAGGCACTCCTGGACGACTGAAGCGGTTTCAGCTCGCCTCCAACGCCGCCGCCAGGGTCTCGACCGTTCGGCAGAGGCGGGCGATGTCGGCGGGCTCGGAGAGGCGGTGGTCGCCATCCTTGACGAAAGTGATCTCGACGTCGGTCGAGGCCAGCTTCCGGGCGATCTCGAGCGAGAGCTGCCAGGGCACGTCCGGGTCCCGCATGCCGTGCAGCAGGCGCACCGGGCATTCGATCGGAACCGTCTCCGTCAGCACCAGGTGCCGGCGGCCGTCCTCGATCAGGGCCATGGTGATGGCGTAGGGCTCCTCCGAGTATTCCGAGGGACTGCGATAGACGCCCTCGGTCTCGAGCTGGCGCTTGACTTCGTCCGGGAACTCCTCCCACATCGAAAGCACGAAATCGGGCGCCGGCGCGATGCCGACCAAGCCGGCGACGCGCTCGGGCCGGGCCTTCGCCGCCAGTAACATGATCCAGCCGCCCATGGACGAGCCGACCAGGACCTGTGGGCCCGAGGTCACCTGGTCCAGCACCGCGATCGCATCGTCGGCCCAGAGGCCGATGGTGCCGTCCTCGAAACGGCCCGAGGAACGACCGTGACCACGATAGTCGAAGCGGACGAAGGCGCGCCCGGCCTCGGCGCAGTGCGCCTCCAGCGCCGTCGCCTTGGTGCCGCTCATATCCGACATGAAGCCGCCGCAGAAAATGATGCCCGGCGCCTTGCCGGTCATGCGGTGGTATGCGATTGCTGTGCCGTCGCCCCGCGTCAGGATCTCTTCGGTGCTGCTATCGTTCATGGCCCGGCCGCCAAATGACATTGACGGAACAATCTAACACCCGCCTCGTGCGGCCGGAAAGCCGCCCGCCTGTGGTTCTACAAGCGGTACCGGCACTCAATTCCGGCGGCGTCGAGCGGGGCACGGTCGAGATCGCCGGCGCCCTGAAGGCGGCCGGTTGGCGGTCGGTCGTCGCCTCGTCCGGCGGCACGATGGAGAACGAGCTCGCCCGAGCCGGGGCCGAGCACATGGCAATGCCGCTCGAGCGCAAGAACCCGCTTGCGATATTTCGCAACGCCGGCCGGCTCGCCAAGCTGATCCGACGCCGCAATGTCGCCCTCGTCCACGCCAGAAGCCGCGCGCCGGCCTGGAGTGCGCTGATCGCCGCCCGCCACGCCAAGCGCCCCTTCGTCACCACTTTCCACGGCGCCTACCGCGAGAACGGCTTCAAGCACTGGTACAACATGGTGATGGCGAAAGGTGACATGGTCATCGCCATCTCCGACTTCATCGCCGATCACGTCCGCCGCCATTTCCGCATCGACGAATCCCGTCTCGTCACCATCCATCGCGGCGTCGACACGACGATCTTCGACCCGACTCGGGTCAGCGCCGAGCGCATGATTCAGCTCGCCAACGCTTGGCGCCTCGAAGACGGCAAGAGCGTCGTCCTGCTGCCGGCTCGATTGAGTCGCATCAAGGGCCAGGCGGTGCTGTTGAAAGCGCTGGCGGCGCTCGATCCGAGCGACGTCACCTGCGTCCTGCTGGGCGCCGAGGGAAGCGGCAGCGCCTACCGGCGCGAGGTCGAAGGCCTGATCGAGCGCCACCGTCTCGGCGCCAGCGTGCGCATTGTGCCGCCCTGCCGCGACATGCCGGCCGCCTATATGCTGGCCGACGTCCTGGTCTCGACCTCGATCCATCCCGAAGGCTTCGGCCGCACCATCGCCGAGGCCCAGTCTATGGGCCGCCCCGTCATTGCCAGCGACCACGGCGGCGCGCCGGAGATCGTGGTCGAGGGCAAGACCGGCTGGCTGGTACGGCCCGGCGACGTCGCGAACCTCACCGAGGCGCTCAGCCAGGCGCTCGCCCTCAAGGGGGCGGAGCGCAATCTGATGGCGGCACGGGCGCGGGAAAACGTGCTCGAGAAATTCTCCCTCGAGCGCATGTGCGGGCAAACGCTGGACGTCTATCGCCGGCTCCTTGGCCGCGACTAGTGTGGTGGATTTGAAGTTGCTCCCATCATTTGGGCAAGAACCGTGAGGAACTTCAAATCCATAAACCTCACTAGAATCAATGGGTTGCTAGTGTCCTTATCGAATCAGAAGTTCGTCGGGCGCCTGCCACGAATGATGCGAACTTCTGATTCGGGACACTAGGCTGTCCGCGACGGCGATGTCGGCGCGCGACGAGCACATCCTGGTCATCAAGCACGGCGCCCTCGGCGACCTGGTTCTCGCCACGGGCCCCTTTGCCGCCATCCGCCGGCACCACCCGAAAGCCAGGATCGTGCTACTGACGACGGCCGCGTTCGAGGCTCTGGCGGCCGAAAGTGGCTTTTTCGACGACGTCTGGCGCGACGACCGTCCGGGTTGGCTCGATTGGCGAGCCTTGCTGAGATTGCGACGGTGCTTTGCCGAGACCCGTTTCGATCGGGTCTACGATCTGCAAACCTCGGATCGCACCGGCCTTTATTTCCGCTTCCTCTTTCCCCGGCCGCGGCCCGAATGGTCGGGCATCGCCAAGGGCTGCTCGCACCCGGACCGCAACCCGGACCGCGGCAGCCTGCACACGATCGAGCGTCAGAGAGAGCAGCTCGGAGCGGCCGGCATCGGCGACGTGCCGGCGCCGTCGCTCGACTGGGTCAGCGCCGACCTCGACCGCTTCGACCTGCCCGCGGCCTACGCCCTGATCGTGCCCGGTGGCGCCCCGCACCGGCCAGAGAAGCGCTGGCCCCTTGCCCATTTTGGCGAGCTGGCGACGAAACTCGTCGCCGACGGCCTGACCCCCGTCGTGGCCGGCGGCGCCAGCGAGCGCGAAGCGGGTGTCGCGATAACGGCTGCCGAGGCCAGCGCCCGCGATTTGACCGGCCGCACCGACCTTCAGGAGCTGGTGGTGCTGGCCCGCGGCGCCCGCCTCGCGGTCGGCAACGATACCGGGCCGATGCACATCGCAGCGATCTCGGGCACCGTCTCGGTGGTGCTGTTCGGCGCCGGCTCCGAGCCTTCCCGCGCCGCCCCCCGCGGCCGGCGCGTGACCGTCCTGCAGCGGTCGCCCCTCGCGGCCCTGAGCGTGCCCGAGGTCCTGGAAGCGGTGCGGGCCGCTATTTCTTGACGCCGCAGATCTCCTTCAACGCCTTCCAGTCGGCATCGTTCAGGGCCGGCGAACGCCCTTGGCCGGAAGCCGCCTCCGCCAGCGCCCGGCGGTCCGCCAGCTTCGGATGGCTGGCGATGTAGCTCAGAAACTCGGGCACATCTTTGTCCTTCTTCGCCAGGCGGTCAAAGAAGCGCGCCAGCCCCCCGGCATCGATCCCGGCAGCCGCGAGGATCGACAGGGCATGCTCGTCGGCGGCGCGCTCATCTTCCCTCGAGTAGGCGGTCAGCAGCAGCAAGCCGCCGGCCTGCCCCAACGTCTCCAGCACCGTCGAGCTGTCCCCCATGACGAGGTCGATCAGCGTCATGAGGCCGAAGACGCGGATCGCGTTGATGGTCGGGTGGCGCTCCAGGACGTGGCCGACCTCGTGCGCCAACACACCCGCCACCTCCTCCGCCTTCTCGGCCTTGCCGATCAGGCCGCCCATGATCACCACCCGGCCGCCGGGTGCGGCAAAGGCGTTGACCATCTTGCGGTCGACGACGCGCACCTTGAGGTCGGGTACGGGATCCATACCGGCGGTCAGTCGACCGACCAGGCGGTCAAGGACTTGGACGCCCGCTTCCGCGTCGCAGTCGCGCGCGCCGCCGACGATGTCCTGCTCGACGACACTGCCCAATTTCTCGGTCCAGGACTGCGGCATCGCTATGGCGAGCGGCTTGGCGAGCTGCGGAATGCCGTAAAACCCACCAACGACGATGACGAGCACGAGCACCACGACCATCAAGATCTCGCGCCGATGCCGGCGCCAGCGAGCCGCGCCGCCGTGGAAGCGCGGCGCGAAGCGGCGTAGTGCCTCGTAAGCCTCGGGCGCCTCGATGACGAGCTGCGCGTCCGGCGCCTGCTCGCAGCCGAAACGAACGCCACCGCCCGGCAGCGGCTCCGGACGCTGCAGCTTGTCATAGGGCCAGAGCCGCTTGCCCTCGTCGTCGGTGATCTCGACTCCCTGCGCGGTCAGCATGACCCGCGCCTCGCGCCGCAGCGCCGACTTGCCGTCGAAGTAGCGGCCCCGGAATTGCAGCGCCATCGCGACGCCGTCAGACGGCACCGACGTCGAAGGCGTCGGCCAGGCCCTCGCCGACCGACGGTCGTTCGGCGGTCGATTGTCGGATCGCCTCGAAATCGACCGTACCAACCGCCTGCAGGCGTTGGCAGAGATAGCGGAAGTTCCGAAGCTGGACGAAAGGATAGCCGAGCGTCAGCGTCAGTATTGTTATCAGGTAGTTGCCGAGCACCAGCCACATCAGGCTGCCGGTGGTGACGTCGAAACGGAAGGCGAGGCCCTCGAAGGCCGTGGACTCGGCGATCAGGGCCAGCTCGCGCGCCTTGTAAAAGGCATATAGGGTCGCGACCGGCACACCGAAGACGAGCAGGAACGAGACGATAAGCGCCGCGGTCCACGCCACCGCAAGCGGCTCATCCGCCAGCTTCTCGTCCAATTGCAGCTCGGCCGTCGCCCCGATCACGCCGACGACCAAGCTGGCCAGAATCACGGCGCCGATACTGCCGAACCAGAACACCGCAAACCTTCCATAGAGCGATCCCGATCGGGCCTCGAAGCGGAACGGCCGATCGCCGAAGTAGGTCTCGCGCATCATCTGCTCGGTGAGCCTGATCCGGCCCCAGGGATAGGACCAGCCCATTGTGGCCCCATTCAGCAGATAGATTGCCAGATAGAGGAGGCCATAGACCGAGGATCGGCCGACCAGTGCCGGCCGAATGCCGCGCCAGACGGTCCGGCTCAGCCGATAGCGCCGGGCCCGATAGATCGCGACACCGATGAGGAAGAAGATCAACAGGTAAGAGATTATCGTGAAGCCGCCGTAGCGCAGCGGATCGTCGGTGGCCCATAAGAACTCGGCCAGGATGTTGAACCCGATCAGCGGCACGATCACCACGGCGAGCACGATCAGAAAGCCAAGGAAAAGCTCCATGCCACGGCCGGTGTACTCGAAGCGGTCGCTCGTCATCCGCATTCCCGACCAGAGGTAGCGCCGGACCCGTGTCTTGGCCCAGAAGCGGTAGAGCGTCAGAGTGACGATGTTGAGCAGCGCATTAATGAGGACGATCGGCAGCAGCTCGCCCACCCGGCCGTCGTGTTCCAATTGCAACACCTGTGGCGTCGCGACCGGCGGCTCGATCGAGCCAGCGGAAGGCACAGTCATGGCAGCCGCACTCCGTGCTTCCAAAATCCGGGTTCGGACCGGGCCGTCACC
>JASLMY010000072.1 GCA_030746295.1 Alphaproteobacteria bacterium | reverse complement strand
AGTGGCGGATTTTTGCTCCGCCCGCAGCCGGACATCCCAGCCGCCTCAGTGGTGTATTTTTGCTCCGCCGCTTACAGCTGAGGGAGGGGAGGGCGGACCGTCGGCCCGAGCCCGATTACAGGTACGCTACAGGTACGCTACGGATACGCTACAGGTAAGCGGGCTTACTTGCTCTTGGCTGCCTTCGGCTGGGCCTTGGCCGGGCTCCAGGCGTCGAGCTCCTCGAGGAAACGCTTGTTGACGAGCTCCATGACCTCGCCACCGGTCGTCTGCGCCATCTCGCCGATCTCGCGCAGGTTGGCGGTCTGGGTCTCGACGGCGCGCTGGGTGAGGGCGATCTGGCGCTTGGCGCCGTCCTCGGGCGTGGCCGCGGTCGCGACCTCGGCGGCGGCGCTGGCGGCATCCTCGAAGCCCTGCTGCAGCATCTCGACCTGGCGCTGGGCGATCGCCTGGAAGCCCTTGCCGGCGACGGCGCCGGCTTCCTGCATGGCGGCGACGTTGCGCCGTTGCGTCTCGACCAGGGCCTCGTAGTCGAAGCCGGGCACCTTGAAGGCGTCCATGAACTTGGAGACGTCGAAGTCGGCGTAGGGGAAGGTCGTGTTCATGATGGTCCTCATCCTGGAGGGGCGACCGGGGATCTCGGGTTCGACCGCGGCGCGCCGATGTTGCACTGCACAATTCGCAAGCCAGATATATGGCGGCGCACACAAGTTGTCAAGAAAATTGTGCAGTGCAACACGGACGGTGGCGATCGGCGGCGAACGGCGCTCAGGACTCGCTTTCGGCGGCCGCCTCCGTGCCTCGCCTCGAGACGCCGGGCAGCATGGCGAGCACCGCCTCGGCCCGCGCCAAGCCCTTGTCGAGGGCCGCCATGGTCGCTGCCAAATCGGCGCTGTCGTCCCGGAACCAGGCCCGGAGGGCGGCCAGGTAGACGAGCCCCAAGCCCTTGAGTTGCAAGGGTTGCAACGGCCCCCAGGAGTCCACGCCGGCGCCGGTCAGCATCCACTCCAGCGAACGGCGGACCGGCCCGGCGGCGACGCAGGCCAGCACCGGCGGCTGACGCACCAGGTCACGGACCACGGCCCGGATGCCGTCCTTGTAGGGGGCCATGGCGTCGAAGCGGCGCATGATGACGTCGAACAGGCGATCGCGGACCGGCTCGTCGCCGCCGGGCTCCAGGCCCTCCAGCATCGCCGCGTCGAGGCGCTTGAAGAAGGCGGCCAGCAGCGCCTCCTTGGAGGCGAAGGCGCGCCGTGCCTCGGCCAACGTCACGCCGGCTTCGGCCGCGATCTCCGCCATTGTCGTCGCCGTCCAGCCCTGTAGGGCGGCCAGCCGCAGGGCGGCCTCGATCAGCCGCTCGGGCGGCTCGGGCGCCACCTTCTTGCGGGAACGCTTCGCTGTCGCCATCCGGGCCCTCCCTTCCGACTACAAGGTTTGGAACTCGGCCGAGCCATCCGCTCCCGCGCCCGTGCGACGCATGTCGGAATAGCCTCGGCGATGATAGCGGCGGCTGGGCCGGCGCGGCAAGTTGCGCCTGCGCCGTCAACTCCGTCTCAGCCGCCGAGCTCTTGGCCGCGCCGGGTCGCCGCCTCGACGGCCCGGCGCATCAGTGGTGCTAGGCCGTCCTCGGCCATCAGCACCTCCAGCGCCGCCGCCGTGGTGCCACCCGGGCTGGTGACGTTGACGCGCAACTGGCCCGGCGCCTCCTCCGCCTGGCGTGCCAGCTCGCCCGAGCCGGCTACCGTTTGCAACGCCAGCTCGGCCGCCAGCTCCGCCGGCAGGCCGACGGCGACGCCGGCCTCGGCCAGGCATTCGATCAGCAGGAAGACATAGGCCGGACCTGAGCCGCTGACCGCGGTGACGGCGTCCATCAGGCCCTCGTCGTCGAGCCAAGCCGTCGCCCCCGCCGCCGCCAGCAGGCGCGCCGCCAGGCCGCGCTGGGCCGCGTCGGTGTTGGCGTTGGCGGTCAGCACGCTCATGCCGCGGCCGACCGCGGCGGGGGTGTTCGGCATCACCCGGACGATCGCCGCATCGGCCCCGAGGACGGATTCGAAGAAGTCGATCCGGGAGCCGGCCGCGATCGAGAGAAAGAAGGTCTCCGGCGCCTTGAAGTGCAGGTAGTGTGGCACGACCTCGGCCATCGACTGCGGCTTGACGGCGAAGATCACCACCGTGGGCCGGAACGTCGCCGGGATCTCGTCGGGGGCCGCGACCACGGTGACGCCCGGCACCTGGGCCGTCCGCGTCGGGTCGAGCGCCGGCTCGACGACCAGGACATCCTCGGCCGCGACGCCCTGGGCCAACCAGCCCTCGAGCAGGGCACTGCCCATTTTGCCGCAGCCGACCAGCAGCAGCGTTCCGTCGATCTTCTCGGCCATGGCCTCAAGCCTCTCCCGCGGTCTCCAACATCGCGGCGGCGATCGCCTCGTCGGCGCTCTTGCCGCCCCAGAGCACGAACTGGAAGGCGGGATAATAGCGCTCGCATTCGGAGATGGCGATCTCGATGGTCTCGCCGATCTGCTCGGAGGTCGGCTGGTGTCCGCCGCGCAGCAGAACGCCGTGGCGGAACATGGGGATGGCCTGCTCGGTCCAGAGGTCGAAATGGCCGAGCCACATGCGCTCGTTGACGAGCGCCAGGAGGTGGCAGATCTCGCCCAATTTGCGCTCGGGCACCCGGACGTCGTAGGCGCAGGCGATCTGCAAGCCGCCCCGGGCGCCGAGATAGGAGAAGCCGAGGTGGTAATCGCACCAGCTGCCGGCGACGCAGACCGAAAGTTCTTCCTCGCTGGCGCGCTCGAACTGCCATTCGTTGACGGCGACGACCTCCTCGACGAGATCGAGCGGATTGTCGCCCGACTCCAGAGATTCGAAACCAAGCAGGCTCATGGGCCCGATCTCCCGGCAAGGATTACGATGGTGCGGAGAAGCCGTGAGCCACTCGGCAGGCGAAGCGCCATGGACCGGTGTCTACCCATATATAGTGGCCACGCCGAGCTGTCTTCCCACAACTAGTACGTTGCCAGAAGGTCGGAGTCGGTGCAAGCCCTTCGCGGCCCGCGCCTGCAAATGTTCGTGGGAAATCGTCGCCGGGGTGCCGACGCTGGGCGTCAACCGGTGGTGGCGCCCTTGCCGGCCTCTGTCTTGGCCGCCGGCGATTTCGATCCGGCCGCCGTCTTCGCAGCCGCCGTCTTTGCAGCCCTCGTCTTCGCCGAAGCCGTCTTCGAGGCCGTCCGCTTCGCGGCCGCGGTCTTGGAGGCCGCCGTCGTCGCGGCCTTCGTCTTCGTCGTCGCGGTCTTGGCCTTCGACCCCGCCGACTTGGCTGTCTTCGCGGCGGCGGCCTTGGATTTCGTCGTCGCAGGCTTGGCAGCTTTCGACCTTGGTTTCGCCGTCATGCCCTTCTTCAGGTTCTCCAGCTCCTTCGCCAAGGCCTCGTTCTCGAGCCGGGCCGCCTCGGCCATGGCCTTGACGGCGTCGAACTCCTCGCGGGTCACCAGATTCATCGAGTCCAGCAGGCGCTCGAAGCGCTGCCGGAACATCTGCTCCATCTCCTGGCCGGCGCCTTGGACGACACCGGCGGCGCTGGTGGCCATTTTGGCGAGATCATCGAGCAGACGACGTTGGGCTTCCATGGTGCGGCCTCCGAATTCTTGCTCCGCGTAATATGGTAGCGCGGTGGTCGGGGTGCAACCGAACCGTCGGGGGCGGCCGGCCAAGCTTGCGGGGTCGGGCGCGGGCCGCTATAGGAGGTTCGCCGCCCAGCACAATGCGCCGAGGGCGCCAGCAAGCGGACGCCGATGCCGTCGATCTTGCCAGCCGCTGTCCTGCCTTATCCCGAGATCGATCCGATTCTGATCGAGCTCGGGCCGCTGGCGATCCGCTGGTACGCGCTCGCCTATATCGCCGGCCTGCTGCTCGGCTGGCGCTATGTGTTGCGGCTGAACCGCGGGCCCGCCAAGGCCATGCAGGACCGCCAGATCGACGACCTATTGGTCTGGATGACGCTGGGCGTCGTCCTCGGCGGCCGCCTCGGCTACGTGCTCTTCTACAATCTCGCCTACTACGCCCAGCACCCGCTCGACGTCTTCGCCGTCTGGCAGGGCGGCATGGCCTTTCACGGCGCCGTCCTGGGCGTCGTTCTGGCGCTGCTGCTGTTCGCCTGGCGGAACGGGCTCGCTCCCCTGCGGCTCGGCGACTTGGTCTCCCCGGCGGTGCCGATGGGCCTCTTCTTCGGCCGCATCGCCAATTTCATCAACGGCGAGCTCTACGGCCGGCCATCGGAGGCCCCCTGGGCCATGGTGTTTCCGACCGGGGGCCCGTTGCCGCGCCACCCCAGTCAGCTCTACGAAGCGGGGCTCGAAGGTGCGGTGCTGTTCCTGGTTCTCTGGTGGCTCGCCCGGCGGCCGGCGAGCTTCGCCCGCCCGGGCTTCCTGACCGGCGTCTTTCTCGTCGGCTATGCGCTCGCCCGCGGTCTGGTGGAGCTCTTCCGCCAGCCCGACGCACAACTCGGCTTTCTCGCCGGCGGCAGCACCATGGGGCAATGGCTGTCGCTGCCGATGCTGATCGCCGGCCTGGTGCTGATCGGGCTCGCCTTTCGGCGGCCGAAGGCAGCACCATGAGCAGCCTCGCCGGGCACTTGAAGCGCCTGATCGCCGCCAACGGCCCGATACCGGTGTCGCGCTACATGGCCGAGGCGCTGGGTCACCCCGAGCACGGCTACTATGCGCGGCGCGACCCCTTGGGCGCCGACGGCGATTTCACCACCGCGCCCGAGATCAGCCAGATGTTCGGCGA
Source organism: Alphaproteobacteria bacterium (assembly GCA_030746295.1). The sequence continues at coordinate 15,093 of JASLMY010000072.1, read as the reverse complement.
GCTGATCGGCCTTTGGTGCGTCGAGTTCTGGCAGCGCTTGGGTCGGCCGGCGTCGCTCGGGCTCGTCGAGCTCGGCCCCGGCCGCGGCACGCTGATGGCGGATGCGCTGAGGGCGGCACGGCTCGAGCCCGCTTTCCTCGACGCCGTCTCGGTGCATCTGGTCGAGACCAGCCCGGCACTCGAGGCCTTGCAGCGCGAGCGGCTCGAGGGCCTCGGGGCATGCTGGCATCGAAGCCTCGAGACGGTGCCCGAGGGCTGTCTCCTGGCGCTCGCCAACGAGTTCTTCGATGCCCTGCCGGTGCGCCAGTTCGAGCGCGGCGAACAGGGCTGGCACGAGCGTCTGGTCGCGAACGGCGGCGAGGCCCTCGGCTTCGTGCTCTCACCGACCTGTCTCGCAGAGAGCCTCTTGCCCGAGGCCTTCGCCGGCGCCACGGTCGGCAGCGTTGTCGAGGTGGCGCCCTCGCGCGCGGCCACCATGGCGGCGCTCGCCGGTCGGATCGCGGCGCATGGCGGCGCCGCGCTCGTCATCGACTACGGCCACGCTGACAGCGCCCCCGGCGATACCCTGCAAGCGGTCAAGCAGCACGCTTTCCACGACGTGTTGAGCGGCCCCGGCGAGGCCGACCTCACCGCCCATGTCGACTTTCAGGCCCTGGCCGAGGCGGCGAGAGCGGCCGGTGCCGAGGCCCACGGGCCGGTGCCACAGGGCGACTTTCTGACGGCGCTGGGGATTGACCTCAGGGCGGCGCGATTGGCCGCCGCGCGGCCGGAGAGGGCGGCCGAGATCGAGCGCGCTCGGAGCCGCCTGGTGGCGGTGGACGAGATGGGTCGGCTCTTCAAGGCCCTGGCCGTCACGGCCGAGGGCTTCGGTCCGCCGGCGGGGTTTCGGTCATGAGCCCGGATCTCGCACCTGTGACCGCCCAGTGCCTGGCCGCGGCGACGGCGGTCCGGCACGGCTTCTTCACCCGGGCCGGCGGCGTCTCGACGGGGATTTACGCCGCCCTCAACTGCGGTCACGGCTCAGCCGACGATGGCACCGCCGTGACCGAGAACCGGGTCCGGGTGGCGCATTGGCTCGGCGCCGCCGAGGCCCGCCTCGAGACCGTGCATCAGGTCCACGGCACCGACGTCGTCGTGCTCGAGCGCCCGCTCGGCGAGGGCGGGGCCCCGAGGGCCGACGCCCTGGTCAGCCGGACCCCTGGCCTGGCGTTGACCGTGCTGACCGCGGATTGCGCGCCGGTGCTCTTCGCCGATCCTGCGGCCGGGGTGGTCGGTGCGGCGCATGCCGGCTGGCGCGGGGCGCTGGCCGGCGTTACCGATTCGACCATCGACGCGATGTGCCGCCTCGGTGCCGAGGCGGCGCGGGTCCGAGCCGCCGTCGGTCCCTGCATCGCCCAGCCGAGCTACGAGGTGGGGTCTGAGTTCCGGGCTGCCTTCCTCGAGGCGGCGGCCGACAGCGACCGCTATTTCCAACCCGCTGCGCGGGCCGGGCACTACCAATTCGATCTTCCCGGCTATCTCGTCGACCGCTTGCGGGTGCGCGGCCTGGCAGCGGTCGAGTGCCTGGACCAGGACACCTACGCCTCGTCGGCGCGTTTCTTCAGCTACCGCCGCGCCACGCACCGGGGCGAGCCGGACTACGGCCGCGCTGCCGCGGCGATCCTGCTGGCCTGAAAGGCGCCGGCAATCATGCCTTACATCATCATTCTGGGGGTGCTGCTGTTGCTCGGCCTGATGCTCAGTTGCGTCCTTTGAGCCGAGATCGGAAAGCATCGTTTACAGCGGCCGGGCGCCTTGCTAAAAGTCCGCCCGTGCCGGGCAAGGTCGGCACATCGAGGGCTGGTTGAACAAGGTCGCCGCATGAAGCTGCTCGCAGGCAACAGCAACCCGCCCCTGGCGGAAGCCATCGCGGAATATCTGTCGCTGCCGCTGACGGACGCCACCGTCAGGCGCTTCTCCGACATGGAAGTGTTCGTCGAGATCCACGAGAACGTCCGCGGCGAGGACGTCTTCGTGATCCAGTCGACCTCGAGCCCGGCCAACGACCATCTGATGGAGCTTCTGGTCTGCATCGACGCCTTGAAGCGGGCCTCGGCCAGGCGCATCACCGCGGTGCTGCCCTATTTCGGCTATGCCCGACAGGATCGGAAGCCAGGTCCCAGAACGCCGATCTCGGCCCGACTGGTGGCCGACCTGATCGAGCGGGCCGGTGCCCATCGGGTGCTGACGCTGGATCTTCACGCCGGCCAGATTCAGGGCTTCTTCGATATTCCGACCGATAACCTCTACTCGGTGCCGGTATTGAGCCGCGACGTGCTCGAATGCTTCGACGACGAGCGCCTGGTCGTGGTCTCGCCCGACGTCGGCGGCGTCATTCGCGCCCGGGCGCTCGCCCGCCGGATCGATGGCGACCTGGCGATCGTCGACAAGCGGCGCGAGCGGGCCGGCGTTTCGGAGGTCATGAACATCATCGGCGACATCGAGGGCCGGATCTGCCTGTTGTTCGACGATATCGTCGATTCCGCCGGCACCCTCTGCAATGCGGCCGACGCCTTGGTCGAGCAGGGCGCGACCGCGGCCTACGCCTACGTCACCCACGGCGTCTTGTCGGGTGGTGCCATCCAGCGGGTCGAAGCTTCCCATCTCGAGACCCTGACGGTGACCGACAGCATCCAGCCGACCGAGGCGATGAAGCAGATGCCGAGTCTCCGTACCGTCACCATCGCGCCACTGATCGGCGAGGCGATCCGACGGATCAGCGAGGAGAGCTCGGTCTCCAGTCTCTTCGACTGAAAAAACGGTACCCAAAGACGCTCGGGCGTTGAGTTTTTCCGCCGGTACGCGTATATGGACGCCCGCGTTTTCCAAATTTGCACCCCGACGGCTGTCGGGGCTGGTCGTCGCCCCACGCTGGCGATGATCGAGGAGAGAGATGATGCAAGACATCGGTGAAATTGAGGTGGAGGCCCGCGAGGCCACCGGCAAGGGCGCGGCCAGGGCATTGCGCCGCCAGAATCGAATCCCGGCGGTCGTCTACGGTAGCGATGCGCCGCCCAGGACGATCTCGGTCGGCCGCAGGGACCTGGAACAGGAGCTCGCCCGAGGCGGCTTCCAGAACCGGCTGCTGAACCTCAAGCTCGAAGACAAGAGCCAACGCGTGCTGCCGCGCGAGGTTCAGTTCCACGTCGTCACCGACGTGCCGATCCACGTCGATTTCCTGCGCCTCGCCGAGGATGCCGAGCTCGCCCTCATGGTGCCCATGGTCTTCGTCAACGAAGAGGAATGCGAGGGCCTGCGCCGGGGCGGCGTCTTGAACGTGGTTCGCCACGAGATCGAGGTCATGTGCCGCGCCGACGCTATCCCTGAGACCATCGAGTGCGACCTCACCGGCCTCGATATCGGTGATTCCATTCACATCAGCGCCATCACCCTGCCGGAGGGGGTCGCGCCGACGATCACCGATCGCGACTTCACCATCGCCACCATCGCCGCGCCGTCGCTCAAGTCCGAGGAAGAGGAAGAGGCCGAAGAGGGCGAGGAGATCGAAGGCGAGGCCGAGGCTGCCGAGGAGGGCGAGGCGGCCGAGGAAGAGTCGAGCGAGTAGCGGCTTCGTGCTGCTTCTCGTCGGTCTCGGCAACCCGGGCACCGAATACGCGGCCAACCGGCACAACGTCGGCTTCATGGCCGTCGACGAGATCGTGCGGCGGCATGGCTTCGGGCCGGCCCGGCGGCGCTTTCAGGGGACGCTCGCGGAAGGCCGGCTGGCCGGCCGCAAGACCCTGGTGCTTAAGCCGACCACGTTCATGAACGCCTCCGGCCGGTCGGTCGGCGAGGCGTCGCGATTCTTCAAGCTCCCGGTGCAGGACATCGTCGTCTTCCACGACGAGATCGACCTCGTCGCCGGCAAGCTCCGGGTCAAGCGGGGCGGCGGCGTTGCCGGCCACAACGGCTTGCGCAGCATCGACGCCCATATCGGCCGGGACTTCCGCCGCGTCCGCATCGGCGTCGGCCGACCGAGGCTGAAGGAGGACGTGCAGCGCTATGTGCTGCATGACTTCGCCAAGGCCGATCGGACCTGGCTCGAGCCGCTGATCGATGCCATCGCCGAGGCCGCACCCCTACTGGCCGAGGACGACGACGCGGGCTTCGCGACCAAGGTCGCCCTGATCCTAAAGCCGCCCGAGAAGAAGCCCCCGCCCGCGCGCCTGCCCGCCGACGAAGGCCATGACGGCGGCGGCGCCTTCTGAAAAAAGATCGCTCGCCAGCGACCGCTTGCCCACTCCGGCCCGCCCCTTCTCTTGCGCCGGCGGGGGCTCTAGGATCGCCTGCCGGGGCCGCGGAGAGGTCCCAAGCCGAGGTTCGAGGCATGCTGTTTTTCGAGGATTTGGAGGTCGGCCAGGTGCAGATGTTGCCGACCGTTACTGTCGACGAGGCGGCGATCGTCGACTTTGCCCGGCGGTACGACCCGCAGCCCATGCATCTCGACCCCGTGGCCGCGGCGGAGAGCGCCTTCGGCGGCCTCGTCGCCAGCGGCTGGCACACCTGCGCCGTCTCGATGCGGATGCTGGCCGACTGGTTCCGCCAGGCCGAGTTCCAGGGCATGGGCTCGCCGGGGCTCGAGTCGGTGCGCTGGCTGGCGCCGGTCCGGCCGGGCGACGTCCTGACTGGCAGCTTCGAGATCTTGGAGAAGCGCCTCTCCCGGTCCAAGCCCATGGGTTTCATCAAGCAGAACCTGGAGCTCAGGAACCAGCAGGGCGAGGTGGTGCTGCGCTCGATCGGCTTCGGCATCGTGCGCTGCCGCCAGGAGGCTCGGGCGTGAACGCGCCGCGCCATTTTGAGGACTGGCAGCCCGGCGAGGTTCTGCAGTTCGGCCGCTACGAGGTGACGGCGGCGGAGATCAAGGAATTCGCCATCGAGTTCGACCCCCAGTCCTTCCATCTCGATGAAGAGGCGGCCAAGGACTCGCTCTTCGGCGGCCTGATCGCCAGTGGCTGGCACAGTGCCGGCATCATGATGCGGCTGATCGTCGACCACGGTGCCTTCGTCGGCGCCAACATTGCTTCGCCCGGCTTCGACGACATCGCCTGGACGAAGCCGGTCCGGCCGGGCGATGTGCTTTCGGTGCGCGTCGAGGTGACCCGAAAACGGCGCTCGGAGAGCAAGCCCGACCGCGGCGTCGTCAGCTTCCGCCAGGAGCTCTTGAACCAGGACGGCGAGATCGCGATGTCGCTCGATTCACTGGTGCTCTACCGCTGCCGCGAGCCGGGCGAGGACGCGGCCCGCGCCGAGGCGGGCGGCGCGTGAGCGCGTTGCTCGACTGGGTACGGCCCGCGGCGCGCCACGATGCCGGCGCCGAGGCGGCGATCCGGGTCTTTCCCTCCAGGTTCAAGCACGCGGTGTTGGCGCTGCCCTGCCTCTACGTCATGGTCATGGGCATTCAGCTCCTGACCGGCGGGGCGCCGCCCGACAGCCTGAACATCGGCATGACCCTCTTCGGCGGTGGCGGCGCGATCGTCCTCGTCGCCGTCGGCTTCAGCCCCCGGCCGGTGCTGGTGATCGACGCGCAGGGCATCTTCTGCCGCCGGCCCGACTTCGGCCTGATCCCCTGGCGGGCAGTGGCGGGGCTGGGCCTCGGCCGGGCCGCCTTCTCGCGCTCGGTGCTGATCATCGCCGTCGACGAGGAGGTGCTGTCGGCGGCGGAGCTGGAGCGGCTGAAACGCGAGCGAAGCTCACTCTTGATGAACCCGCAGATGGCCCGCTTTCGCGGCGACATGGCCGGCCATCCGACGGTGCAAATCTCGATCGCGCTGCTGGCCGTCTCGGCGCGCGAGCTGCGCGCCGTCTTGGAAGAGCGCGTCAACTACGAGGGCGAGGACGCCGGCACCTCTTGAAGCACGCCGGTGCCAGCAATAGGGAGGAGATGAGATGGGAACCAACCTGACATTGACGGCCGAGGACGGCCACGAATTGGGCGCCTACCGGGCCGACGCGCAAGGCTCGGCCAAGGGCGGCATCGTCGTCATTCAGGAGATCTTCGGCGTCAACGCCCACATCCGCGAGGTCGCCGACGGCTTCGCCGCCGACGGCTACCTGGCGATCGCGCCGGCGCTTTACGACCGCTCCACGACCCGCGGGGTCGACCTCGGCTACGACACCGAGGGCATGGAGAAGGGCCGCCAGTACCGCGAGGAGTTCTCCTGGGACGACAGCGTTCTCGACGTCAAGGCGGCGGCTGCGGTGATGCAGGCCGAGGGCCTGAAGGTCGGCACCGTCGGCTATTGCTGGGGCGGCACGATCTCGTACCTGGCGGGATGTCGGCTCGATGTCCAGGCTGCGGTGGTCTACTACGGCGGCCAGATCATGCCCTATATCGGCGAGGCGGGCCGCTGTCCGATGCTGATGCATTTCGGCGCGCAGGACAAAGGCATCCCGCTCGACGACGTCCGCCAGATCGACGCCGCCCACGACGAGGCCACGGTGCACATCTACGACGCCGACCACGGCTTCAACTGCGACCACCGGGGCCAATACGACGCCGAGGCCGCGGCGCTGGCGCGCCAGCGCACCATGGCCTTCTACGCTGAGCGCCTGGGCTGAGGGCGGTCGCTCGGGATCCATTCCAATCGTGAGAGCAAGCGTATGAGTGCGCGGATTGCGGTAGACATCGGCGGCACCTTCACCGATGTGGTGCTTGAGGCGGGGCCGAACCGCTTCAGCGCCAAGGTTCTGACGACGCCGGCGGCGCCCGAGATGGCGGTGCTGGACGGTGCCGGCCGGATCCTGGCCGAGAGCGGCGTTCAGGCGGGCGAGGTCACGCTCGTCATTCACGGCACCACGCTCGCCACCAACGCGCTCATCGAGCGCAAGGGCGCGAAGACGGCGCTCGTCACCACCGAAGGCTTTCGCGATTCGATCGAGATCGCCTACGAGCACCGCTTCGAGCAGTACGACCTCTACATGGAGCGGCCGTCGCCGCTGGCGCCGCGCGACTTGCGTTTCACGGTGGCGGAGCGGATCGCCGCCGACGGCGAGGTCCTGCTGGCACTCGACGAGGCGGCGGTCGAGGCGTTGGCGCCGGTGCTGGCCCGAGCCGGCGTCGAGGCGGTGGCGATCTGCTTCATCCACAGCTACATGAACCCGGCGCACGAGCGCCGCGTGGCCGAAATCCTGGGCCAAGCCCTGCCCGAGCTGCAGATCACGCTTTCCTCCGAGGTCTGCCCGGAGATCCGCGAGTACGAGCGCGCCTCGACGGCGCTCGCCAACGCCTACGTGCAGCCGCTCATGGCCGGCTATGTCGGCCGCCTGGAGACGGGATTGCAAGGGCTCGGTCTCCACTGCCCGCTCTTGCTGATGATGTCGAGCGGCGGCATCACCACGACCGGTACGGCGCTGCGCGAGCCGGTGCGGCTCGTGGAGTCCGGTCCCGCCGGCGGCGCCATCCTGGCCCGCCACATCGCCGCCGAGAACGGGCTTCCCAAGGTGCTGTCCTTCGACATGGGCGGCACCACGGCCAAGATCACGCTGATCGACGAGCTGACGCCGCAGCTCTCGCGCTCCTTCGAGGTCGCGCGCATGTACCGCTTCCTGAAGGGCAGCGGCCTGCCGATCCGAATACCGGTGATCGACATGGTCGAGATCGGCGCCGGTGGCGGCTCGATTGCCCGTGTCGACGCGCTTGCAAGGATCACCGTCGGCCCGGAAAGCGCCGGCTCGGACCCGGGGCCGGCGGCCTATGCGCGGGGCGGCGAGGCGGCGACGGTGACGGATGCCGACCTCGTCATGGGCCGGATCGAGCCCGCCCGCTTCGCCGGCGGCAAGGTGCCGCTCGCGCCCGCGCGGGCGCAAGCCGCCGTCGCGGCCGGGATCGCCGCCCCGCTCGGCACCAGCGTCGAGGTGGCCGCTGCCGGCATCGCCGAGATCGTGGATGAGAACATGGCCAACGCGGCCCGCGTGCATGCCATCGAGAACGGCAAGGACACCGGCGAGCGGACGCTGGTCGCCTTCGGCGGGGCAGCACCGCTGCATGCCGCGCGGCTCGCCGACAAGCTCGGCATCGATCGCATCATCGTTCCGCCCGGCGCCGGCGTCGGCTCGGCCGTCGGCTTCCTGCGCGCGCCGATCGCCTACGAGGTCGTGCGTACCCGCTACTTGGACATGCGCCGTTTCGATGCCGGCATCGTCAACGACCTCTTCTCCGAGATGCGGGCCGAGGCCGAGGCGGTGGTGCGGCTCGGCGCGCCGGAGGCGGAGTTGGTCGAGCAACGCAGCGCCTTCATGCGCTACCGCGGCCAGGGCCACGAGATCACCGTGCCGCTGGGTCTCGACGACCTGGGCGCCGACGATCGGGCCAGCTTGGAAGCCGCCTTCGAGGCCGAGTACACCAGCCTTTACGGCCGCATTATCCCCAACCTGTCGATGGAGGTCCTGACCTGGACCCTGTCGCTGGCGACCCGGCAGGCGCTGCCCGAGGCGTCGGCGTCGGCGACAGTCGAGGCGTATCGTCCCGAGGCGGCGGCCCGGCGTGCCGTCTTCGACCCCGAGAGCGGCGCGGCGGTCGAGGTGGCGTTGCACGACCGCGGGGCCCTTGCCCCGGGCGCGGCCGTTCGGGGCCCGGCGCTGATCGTCGAGGACGAGACCGCGACCCTGGTGACGGCAGCCTTCGAGGCCCGCGTCAACGCGCTGGGACAAATCGTGCTGAGCCGCCAGGAGGGCACCCGATGACCGCACCGACGATGGACGAGATCCGCCTGCAGGTGATGTGGAACCGGCTGATCTCGGTCGTCGAGGAGCAGGCCCAGACCTTGGTCCGGACCGCCTTCTCGACCTCGACGCGCGAGGCCGGCGACCTATCGGCGGGGGTCTTCGCGACCTCGGGTGACATGCTGGCACAAGCCGTCACCGGCACGCCCGGCCACATCAACTCCATGGCCCGGGCGGTGCGCCATTTTTTGGACGTCTTTCCGGTGGCAGAGATGGCCGAGGGCGACGTCTTCATCACCAACGACCCCTGGAAGGGCACCGGCCACCTGCACGACCTGACCGTGGTCTCGCCGACCTTCCGCGATGGCCGGCCGGTCGCCCTCTTCGCCTGCACCAGCCACCTTGTCGACATCGGCGGCGTCGGCATGTCGCCGGACGGCCGCCAGGTCTTTCACGAGGGCCTCTATATCCCGATCATGCCGCTGGCCCGGGCCGGCGTCGTCGACGAGTGGCTCTTGAAGTTGATCCGCGCCAACGTTCGCGAGCCGGTTCAGGTGGAGGGCGACATCTATGCCCTGATGGCCTGCAACGAGACCGGTGCCCGGCGCTTGCTCGACATGATGGCGGAATACGGGCTTGAAGACCTCGATGTCCTCGGCGCCCACATCATCGGCCAGAGCCGCCGCGCCATGGCAGACGCGATCGGCGCGCTGCCCAAGGGCAGTTGGCGCGCGGAAATGCGGATCGACGGCTATGAAGAGCCGATCGACCTCGTCGGCACGCTCACCATCGCCGAGGACGAGATCGTGGTCGACTACACCGGCTCGTCGGGCACCTCGGAGCGCGGCATCAACTGCCCCCTCTGCTACACCGAGGCCTATACCGCCTTCGGCGTCAAATGCGTGGTGGCACCGGAGATCCCCAACAATGCCGGCACCCTCGACGCGATCCGCGTGACGGCGCCCGAGAACACCATCGTCAACGCGCCCTTCCCGGCCGCCGTGGTGGCCCGCTCGACCATCGGCCACATGTTGCCGGACGTCGTCTTCGGCTGCCTGCACCAGGCCTTGCCCGACCGGGTACCGGCGGAGGGTACCTCGAACTTGTGGAATTTGCGCCTCGGTGCCGGCCACGGCCTGACGGGCCGGCCCGGCGACGGCACCACGCCCTTCATGGTGATCAGCTTTCATTCCGGCGGTGCGGGCGCCCGGCCGAAACAGGACGGCCTCTCGGCGACCCCGTTCCCGAGCGGCGTGCGCAACGTGCCGGTGGAGATCACCGAGGCGATCACGCCCTTGGTCGTCTGGCAGAAGGACTACCGCGCCGATTCGGGCGGCCCCGGCACCGAGCGCGGCGGCCTCGGCCAGACCATGGTGATCTCGAGCCGGGAAGCCGCGCCCTTCGGCATCTTCGCCAGCTTCGAGCGCGTCCTCTTCCCCGCCCGCGGCCGCGACGGCGCCGGCCCCGGCGCCAACGGGCGCATCGGCCTCGCCTCGGGCACGGAGCTCCGCCACAAAGGCTTCCAGGTGATCCCGGCCGGCGACCGCCTGATCGTCGAGATGCCGGGCGGCGGCGGCTACGGCGAGGCCACCGCGCGCGATCCCGGCCGCGTCGCCGAGGACGTCCGCCTCGGCCTCGTCAGCGCGGAAGCGGCTGCTCGCGACTATGGCGTCGTCGTTGGTGCCGACGGTGTCGTGGACGAGACGACGACCGCGAAACTGCGGGGCTGATGCCGCGCCTCAAAATCACCTTCCCCGTCGACTTGAATTCTGGCGGCTTGCTTAGCTGATCCAGAAACCGTTGACGGCAGGGGGGCGGGACGATGCTGGAGCGTTCGACCGGGCCGGCGGTGGGGCTGGACTGGCCCGAGGGCGGCAACGCGCGGGGGTCTTTCAGGACCCGGAGGTACATGGCTGGAGCAGCGGCGGATCTTCCAGGGGTCCGCCTAGCAGTTCTTAGGTCCGCTGCCAGGGGTTGAGGACCACCGTTGCCGACGGCTCGAAGTCGGACGTGTTCCGGGTCACGACCGCGAGATCGTGGACCTTGGCCGTTGCCGCGATGAACGCGTCCATGGGTTCCAGGCGCCGCCCAATCGCCTCGCGCTCGGCCATGACGCAGCCCCAGGCATCGGCAACCGCCTCGTCGATCGCCAGGACCCTGCCTTCAAACCGTAGGGGCAACGCGTCCCGGAGCCATTCGTCGATCCGCTGGCGGCGGTCGCCGGTTGCCATGCGGTCGACCCCATGGCGAAGTTCCGCGAGCGTTATGACGCTGAGGAAGACGCGATCCTCGTCCACGGCCTCCAGCCAGCCGACGACGCCTGGGTCGGGGCGCGGCTTCACCCACTCGGAGACGACGTTCGTGTCGAGGAGAAAACTCACAGGTCGGGTTTCCGCACGCCGCCCTTGGTCCGCTCGACCTCGAGCTCCGAGCCGCGCAGCGGCGAAGCGGCGAAGAACTCGGCGAGATTGCCGGTGCGCTTGGTCTTCCGTTCCCACTCCTCCGTGGCGACAACGACGACCGCTGTCCGGCCCTTTCGCGTGATCGTCTGCGGCCCTTCGGTGCGAGCTTTCTCGATCAGCTCGCTGAACTTCGCCTTCGCCTCGGCGACCGTCCAAGCATCGGCGCTCATGTATCTGTCCTCTCGACCCATGGTCAGGATAGTCAAGATAGTCATCTGCCGCATCTCGAGCAAGGCGGGGACCGCGAAACGACAAGGGCACGCTCGGCTGCGTTGGCACCCCGCGACGGCAGCTTCCGTTGACCTTGGATTCCGGGTCGGCGCTGACGCGCTGTCCGGAATGACGAAGTGCGACAGGGAGAATCGGTCACTTCTTGGTGAGGCGGCTTTCGGGGCCGGGGCGGTTCGTTACATTCTGTGTCTCGAATATGAGCGCCGGAAGGGAGCTTCGTTCATGCGCCTACTCATCGCCGCCGTCCTCGCTGTTCTTGTCGCCGCCGGACCCGCCGCCGCGGACAACGGCTACCCCTATCCGGGAACCAACGTCATCCCGACCAAGCACAGCTTCGGTCAGCTCTGGGAGCGGCTGGAGAAGGCAATCGAGGCCAACAACATGGGCCTCGTCGGCCGGGCCAGCGCCTCGGTCGGGGCCTCGCGCCGCAAGGTGAAGATCGCCGGCAATGCGGTCTTCGGCGTCTACCGCAACGACTTTGCCGTCCGCATGCTGAAAGCCAGCGTTCCGGCCGGCATCGAGGCGCCGTTGCGTTTCTATCTGACCGAGAACGCCGACGGCACCGCGACGCTCACCTACCGAAGCCCGAGCGCCGTCTTCCAGCCCTACGGTAGCGCCGAGCTCGACGCCATGGCGGCCGAGCTCGACCCGATCTTCGCCGCCATCGCCAAGCAGGCGACGGCGCCCTGACGCGGCATCGGCGGACTGCGTTCGTCCGCCGTCCACGCGCCGTCATCGCAAGGCGCCTAGCGCCGTGGCGATCCAGACTGGATTGCCGCGCTCGCTTCGCTCGCTCGCAATGACGGCGTCGATCGGCTCGAAGGCGAGAGTCGCCATAGGGGAACGCGACCCAAGGACAAGCGCGACGAGGCTTGCCACACCGTCGGCCTCGCCGCATTCTGCGCGGAGCAAGACAGCAAGCGTGAGGCAGTGCTTGTGGAAGAGTACGATCCCTTCGCGGCTGAGGTGATTCTCGATCCCTATCCCTACTACGACTGGCTTCGCCGCGAGGCCCCGGTCTATTGGAACGAGCGAACCGATCTCTGGGCGCTCAGCCGCTACCGGGACGTCTTCGACGCGGCCCGCAACACCGCCGTCTTCTCCTCGGCCCAGGGCGTCGGCCCCGCCCGCCAGCCGCTGGCGCAGATGATCACCCGGGACCCGCCCGTGCACACGCGATTGCGCGGCCTCGTCGGCCGCGCCTTCACGCCCCGCGTCGTCGAGGAGCTGACGCCGCGCATTCACGAGGTCGTCGGGGAACTGCTGGACGCCGTCGTCACCAAGGGCGCGTTCGAGCTGGTGGCGGACCTGGCCTTCCCGCTACCGGTGATCGTCATCGCCGAGCTTCTGGGCGTGGCGCCCGAGCGGCGCGACGACTTCAAGCGCTGGTCGGACGAGTTCGTGGCCTTCGTCTCCAGCACCGAGGCGGTGCGCGACCGGGCCCGCTATGACGAATGCTGGGAAGAGTTCCGAGACTGCTTCGCCCGGATGATCGCCGAGCGCCGGCGCCGGCCCGCGGACGATCTGATCTCGCTGCTGGTGGCGGCCGCCGAGGGCGAGGATGCGCTGACCGAGCTCGAGATCTTGAACTTCTGCCAGCTCTTGCTGGTCGCCGGCAACGAGACCACCACCAACCTGATCACCAACGCCGCCCTGGTGCTCTTCGATTTGCCGGAGGAGCGGGCCCGGGTGCAGGCCGAGCCCGCGCTGATCCCCGGCATGATCGAGGAGGTGTTGCGCTACGACGGCCCGGTGCAGTTTGTCTTCCGCACGACAACGGAAGCGGTGGAGGTCGGCGGCCGGACGATCCCGGCGGACGCCAAGGTGGCGCTGCTGTGGGGGGCGGCGAACCGCGACGGTGACGCCTTCCCCGAGCCCGACCGCTTCGATTCCACCCGCCAGCCGAATGCGCATTTCGGCTTCGGCTACGGCATCCACTATTGCCTGGGCGCGCCACTAGCCAGGCTCGAGGCCCGCATCTTCACCGAGATCGCCTGCCGCCGCTTCAAATGGCTGGGGCCCGACCCGGCGGCGGCGCCGACCCGCCTCGACGGGGCGCTGATCCGCGGGCTGGAGCGTTATCCGATCCTCTTCGAGGCGGCTTGAGGGCGGTGGGCGGCCGCCTCGACGGCAAGTGCGCGGTGGTCACCGGGGCCGGCAACGGCATCGGCCGGGCGAGCGCCTTGAGATTGGCCGAGGAGGGCGCCGATCTCGCCCTCCTGGATATCGAGGCAGAGGCCGTGGCCGAGGTCGCTGTGGCGGTCGAGGCGCTGGGACGGCGCGCCTTGGCGCTGGCGGTCGACTGCACCGACGCGGATGCCGTGGTGGATGCCTTCGGGCGCCTGCAGGATGCACTGGGTCCGGTCGACATCCTCTTCAACAACGTCGGCCAAAGCGCCCGTGAGCGGGCCAGCGAGTTCCACGAGTCGGAGGAGGCGACCTGGCGCTTCGTCGTCGAGGTCTCGCTCTTCGCAACGCTGCGCGCCTCGCGCCTGGTGGCGCCGGGGATGCGCGCGCGCGGCCAGGGCCGGATCGTCAACATGTCGACCGAATCCGCCTTCTTCGGCGACATCGGCCTCGCCGACTATGCCGCTGCCAAGATGGGCGTCGTCGGCTTCACCCGGGCGCTGGCCCGTGAGCTGGCGCCGGCCGGCGTCACCGTCAACGCGGTCGCACCCGGCGCGATCCGGACCCGGGCGCATGACCGCCTGAAGCTAGAAGTGATCGATCGGATCCGCTCCAGCGTGCCGCTTGGCTATGTCGGCGCGCCGGAGGACGTTGCCGGCGTCGTCGCCTTTCTCGCCAGCGAGGACGCCCGCTATATCACCGGCCAGACGATCCTGATCGACGGCGGCCGCTGGATGCTCTGAGCGAGGCCCCGATGGCCGGCTCACTCGGGGGCAGCGGGGGCGTAGATGCGGGCGCGGTAGCGGGCGAAGAGGCGCTCGCTGGCCCGGGCGAGGCCGGCGGGGCCCGACTGCGGCTGGCCCGCCTCGCGGATCTCGTGTAGCAACGGCCGCAGGGCCTCGGGTACCTGCCGATCGGTGACCTCGAAGGCGCGCTCTATGACCAACGACAAGCTGGCCAAAGCGCCGTCGAGGCAGCGGCCCGCCTCTTCCTGGTGCTCCCAGGCCAAGAAGTTCGGCGTCGCCATGTCGTTCTGGGCATAGCCGCCGCTCTCGCTGGCGGGCAGGAAGGTGCGCTGCGCCGCGTGTCGGGCCGCCTCGGCCAGGCCGACGCCGGCCATCGGCAAACAGCCGAGGAAGTTCTGCTCGTCGTCGTCCAGGAGCAGTTGGTCCGGCAGGCGCGAGACTTCGCCGGTCAGCAACTTGGCGCTGTACCGCTCGGCGAGCGTCGCCAAATCGGCATAGGCCGCCGCCAGCTCGTCCATCGCCGGCGAGGCCATGGCGTTGTGAAAGCCGCCGGTGCTGAGGACGCGGCCCCGAGGGTGGTCCCCATCGGGCGGCAGGAAGACCGGATTGTCGGTCACCGCTGAGAGCGAGGTCTCCGCCGCCACCCGGGCGGCCTCGGCGGCGCGCCGCAGCCTGGCCAGCAGACGCGGCAGGATCCGGAACGACACCGGCGCCTGGTACGGCCGCCGCGGCTCGGCGCCGCCGGCCATCAGGGCCCGTAGGCGCCGCAAGGTCGCCGCCTCCGCCGGGTCGCCCCAAAGGTCGTCGAGGACCGGGTCGATATGCTC
>JASLMY010000071.1 GCA_030746295.1 Alphaproteobacteria bacterium | reverse complement strand
GAGCCGGCCCCGGACGTAGAGGCCAGACGCGACGGCGCGCTCCAACCCCTTGAGGTTGAGCCAGATGCCGGTGTAGTTGACGCCCGGCTTCTTCCTGATCTTGGCCGCGACCTCGTCGGCGTCGGCCATGCTCGGCACCCGCTTCGGATTGACGAAGGAGACGCATTCGATCTCCTCCAGCCCGGTCTCGCCCAGGGCCTCGATGAAGCGGACCTTGTCGTCGGTCGAGATCGGTCCGGGCTCGATCTGAAAGCCCTCGCGCGGCCCCGCCTCCAGGATATGGACTCGCTTCGGCAGCTCGGACATCGCGTTCTCTCCCAAGTGGCCCGCGTTTCGACAATCGTATCAGAAGTAGGTCTTGACCGCCGAGACGACAGTGTAGGCGTCGTCGACGAGCGGGATCAGGTCCCATTTGTCGAAGGTGGTGCAGGGATGCGAGATGCCGAAGGCGACCATGTCGCCGACCTGGTAGGGCGCATCCTCGGCCACCGTCATGTGGGTGTGCTGGTCGTTCATGTCGACGACGGCGGAGCCCTCGGGCGCATCGACCGGACCATCGTGCAGGCCCGGCCGGAACCAGCGAAGCGGGCGCGGCCACTCGGCATCGGTGCCGGCATCGCGGCGGCCCATGGTCAGGATCGCTTTCCCCGGCTCGGGCCGCGACTGCACGTAGGCCCAGACCTCGAAGGCGGCCCGCGGGCCGTCGCCCAGGTCAGCCACCGCGGTGCGATCGCTGAGGCGCTCGAAGAAGCGCTGGTAGAGGCCTGAATCGTGCGTCAGGTAGCAGCCGCTGCGGGTCATGACGGCGACCTCGCCGGCGAGGCCGGCGCTCTGGAAGCGCTCAACCACAAGGTCGTAGAAGGCGGAGCCGCCGGCGGTCAGCAGGATGGGTCCGTCGGCGAAGAGGCCCAGGCGGTCCACTGCGCGGGCGATCTCGACAAGAAAGTCGAGGAAGGTGCCGACGCTTCGGTCCTGCGCCGCCGTCGTCTCGCCGGGGATCAGTCCCTCGAAGCCTTCGACGCCGCGGAGCGCCAGGTGCGGTGCCGCGGCGGCGACGGCGTGAGCGACGGCGAGGGCTTCCTCCGCCGTGCGGCAGCCGGTGCGCCCACCGGCAGTCCCGCCCTCCAGCAGGACCTGCAGCGGCCGGCCGACCGCCGCCTCGCGCGCCGCCCGGGCCAGCAAATCGACGCCGGCGGTCGAGTCGACGAGGCAGTAGAAATCGAAGCTCGGATCCCGCGCGAGCTCCGCCAGCACGTAGTCGATCGCCGGCCGTCCGACGAGCTGGTTGGCGAGGATCACCCGGTCGAAGCCGAAGCGCCGACAGATCTCGATCTGCTGCGCCGTCGCCACGGTAATCGCCCAGGCGCCGTCCTCGATCTGCCGGGCGAAGAGCTGCGGGCTCATGCTGGTCTTGCCGTGCGGCGACAGCTTGGCGCCCGAGAGCTCCAGAAAGCGGCGCATCCAGTCGCTGTTGTGACGGAGTGCCGAGTCCTTCAGCACCGCCAACGGCAGCGGCAGATCACCTTGCAGCAGGTTCCAGCCCTTGGCGCCGATCTCGGCCAGAGGGAAGGGTTCGGCGCCGGGCGGCACGCCTTTGGTCGCGCCGTCCAGGATGATGTCGTCGATCTGGGAGAGGTCGGGCATCGGTGTCTCCCTAGGCGGGATCCGTCCAAGCGCCGCCCTGGACGGTGCCGCGGGCGACGATCCCCTTGTCGCCCGCCATCCGCTCGCCCAGGACGTCGACGTAGTCAAACTCGCCATCCTCGATTTGGATGACGCTGGCATCGCCGATCCCGCCCTCTGTCAAGCGCCCGAGCTCGGGCCGGCGGACCGCGTCGGCCGCGGCAACGGTGGTGGCGCGGACGACGCTGTCGATCCCCATGCCGAGGCAGAGGAACTTCGACATCGTCACCAGAAGGTCATAGGCCGGGCCATCTATCGAGATCGAGTGCACGTCGCTCGATATCGTGTCCGGCTCGAAGCCGCCGGCGAGCATGGCACGGCAGGTCTCGAAGCCGAACGAGCCCTGGCCGTGACCGATGTCGAAGACGATGCCCCGCTCGCGCGCCAGCCGCACCTCCTCGCGGACGTTGCCGCGTCCGTCCGCCGGCGAGGCCGGGAAGGGGCGGAAGCAATGGGTCAGGATGTCGCCGGGACGAAGCCGCTCCAAGACCTCTTTGCGGGTCGGCGGCGGGTAATCGAGATGCGCCATCAGCGGCAGCTCCAGCTCGTCCGCCACCTCGAGGGCGATGTCGAGCGGGTGGTGGCCGTTCGGCCCGCTAGCGTTCGCGCCGACCCGGACCTTGATGCCGACGACGAGCTCGGCATGCGCCCGTGCCGCGGCGACGCATTCGCGGGCGTTCAGCAATTCTAGATTTATGCATTCGCCGTACATCACCGGCCGGCTGAAGGCGAAGATGCCGGGGAAGGAGATGTTGAGGAACGGCAGCACGCGGACAGTGGCCGGCTCGATGACGTGGGCGCGGAAGCCGGCGATGTTGGCGGGACCGGCGGTGCCGGCATCGACCAAAGTCGTCGCCGCGCTCTGCCGCGCCACCGCGTCCGGATCGACGCCGATCGAGGTGCCGCCCCAGTAGACGTGGGTGTGCAGGTCGATCAGGCCTGGCGTCACGATGGCGCCGCCAACGTCCTTTATCTCCTTGGCATTCCGGTCCAGATCGGGGCCGATTCGGGCCACCTTGCCGTCTTCGAAGGCGACGTCCGCGATGGCGTTATGGCCGCTGGCGGGGTCGATGACGCGGCCTCCGCGTAGCAATAGATCGTACATTCCAAGTCTCCGAGCATTGCCGCTGCCGTACCGAACGCGACGACAGCCGGACGGCTCGACCTTAGTCCCGCCGGCGATGGTATCGCAAGCCGGCAGGAGGTGCTGGCCTTGCGATCCTTTCAAAGCCTTGGCCAAGGCTTGCCCCGATCGGTCGAAGCTGGCAGGTTTGCCGTTCAGGCCTTTGGAGGGAGGGGTGCCGTGCGCATCCTCCAGGCCATGCAACAGCAGGGAAGAACGCCATGAAACTTCGAACCAAGGGACTCGTGCGCACGCTCGGCGTTGCCGCGATGCTGGCGCCATTTGCGCTGGCCGGCCTCGCCGGCCCGGCAGCGGCGCAGAAGAACGTCTTGCGTGTGGTACCGCATGCGGATCTTAAGAACCTCGATCCGATTTGGACCACCGCCTACATCACCCGCAACCACGGCTATCTGATCTACGACACGCTGATCGCGATGGACGACAAGCTGATGCCGCAGCCTCAGATGCTGGAAGGCTGGAAGGTCAGCTCCGATGGCCTGACCTACACCTTGACGTTGCGCGACGGCTTGCGCTGGCACGACGGCGCGCCGGTGACGGCCGAGGACATCGTTCCGTCGATCAAGCGCTGGGGCAAGCGCGATGGCATGGGTCAGAAGCTGATGGACTTCACCGCCGAGTTGAAGGCGGTCGACGCCAAGACCGTGCGGCTGACCCTGAAGGAGCCCTATGGCCTGGTCCTTCAGTCGCTCGGCAAGATCAGCTCCAACACCCCCTTCATGATGCCCAAGCGCCTGGCCGAGGTGGACGCCTTCGAGAAGGTGCCCGAGACCGTCGGCTCCGGCCCGTTCCGCTTCGTCAAGGACGAGTGGGTGCCGGGCGCCAAGGTGGTCTACGTCAAGAACGCGGAATACAAGCCCCGGTCCGAGCCGGCCAGCTATGCCGCCGGCGGCAAGGTCGTCAAGGTGGACCGGGTCGAGTGGGTCTACATGCCCGACGCGATCACGGCGCTCAATGCCTTGCAGAACGGTGAAGTCGACTATTGGGAGACGCCGACACCGGATCTGCGCGCCCAGCTCAAGACGAGCCCGGGCGTCAAGCTCGTCAACATCGATCCGCTGGGTACCCAGGGCTGGCTGCGACCGAACCACCTGCATCCGCCGTTCAACAACCCGAAGGCGCGCCAAGCGCTGCTGCATATGGTCAAGCAGGCTGACTACCTGCGCTCGATCGCCGGCGAGGAGGAGTACTGGACCGAGTGCGGCGCCTATTTCATCTGCGGCACGCCGCTCGAGACCTTGATCGGTGCCGACCCGCTGGTGAAGCAGGACCTGGCGATGGCGAAGAAGCTGTTGGCCGAGGGCGGCTACAAGGGCGAGACCCTGATCCTGATGGACCCGACCGACATTCCGGTGCTGCACGGCGCCTCGCTGGTCACGGCGCAACTGCTGCGCCAGATTGGCGCCAAGGTCGAGGTTCAGGCGATGGACTGGTCGACGCTGACCTCGCGCCGGGCCATGAAGGAATCGCCTGGCAAGGGTGGCTGGAACATCTTCCACACTTATGCCACCGCAGCGGACGCGGCATCCCCGGTCGCCAATATCGGCGTTTCGGGCGGTTGCACCGAGCGGGCCTGGTTCGGCTGGCCGTGCGACGAGAAGACCGAGCAGCTGCGTGACGCCTACAGCCGCGAGGCCGATCCCGCCAAGCAGATGAAGATCGTCGAGGAGCTGCAGTCGCGGCTCTACAAGGAGCTGGTGCCGTATGTGAACTACGGCCAGTGGTATCAGCCGGCCGCCTTCCGCGACAATCTGGACGGCGTCCTGGTTTCGCCGGTGCCCTTCTTCTGGAACATCAGCAAGAAGTAAGCGGGCGACGGCAAAGAAACACAACGACGCATAAGACGTCATGTACGCCTATTTGATACGACGCATTTTGGCCACGATCCCGGTGATGGCGGTCGTGGCCATCTTTGTCTTTTCGCTACTGCATCTGACGCCGGGCGACCCGGCGGCGGTGATCGCCGGCGATTACGCCAGCCCCGCCGACATCGAGAAGATCAGAGCTCGCCTCGGCCTCGACCAGCCGTTCTATATTCAGTTCGGCAAATGGGTCACGCGGCTGGCACAGGGTGACCTCGGGATCTCCATCTTCTCCGACCTGCCGGTCTCGAAGCTGATCCTGCAGCGCGTGGAGCCGACCCTGGCGCTGGCCGTCACAACCATTATCGTCTCGGTGCTGGTGGCGGTACCGATGGGCGTGATCGCCGCCTGGAAGGCCGGCACCTGGATCGACCGCCTGGTGATGATCTTCGCCGTGTTGGGCTTTTCGGTGCCGATCTTCATCTTCGGCTACTTGCTGATCTGGGGTTTTTCGCTGCAATTGAAATGGTTTCCGGTGCAGGGCTACACCAGTATCTCCGAGGGCTTTCTGCCCTTCTTGCGCAGTATTTTCTTGCCCACCGTCGCGCTCGCCGTGATCTACATCGCCCTGATCGCCCGGATCACCCGGGCGAGCGTCTTGGAGGTCCTGACCGAAGACTATATCCGCACCGCGCACGCCAAGGGCCTCAGCTCCAACGCGGTCCTGATCGGCCATGCCCTCAAGAACGCCTCGGTGCCGATCGTCACCATCATCGGCATCGGCGTCGCACTTCTGATCGGTGGTGTCGTCGTGACCGAGAGCGTCTTCAACATTCCCGGTCTCGGGCGGCTCACGGTCGACGCCATTCTGAGGCGGGATTATCCGATCATCCAGGGGATCGTTTTCGTCTTCGCGGGCATCTACGTGTTGGTAAACCTCCTGATCGACATGAGCTACACCTTCCTCGACCCGCGAATTCGTTACTGAGCAGGGAAGCGGCAGGGGATGGCGACGATCACGGGCGAGATATTCCAGGCGGAATCCGAACTGGGACGGTGGCACCGATTCCTCATTTTCAGCCGCCGCAATCCGATGGTCGTGGGCGGCGCCGTGCTTTTGAGTTTGATGCTGTCGATCGCTATCGTCACCGGCGTCATCGACCTGATCAACTACCTCTGGGAAGTCAAGCTTGGCCCCGACCCGATGAGGCTCAATCCGATCAAGCGGTTGAGACCGCCGCAGGAGGGCATCTGGTTCGGCACCGACATGTTCGGCCGCGACCTTTGGGCGCGGGCGCTCTGGGGCAGCCAGATCTCGCTCGTGATCGGCCTTTCCGTCGCCGTCCTCTCGACCGTGATCGGCCTCGCCATCGGTCTCCTGGTCGGCTACAACCGGATCGCCGACGCGATCATCATGCGGATCATGGACGGGCTGATGGCGATCCCGACCATCCTACTGGCGATCGCTTTGGTGTCGCTCTTCCACGCTAGCGTTACCAACGTCATCATCGCCATCACCATTCCTGAGGTGCCGAGGGTGGTGCGGCTCGTGCGCAGCGTCGTGCTGACGATCCGAGAGATGCCTTACGTCGAGGCCGCGGTCTCGATCGGCACCAGAACGGACAAGGTCCTGTTCCGCCATATCCTGCCCAATACGCTTGCGCCGCTGATCGTGCAGGCGACCTATGTCTGCGCCGCCGCGGTCTTGATCGAGGCGATCTTGAGCTTTCTCGGCGCCGGCACCCCGCCTGAAACTCCGAGCTGGGGCAACGTCATGGCCGAGGGACGGACCTATTTCCAGATCGCGCCCTGGATCATCTTCTTCCCCGGCGTCTTTCTGGCCCTGACGGTGCTCGCCATCAACGTCATGGGCGACGGGCTCCGCGATACGCTGGATCCACGCATCGCCCGGCGGATGAAATGATGGCGGCTGTCGGCGGCGAGACGGCGGTGAACGGGCCGATCCTGAAGGTCGACGACCTGCGCACCCATTTTTACACCCGCGACGGCGTCGTCCGCGCCGTCGATGGCGTCTCCTTCGACCTAGCCCGGGCCGAGACCCTGGGCGTGGTCGGCGAATCCGGTTGCGGCAAGAGCGTCACGGCCATGTCGGTGTTGCGCCTGTTGCCGGCGCCGCCGGCCCGGGTCGAGGCGAATGCGATCTCCTTCGAAGGGCGGAACCTGCTCGACTTCTCTTTGGATGAGATGCGGGAGGTCCGCGGCAACGAGATCTCGATGATCTTTCAGGAGCCGATGACCTCGCTCAATCCGGTCCTGACCGTGGGTCGGCAGATCTCGGAATCCCTGATCCTGCACCAGGGCATGAACAAGGCGGAGGCCCTGGAGCGCGCCGTCGAGATGTTGGACTTGGTGCGGATCCCCGATCCCCGCGCCCGGGTCCGCGAGTACCCGCATCAGATGTCGGGTGGCATGCGCCAGCGGGTGATGATCGCGATGGCGCTGTCGTGCAATCCGAAGGTGCTGATCGCTGATGAGCCGACGACGGCGCTCGACGTCACCATCCAGGCCCAGATCCTGGCCCTGATGGGCGAGCTGAAGGAGCGTCTCGGCACCGCCATCATCATCATCACGCACGACCTGGGCGTGGTCGCCGAGATGGCCGAGCGGGTGATCGTCATGTATGCCGGCCGCAAGGTCGAGGAGGCCAGCGTCGAGGAGCTCTTCGCCAACCCAAGCCATCCCTATACGCTCGGCCTCATGGGCTCGATCCCGCGGCTGAACGAGGTCGCCTTGGCCGAGGGCAAGCGGCCGCGCCTGCAGGAGATCGAGGGCACCGTGCCCTCGCTGCTGCTGGAGATACCGGGCTGCACCTTCGCGCCACGCTGTCCCTTCGCGACCGAGCGCTGCCACGTCGAGTCTCCGGTCCTGGCGGAGATGGCGCCCGGCCATATCGCCGCCTGCTGGGAGAGCGCGGCGGTGCGGAGCCAGGGCCATGGCTGACGGGTTCGGAGCCGGTGACGGCCAGGTCATTCTCGAGGTCAAGAACCTCAAGAAGCACTTCCCGATCCGTAAGGGTATCTTGAGCCGTGTCTCGGGCCACGTCTTCGCCGTCGACGGCGTTTCTTTCGAGATCCGCCGTGGCGAGACCCTGGGCCTCGTTGGCGAGAGCGGCTGCGGCAAGTCGACCGTCGGCAAGACGCTTCTGCGGCTGATCGAGCCGACCGACGGCGAGGTCATCGTGTTGGGCAGGAACATCGCCAACATGCCGTCAGGCGAGCTGCGCGGTGCCCGGGTCGACATGCAGATGGTCTTCCAAGACCCCTATTCGTCGTTGAACCCACGGATGCCGGCCGGCGAGATCGTCGGCGAGCCGCTGACGAACTTCAACATCGCCAGCGGCGAGAAGAAGGAAGAGATCGTCCTCTCGCTGTTCGCCCGCGTCGGCCTCAGGCCCGAGCAGACCGCCAAGTACCCGCACGAATTTTCCGGCGGCCAACGCCAACGCCTCGGCATCGCTCGGGCGCTGGCCCTCAACCCCGACCTCATCATCGCCGACGAGCCGGTATCCGCACTCGACGTCTCGGTGCAGGCGCAAGTCATCAACCTGCTGATCGACCTGCAGGAGGAATACAACCTCGCCTACCTCTTCATCAGCCACGACCTCGCCGTGGTCGAGCATATCAGCCACCGGGTCGCGGTCATGTATCTCGGCAAGATCGTCGAGGTCACCGACAAGAAGACGCTCTTCGCCCAGCCGCTGCACCCCTATACGACGGCGCTTCTGTCGGCGGTGCCGATCGCCGATCCGACCATGAAGCGGGAGAAGATCATTCTGACCGGCGACGTGCCGAGCCCGATCAACCCGCCGAGCGGTTGCCGTTTCCACACCCGCTGTCCGTTCGTCGTCGATCGCTGCCGTACCGACGAGCCGCAATTGCAGGAAGTGCAGCCCGGCCACGTCGTCGCCTGCCACTTCCGCGAGGTCGGCGCCGCGCCGATCGCCCTGACGCCGACACGGGAGACCGCGGCGTTGGAGGCCTGATTCGACCACGGATTACCGGGTAGTCCGGCTCGCCGGCGCCGCCGCGCCGCCACCTTCGGCTCATGCCGCTCTACTCGGAGGCCAGCCGCAGCAGCGTGTGCAGCAGGACGTCGGCGCCGGCCGCCAGGTCGCCCGCGTCGGTGTGTTCCTCGGGGTTGTGGCTGATGCCGCCGGCGCTGGGTGTGAAGATCATCGCCGTGGGGCAGAGCCGGGTCAGCATCTGGGCGTCGTGCCCGGCGCCCGAAGTCATGCGCATGACCCCGTGGCCGAGGCTTGCCGCCGTCTCGGCAATCAGGCCAACGATGTCGGGATCGAAGCTCACCGGCTCGAAGCGGGCGAGGGGGCGGCATCGGATCTCGACGCCTTCCGCCGCCGCCAGCCGGTCCAGGAAATCGACCAGCAACCTCTCCGCGTCTTGCAACAAGGTCTCGTCGGTGTTGCGCAGATCGACGGTCAGGCGGGCGCGCTCGGCGATGACGTTGATCAGGTTCGGCATCAACTCGATCGCGCCGACGGTGCCGACCTGGGCGCCGCCGATTGCCGCCGTGATCCGGCGCACCTCGGCGGCAATGGCGCCGGCGGCGTAGCCGGCGTCGTGGCGCAGCCGCATCGGTGTCGTCCCGGCGTGGTTGGCTTGGCCCGAGATCGAGATCTCCTGCCAGGAGATGCCCTGCAAGTCCGCCACCGCGCCGATGGCCACACCTTCCGCCTCCAGCACCGGGCCTTGCTCGATATGCAGCTCGACGAAAGCGTGCGGCTCGAGCCAGCCCGGCGCTGCCCGGCCGGCATAGCCGATCCGGCCGAGCTCGTCGCCGAGGCGGGCGCCGTCGATGGCGATCGTGTCGAGCGCCGCCTCGAGGTCGAGGCCGCCGACATAAACGAGCGAGCCCAGCATGTCCGGCGCGAAGCGCGCACCCTCCTCGTCGGTGAAGACCGCCACCGCGATCGGCCGGCGGGTCGTGATCCCGGCCCGGTTCAAGGTCTCGACGACCTCCAGCCCGCCGAGGACGCCGAGGTTGCCGTCGTAGCGCCCGCCCGAGGCCACGGTGTCGATGTGCGAGCCGGTCATGACCGGGGCCAGGTCCTCGGCGCCGGGGCGAAGGCCGACGATGTTGCCGATGGCGTCGATGGTGACGTCGAGGCCGAGCTCGTGCATCCAGGCGACGACGAGGTCGCGGGCCGCCTTGTCCTCGTCGGTCAGCGCCAAGCGCGAGACGCCGCCGTCGTCGGTGGCGCCGATCTGGGCGAGGCGGTCCAAGCGGTCGAGCAGCCGGGCGGCATCTATGCGCAGGTTGGGTTGCGCGCTCATGCGCCGCGCACGTCCTCAGGCGCGCGGCCGACGAGCTTGCGGTAGAGCTCGGGGTCGGTGGCGCCCTCGCTGCCGACGAGGAGGACGCGGGCGTTCGCATCCAAGCCGAGGGCCTCAGCGCTCGCGGGATCGCCGGCGGCGGCGATCAGTCCCGCCAGGCCGGCGACGCCCGACTCACCGCCGACGACGGCCTCGTCCTCGGCCAGCCGCCGCATGGCCTCGATCGCGGCCTCGTCCGGAATGGTCATGAAGGCGGCGGCACCCTCGGCCAGGATCGGCCAGACGATGGTGGAGATCTCGCCGCAGGAGAGGCCGGCCATCACGGTCTCCAAATCGCCCGTGGCATGGGCCGGCCGGCCGGCCATCGCGCTCTGGTAGAGGCAGTCGGCCCGTACCGGCTCGACGACGACGACGCGCGGCCGGCCCCCGCCCCAGCGCTGCCAGAAATGCGCCGTCACCGCCGCCGCCAGGCCGCCGACGCCGCCCTGGATGAAGAGGTGGCTGGGCACCGTATCGGCCGGCAGCGCTGCCGCCGCCTCCGCCGCCATCACCGTATAGCCCTGCATCACCTGGCGTGGCACCGCGTCATAGCCTTCGTAGGAGGTGTCGGAGACGACGTGCCAGCCGTTCGCCTGGGCATCGAGGGCGGCTTGGCGCACGGAATCGTCGTAGCTGCCCGGAACCCGGCGGACCTCGGCGCCGAAGCGCGCGATCGCCGCCTCCCGGCCCTGGCTGACGCCTTCGTGGATGTAGATGACGCAAGGGCAGCCGAACATCTCCGCCCCCCAGGCGACGGAGCGGCCGTGGTTGCCGTCGGTGGCCGAGGTGACGGTGAGCGAGGCGGCGAGGGCGGCGTGATCGCCGCGCCGGAGGGCTTGTGAGGAAAGGTCGCCGTCACCGCCCCGGCGACGGATCTCGTCTTGCAGGACGCGCAGCACCGCGTAGGCGCCGCCCAGCGCCTTGAAGCTCTCGAGGTGGAAGCGATGCGCCTCGTCCTTGTACCAGAGCCGAGCCAGGCCCAGATCGCGGGCCAGCTGCTCGAGTTCAAGCAGCGGTGTCGGCCGATAGCCCGGCCAGGTTCGGATCTCGTCCCAGGCCGCCTCGTGCCCGGCCCGTTCGAGAATCGCTTCCAGCGCCGGCCCGTAGTCGGCCCGCGGGGTGGCGTTGGGGTTCAAGTAGAGTTGCAAGTCGGTGCTCCCAGGCGTTGGTGAAAAGATGTTTTCAGGCCCGCGGATAGTAAGCCTCGCCCGAGTGCTGTAAAGACGTCTTCGAACATTGTTCCGCGACGGCAAGGCAGGTGTAAATGGCGGTCGAGCTGATCATCTTCGATTGCGACGGCGTTCTGATCGACAGCGAGGTCCTCGCCTGTCGCATCGAGGCCGAGGAGCTGACGCGCGCCGGCTACCAGATCACGGTGGACGAGGTCGCGACGCGATTCACCGGCATTCCCTCGGCGGCGATGTACGAGATTCTCGGCCGCGAGCAAGGCCGTCCCGTCTCGGCGGAACTGGCCCATCGCACTCGCATGCGGATCCACGAGGCGGTCGCCACCGAGGTGGAGGCGGTGCCTGGCGTCCATGAGGTATTGCAGGACATTTCGCACGACGTCTGCGTCGCCTCCACCAGCAGCTTGGAATACCTCGCCATCGCCTTGGGCCGTGTCGACCTGCACGACCGCTTCGCGCCCAACATCTTCAGCGGCCAGCAGGTCGAGCGCGGCAAGCCGGCCCCGGATCTCTTCCTCTTCGCCGCCGCCGAGATGGGCACAGCGCCCGAGCACTGTCTGGTGATCGAGGACAGCATCGCCGGCGTCACCGGCGGCGGCCACTCCGTCGACGGCCACGGCCGCCGCCTCGCCGACGCCGGCGCCGAGCAGGTCTTCGACGACATGACCCACCTGCCGTCATTGTTGAGGGATTTCGGCTAAATCAGCCGGCGCGCGCCTCGGTCGTGGCGGCGGTATCGACGCTGCCGTCGGCGGCCAGGACGACGCCGTAGTCGCGGGCCGCCGCGTCGGCGCTGACCAGGCCGTCGCGGACGTCGAGGGCGACCAACTCCGGGTCGCGTGTCTTCGGGTCGCCGTAGCCGCCGCCGCCCGGCATCTCCAGGACCAAGCGGTCGCCGGCGGCGACCCTTTGGCGACCCTTGGCCTTCATCTCGA
Source organism: Alphaproteobacteria bacterium (assembly GCA_030746295.1). The sequence goes on along the minus strand of JASLMY010000071.1, from coordinate 7,892 downwards.
TGCCCGAAGCGGCATAGACGCGGCCGTTCTGACCGTTGCCGCCACCGTTGCGGCCGCGGGGCGGATGGCCGACGCGGTCGAACATCGAGGACATGACGAAGGGTGCGTGCTCCTGGTTGGTGATCTCCATGACCTGGCCGACGCCGCCACGATGGGTGCCGGCGCCGGCGGAATCGGTGCGGTATTCCTTCTTCCAGATGACGATCGGGCTGATCGCCTCGTTGATCTCCACCGGCGTGTTGCGCACGCCCGAGGGGAAGGCGGTGGCCGAGAGACCGTCTTTTTGGGGCCGGGCCCCGGTGCCACCGTTGTGGAAGAGGGTGACCGTGAAAGTGGTGGCGTCGACGCCGTCGTCGATCCGGCCGGCGACGCCCGGGCCGCCATAGAGCACCGGGTTCCAGAGGCACGATGTGCCCTCGGCGGGGGCGATGCCGTCGACCGCCTTGTGCAGGCAGCCCAGCATGACGTCGGGCAGCATTTGACCGATCGCGTGCCGGGCCGCGACCCCGGCGGGGAACTTCGCATTCAGGATCGTGCCTTCGGGGGCCTGAACCCGGACCGGCGCCAGCGAGCCGGCGTTGTTCGGCACCGTCGAGCCGACGACGCAGCGGACCCCGAACGAGGCATAGGCCTCGGTATAGGTGTGCGGCACGTTGATGCCGTATTCCGAGACGCCGGAGGTGCCGGTGAAGTCGATGTCGATGCCGTCTTCCTGAATCGTCATCTTGGCGACGAGATCGAGGGCGTCGTTGTAGCCGTCGATCCGCATGGCGTTCTCATAAGTGCCGAAGGGGAGCTTGCGGATCTCCTCCAGCATGGCGCGGCGCGAGTTCTCGATCACGTACTCGCCGAGCTCGTCCAAGTCGTCGAGGTCGAATTCGGCCATCATGTCGACCAGCCGTCTGCCGCCGACTTCGTTGCAGGCCGCCAGCGAATAGATGTCGCCTTCGACCTGCACCGGCTCGCGCACGTTCCAGCGCACCATCTCGAGGAGGTCCTCGTTCATCACGCCCTCGCGGGCGAGATACATCAACGGGATGTAGAGCCCTTCCTCGAAGACCTGGCGGCCGTCCGGCCCGAAGCCGAGGCCGCCGACGTCGACGACGTGGCTGGTGCAGGCGAAGAGGGCGACCATGCCGCCGTCCTTGAAGGTCGGCGTTACCACGGTCAGGTCGTGCAGGTGGCCGGTGCCCTTCCAGGGGTCGTTGGTGATGAAGACGTCGCCTTCCTTCATCGTCTCGGCCGGAAACTGCTCCAGGAAGAAGTTGACCGAAGCCGCCATGGCGTTGACGTGGCCGGGCGTGCCGGTCACCGCTTGGGCGAGCATCCGGCCGTCCATATCGAAGACCCCGGCCGAAAGGTCGCCGGCCTCGCGCACCGTGTTCGAGAAGGCGGTGCGGATCAAGGTCTGGGCCTGCTCCTCGACGACGGCGATCAGGCGGTTCCACATGATCTGCATGTGGATCTCGGAAAGTGCGGAATTGACCGACATCTCTGGTCCTCCCTCAGCCCTGCTGGCGGCGCTCGATGACAATGTAGTCGATCGCGTTGATCCGGGCATCGAAGCCAGGGCCGACGATCGTCGTGGTCTGGTCCTCGGTGATCAGCGCCGGCCCGGCGATCGCCATGCCGGCGCCGAGGTCGTCGCGGCGATAGACCGGGACCTCGATGTAGTCGGTCCGCTCGGCGTCGAAGAGCCGGCGCTGGCCGCTCGGCGGCGGCGCTTCGCGGGCGGCCGGTTCGTCGCGCTGCCGGCTCGCCTCTGGCGTCGTCGAGACGGTCACGCTCCAGGTCAGGATCTCGATGTCGACGCCCGGGATGATGCGGCCGTAAAGCTCCGCGTAGCGGGTATCGAAGGCCGCCTTCAAGCCAGCGACGTCATCCTGGCCGAGCGTGTCGTTGGGCACGGCCACGTCGATCTCGTGGCCCTGGCCGATATAGCGCATGTAGGCGACGCGACTTTCCGTCACCGGCGCACCGGGCGCGCCGAGGGCGACGATCTCGTTTGCCTCCCGCTGCATCGCCTGCAGCAGCCCGTTGACGCCGTCGAGGTCGAAGTCGGAGAAGCGGGTGTAGCGGCTCTGCACCACTTCGTAGGCGACCGGCGCGCGCAGGAAGCCGATGGCCGAGCCGACACCGGCCCCGGTCGGCACGACGACCGTGTCGATCGCCAGCTTCTCGGCCAACCTGGCGGCGTGCAGCGGGGCGGCACCCCCGAAGGCGACCAAGGCGCGGTCCGCCAACTCCTTGCCGCGCTCGACCGCGTGCACGCGGGCGGCGTTGGCCATGTTCTCGTCGACCACCTCGCCGATGCCGAAGGCGGCCAGCGACCGATCGATGTTCAGGCGCTCGCCCACCGCCTCGATCACCGCGTGATCGGCCTTGTCGGCCGCCAGCTGCACCGAGCCGCCGGCGAAGTCGTCGGGGTCGATACGGCCCAGCACCAAATCGGCGTCCGTCACCGTCGGCTCGGTGCCGCCCTGGTCGTAGCAGGCGGGGCCAGGCTGGGCGCCGGCACTGTCCGGACCGACGTTGATCCGCCGCATGGCGTCGACCCGGGCAATCGAGCCGCCGCCGGCGCCGATCTCCACCATCTCGATCACCGGAATGCGGAGCGGGATGCCGCTCCCTTTGGTAAAGCGGTACTTGCGGTCGACCTCGAAGGTGCGCGAGGTCTGCGGCCGGCCTTCGTCGATCAGGCAGATCTTCGCCGTGGTGCCACCCATGTCGTAGGACAGCACCTCGTCGAGGCCGCATTCCATCGCCACGTGGCTGGCCAGGATGGCGCCGCCGGCGGGCCCCGATTCCACCAGCCGGATCGGAAAGCGGATCGCGGTCTCGAGGGCCGACAGGCCGCCGCCCGACATCATCATGAACAAGGGGCAGCCGAAGCCCATCTCGTGCAGTTGGTCGTCCAGGTTCTGCAGGTAGCGCGCCATCAAGGGCTGCACGTAGGCGTTCGACGAGGCGGTCGCATGGCGTTCGTATTCGCGGATCTCGGGGCAGACTTCGGACGACAGCGTGATCCAGAGGTCGGGTCGGGCGGCGCGCAGGATCTCGGCGACCCGCTGCTCGTGCGCCGGATTGGCATAGGCGTGGATCAAGCCGATGGCGACGCTTTCGATGCCTTGGGCGTCGATCTCGGCCAGCAGAGCCTCGACCGAGCTCTCGTCGAGCGGCAGCAGGACCTCGCCCTGGGCGTTCAGGCGTTCCTTTACCGGCCAGCGCAGATAGCGCGGGACCAGCGGCGCCGGCTTCTCGACGTTGATGTCGTACTGCTCGAAGCGGTTCTCGTAGGCCATCTCGATGGCGTCGCGAAAGCCTTCCGTGACGATCAGCGCCGTCTTGGCGCCCTTGCGCTCGATGATCGCATTGGTCGCCAACGTCGTGCCGTGAATGATGATGGCGACGTCCTCCGGCTTCACGCCGGCCTCGGGCAGCACCTCTTGAATGCCGCTAATGACGCCCTTCTCGGGCGCCGTCGAGGTGGTCAGAACCTTGCTCGCATAGATCTTGCCGCCGGTCTCGACCGCCAGGTCTGTAAAGGTGCCGCCGATGTCTACGGCAAGTCGTGCCACGGCAGACGATTGCGCCATGCGTCTACTCCAAATCTGCTCTCTTCACTCGTATTGAGGTCGGGGTCGGGCCGAAAATGCCGTCGCCCCGTCGCCCGATGGGCGCCCTTCGTGGCGCTAAGTTATAGGGGCTCGCAGCGCACCTCAAGTCCTTTAATCAGTATACTGATCTACCCCCGCGCATACAGGATTCACTCCACTATTGCGGCCGGGATAGAGACCCGGCGACCGGCCGCCCATCCATGGACCGCGGGCTGATGTGATCGGACAAGGGCTCACCGTGACCGGGTCCCGTCAGATCCAGGAGGTCCAGCTCCATGTCACATTGGCTGCCAATGCCGATCATCTCGTGCAGAAGATCGGTGTCAGAGCGCACTTCCAGCAATATGCGATGGCTCATCACGTCGTCGATCATCGCCGTTCTCCTCGGTTTGAGATTGTATTGAGATAACTCAGCAGTTCACCGGACACCGCGATGGCTGCGCGCTGTCGCCGACGGGCTTGCCCGAGTCAGACCGTGGCGGTCGCTACACCCAGCAGATTGTCGATTTCTCATTCACTACATGGGGCGACACGACAACAGCGGGCCCCAAACGGTCCCATATCGCTTCACCACGGCCGGCGCTACCGGCCGTCCAGTTGGAACTCCTGCATCATCGTTTCGAAATGCTTTGGTATCGCAAATTGTATAGTTGCTAATCCAATCTCTATTTGATAGAGTGAGCTTCTAGAAAAACGGTGGAAGTGTGCCGCCGAGAAATGCGGACTGCCTAAAATGAAGTCCGCCGGGGAAATGGGGAGGGCGCGTTATGAAGTACAGCGGTTTTGGACCTGTAGTCTGCCTGTCGATTTTGCTGGGCTTAAACGCGTGCGCGTTTCAGGAACAAATCTCTGATCACGCGGTTCAGTATAACAAGGCGGTCGAGGAGGCGCACAATGCACAAATGATCCTGAATATTCTAAGGGCGAGCGACCGCCGTCCGATGCATTTCACGGCGGTCACGAAAGTTCTGGGCCGCTTGACCTTGACCACGGCAGGAGGAATCGGGATTACGATCCCGTTCGGCGGCGATGCTGCCAGCACTTTCCCGCTGTCACCGGAGTTTTCGGTAACCCAGCAATCAAGCCCGAGCTTTGATGTCGGGGTTCTTGACAAACAGGATTTTATGCGCGGCATTCTCTTGCCGATTGAGACTTCTACATTTCAGTTTTATTGGAACAATCGTTGGCCACCGGAAGTTCTTATCTATACTCTCTTTGATCGGGTAGTGGGTGATTTCTGTAACGATGGCGAAGAAAAGGACTGTGTCAATTCTCCACCAGATCTCAACAGACGTGGCCGCAAGAAAGATAGTAAAGATCGTGCTTTTGATCGCTTTCAGGAGTGGGTCAAGAAAAACCGCTCTAAGATAACCATCCGTACAAAGATAAGCGGCACACCAATTGGTCCGTCCGTCGACTTCTCCCGCGCTGAAAACTTGAACGCGTTCATTAAAGTCATTGAATCAGAGAAAACGCTGACAATTTTCGAAGATCCACTTGTTTCTACGAGGCAGCGACTGTGCGAAGTCTCCAAGAGCCTGCATTTTGTTGTTGGTCCGTTCGACCAAGATAGCGCCGTCGAGATGTGTGTGGAGAAGGTGGAAGAAGCGGTAGAGGACAAGGAAAAAGCGTTGATGAAAGAGGCCAAGAAAGAAAAAGGGGAAAGCGTCGAGATGATTCCCGCAATCAAACAAGCCATTCCAGTACGACCAGACGAGCCGGAGAAACAGGGGCAGCCAGAACTGCGAGTCGCCGAAAAAAAAGGAAGCATCCATCTGCATTCGGTCCAGAGCGTGCTTTATTATCTTGGAGAGGCGTATCGGAATGAAATGCGTATTCGCTCTGGTCCCGATAAATCGTACCCGCTCTTCGCGCTGACAGAGGATCCCGACCTGGCAGCAAAGCCCGTCATCCGAGCTGAATACAACGGAAAGACTTATTACGTGCCGGCTGGCGACGAAGGCGGTCGCACACTCACGGTGCTGGCGCTGCTTAATCAGATTATGGGGTTGCACAAGAAAAGCGAGGAGTTGCCTGTGACGAGGGCGGTTGAGACGGTTGGGCAATGATGACGGCTTCAGATTTTAGAATTTGGCAGGACTTTCTATTGCCCTTTTCTGTTGCCGGATCTCGCGGCGACTCATTTTAGAATCGATTGGGCTGAGAGCTCAAACTACGCGAAATAGCGCGTTCAGTAGTACGCCGTTAAGAACCCCGAAGCCGTTGCGTATGCTTGATTTTTCGGTCTGAAACGGGATGTGGAATTGCAGGAAACGGCCCGACGCAGGGTGGTTTTCTTGCAATTTCGAGACGGTTTTAGATTCATTTTTCAGGCCATTCGTGATTCCCTCGAAGCATCGATTTCGGGGGATGACATGCGACCCAAGCAGCCGAAGAAAGCCGACCACGACGACCTCTTCCGGGCCCGTCTCGATCAGATCATCAACATGCGCCATGAACTCGTGGTCCTGGCCGAGAAGATCGACTGGGTCTGGCTGGACGAGCAATTGGCGGGGTATTTTTCCGATGAAGGCCGCCCGGCGGAGCCGGTTCGCTTCATGATCGGCATGTTCCTGCTGAAGCACACCTATGACCTCGCCGATGAGCAACTCTGGGAGCGCTGGGTGCATGACCCCTACTTCCAGTACTTCACCGGCGAGGACTTCTTCCAGCACGAACTGGTCCATGAGCGCTCCGGGATGAGCCATTGGCGCAAGCGGATCGGCGACAAGCTGGAGATCTTGTTGCAGGAGACCCTGCGGATCGCCCACGACACCGGCGCGCTTCGAAAGCGCGACCTGGCCCGGGTCACCATCGACACCACGGTACAGCCGAAGAACATCACTTTCCCCACCGACGCCAAGCTCCTGGAGACGGCGATCCAGCAGCTCGGCAAGCTGGCCAGACAGCATGATGTGCGGTTGCGCCAGTCCTATACACGGGTCGCCAAGCGGGCGGCGATGATGGCCGGGCGGTACGCGCATGCCAAGCAGTTCAAACGTATGAACAGGGAGATCAAGCGCCTGCGCACCCGCCTCGGCCGCCTCATTCGCGACATCGGACGTCAAATCGACGGCGACGAAGCTTTGCAGGAGGCCTTCGCCATTCCTTTGGCCAAGGCCAGCCAAATCCGCCGCCAGAAGCAGCGCCAGCGCGGCTGGAAACTCTATTCCTGGCATGCGCCGGAGGTCGAGTGCATCGGCAAGGGAAAAGCCAGGGCGCCCTACGAGTTCGGCGTCAAGGTCTCGCTCACCACCACCAACAAACGGGCCAAGGGCGGCCAGTTCATCCTCCATGCCAAGGCGCTCCCCGGCAATCCATATGACGGCCACACCTTGAAGGAGGTGTGGGAGGAGACCGAGGCGCTGACCGGCCGCGAGATCGAGCGGGTCTATGTCGACAAGGGCTACCGGGGCCACAACGGGCCGAAGCCGCTCCGGGTCTTCAAGTCGGGGCAAAAGCGCGGCGTTCACGGCCAGATCAAGCGGGAACTCCGGCGCCGCTCGGCCATCGAGGCGGTGATCGGTCACTGCAAGACCGACGGCCATCTCGACCGGAACTTCCTGAAAGGACGCCTCGGCGACCAGATCAACGCCGTCACGAGCGCCGTCGGCTACAACATCCGCCTCATCCTCAAATGGCTGAGGCATCTCTTGTACAAAATCATCGCTGCCTTGGCCGCCGCGACAATGCCGCACTCAGAACTCAGAAGCGCTTCTTAACAGCGGACTCAGTATTGTTCCTGAACACACCAGCTCCATCGGTTGACGCCGATACTCGTGCGGGTAAGGCACAAGCTCAAAAGACGCCCCTGTCTCGTTTGTCCCAAATAGTTCCGGTATCTGTGAAAACAGGGTCAAGCCACACGATAGGTTAACTCGCACTCCCGTAGCGTATGTCTCGTCTGGGGTCGGTGAAATCGTCACGTCGACAGATCAGAGATTATGTTGCAGTTCGTCGAAACGAAGCGGGGCAAATGGCGTTAGGCAGAGCATCGGTGGAGCTCAGATCCGGAAGCTCTCGCCGCAGCCGCAGCGGTCGGTCTCGTTGGGGTTGTTGAAGACGAAGCCGGACTCGAACTTGCTCTCCCGATAGTCCATCTCGGCGCCGATCAGATACATCAGCGCCGTCGGGTCGACGAAGACCTTGACGCCCTTGTCTTCCACGACCTCCTCGAACTGCTTCTTCTCGTGCGCGTACTCGACCTCGTACATCAGGCCCGAGCAGCCGCCCTGGCGGACGCCGACGCGAAGCCCCAAGACCGGATCCTCGCTG
>JASLMY010000070.1:13840-20021 GCA_030746295.1 Alphaproteobacteria bacterium | reverse complement strand
CCGTCATGCCCAAGGGTTGGAAGATGCGCTCGGCCAGGAACTCGTCCAGCGGCCGGTCGGCCAGGATCTCGACCAGATGGCCCAGGACATCGATCGAGATGCCGTAGTTCCATTCCGTGCCGGGGTGCGCCATCAGCGGCACCTCGGGCACTCGGGCGACCATCTCGGCGAGGCTTTCCTGGCTGTCGGTGAAATTGAACTCGACGCCGGCGTCCTGGTACCAGTTGGCGAAGGGTGGCCCGACCATGCCGCCGTAGACGAGGCCGGAGGTGTGGGTCATCAGGTCGCGAAAGCTGATGCCGCGTGCTGCCGGGACGAAGCTGGCCTCGCCGTCACCGTCCATGACGGCGACACGCATCTTCTCGAAAGCCGGCAGATGGCGCGTGATCGGGTCGTCGAGCTGGAACTTGCCTTCCTCGTAGAGCATCATCGCGGCGGCGCAGACGATCGGCTTGGTCATCGAATAGATGCGGTAGATGGTGTCGGGTCGGACTGGCTTGCCGGCCTCGAGATCCATCGAGCCGGCGAGCTCGTGAAAGACGATCTGGCCGCGCCGGGAGACGACGACGGCGAGCCCCGGCACCGTGCCGGCCTCGACCAGGGCCCGCATCCAAGTGCGGACATTGTCGAGCCGCTGGTCCGCCAGACCGACCGCGGTCGGCGTCGCGGTCAGCTGGACGCCCGGCTTGCCCCCTTCGATTTGCTCCGTGTCGGTGTGGTCGTAGCTTGCTTTGTTCATCTGTACTCGGTCCGCCTTAAAGTTCACGCTCGCTCAGGACATGCAGTAGGCTGTAGACGGCGACGTTCTGGATCTCCCCGGCGCCGTGCTCGGTGAGCGAAGCATCGGACAGCTCCGCTTGGCGAAGGGCATCGAGCGGCTCCGCCGCCATCGCCTCGACCAGAACTACCCAGTCGGCGACTTCGTCCGGCTCGTCGCGGAGCGACTTCTCCGCCGTCTCCATCCGGCTGGCCTCGGGATCGCCCTCCAGCAAGTGGGCGCCGACAATCTGAGGCCGGGTAACCAGGTCGGCCAGAAGGCTTTCCGCCAGCCAAGCCCTGAGCTCCGCCACCCGGCCCTCGGCGGGGGCCAGCTGCAGCGTCATCAGGACGCCGCCCAGACCCTTGCCGAAGCTGGCGCCGACCCGGCAGAGGGTCCGGTTCGAATTCAGGAACTTCCCCAACGACGCCGTCGTCCAGGGCGTCGGATCGTTGAGACGGTCGAGATAGGCCTTGGATGTCAGGGTGGCCGGAGCTTCGGTCTCGTACATGTTGAAGTATCGCGGGCCCCCTTCGAGCGCCAAGTAACGCCGCCCACGATGAAAGCCTTCGATAGCGACGCGCTCGGGCATGTGCTCGAAACCATGCCAATGGTTGTAGTCGAGCTCATCGCCCTGGATGTCGTGCCAAAAAACCATGGCACCCTTGCCGAGAACGGTCATGACAAACTCCTATTGATCATCACTCTCAAGGCTTCTCCCAGTTCAGGGGACGGCGGTCTGCCGGGGCGGCTTCGAGCGACCGGCTGATCTCGATCAGGCGGTCGCGCATGTCGAGCATGGTGGCGATCACACCGAAGGTGAGCGTCGCCACGATCAGGCCCACGATGCCGCCGACGACGGCACCGATCCCCTGGATGGCCGGCGAACCGCCTGCCGTCGCGACCCGTTGGGCCAGTACGGGGATCTCTTCGTAGAACCAGCCGACGGCCGCGCCGCCGATCACGCACAGGGCGATCGCGATGGAGACGAAGACTCGCAACAGAAAAGTGATGAACGACATCATAGAGCCGCCTCCCCAAGCTCCCTATCGTGTCTACGATAACCGACCCGCCCGCGATTCCAAACCGCTCGACGGCAAGTGCGAGCCAGCCGTGCTCGGCATCCGCCTCAGCCGTTGTAGAAGCGCCGCCCCTGGTCGCGAAGCCAGAGCCGGACCAGGCGCCGCTTGCGGTCGGGGCCGTCCTTGAAGGCGGTGCGGCGATGCCCGCAGCGGAAGTTGTCGACGATCTCGATCTGTCCCGGCTCCAGCATCAGGTCGACGTTGAGGGCGGGATCCTCGAGGATGGATTCAAACGCCTCCAGCGCCGCCCGTCCCTCGGGCTCCAATGCCGTCTCGGCGAGCGCGTATCCGGCCAGCACGCGGCCACGCGAAAGCCTGGCCCTCAGCATCCCGCCGTCGTAGGACAGCAGTGGATGGCTGACGACCTTGTGGTCGTCGGGCCCGTGCTCGCGCTGGCGGTCGAACAGGTAGGGGCGGTAGAGCCGGCCTAAGAGCTCGGGGTGCCGGCGGCGCATCTCGTTATGCGCGGCGACGAAGCTGACGACGCCGCTCAAGCCCCCCGATACCGCCTTTTGGAGGCAGAGCAGGGCCACGTAGCGGGGCGGGCAGAGGTTGTAGGAGTTGTCGGTATGAAAGTTCTGGTGCCGGTTGGTGACGTCGGGGCGAACGCCATAGCCGAAGGGCTTGCCGGAATCGTAGACGTCGTAGATCAGCGCGCCCTCGGCCCAGTTCTGCGCCACCGGGCGCGCCAGCATGTGGGCCAGAATCCAGTAAAGCGCCTTCGCCGTCGCCGCCTCCAAGCGATCCATCGGCAGCCGATCGATGACGACGAAGCCGACGCCATCCTCCAGCTCGGCCTGGGCGCGCCGCATCAAGGCACGACAGGCGGGCATCTCGAAGTCGTCCGGCGTCAGCGCGATGGTCGCCATCGGGTTGGTGTCGAGCGTCTCCGCCGCCGCCGCCAGCTCGCCCAGGCAGGCCCCGTCCAAGCTCAGCCGGCCAGCCTCCGTGGCCAGGCTGGCGCGCGTCCAGGCGATGGCGCCGTCGTCCGCCTCGGTGAGCATCGGCGGCTCGCCGCGGGCTTCCTGGATTTCATGGAGAATTGTCGACATCGTCGCCGTTCCATCGCCGTCGTGGTCGAGCCTAGGCGACAGAATGCCGCCCGTTTCGAGGAAAGAAAAGCCCAATGCCGTGCTCTAGCCGGTCAGGGGGCGAGGGCCGGGCGGCCGCCGGTACCGAAGAGACGGACGGCGTTGCCGTAGGCGATCGCCTTCGCCACCTTCGGGGGAAGTTGCCCCAGCCAATGGCGGTGCTCGGCGACCAGCGTCTGATAGGCATCCCAGCGCTGGTTGACGTAAGTATCAGTGCCGATCATGAAGCGGTCGGGATGGCGAAGCAGCAGCTGGCGCCATTCTGGGTCGACACCGCCGTCGGGCGCCACGTCCCAGCCGCGAAAGGAAAGTTCGGTCCAGAGGTTCCGGTGCGCCGCCAACAGGCGGCCGATCACTTGCGGCGGCGAGGTCATGCCGGCATGCGCCCAGATCACCTTCAGCTTGGGCGTCCGTCGAAAGAGTGCCTCGATCGCCTCCGGCCCCGAATGGACGTGCACGAAGATGTCGCGCGCCAGCGCCAGCCGCACGACCTCTGCCACGACCGGCGCGCCGGCCGCCGCGGCATCGAAGAGATGGAATTCGCCGATGCCGGCATAGATGCCGCGCTTCAATCGCCGGGCCAGGTAGGCGGGCGTCTCGGCATCGAGATGCCAATTGGCGGAATTGACGCCGTCTCGATAGGGGCGCAGGACCGGCACGAACCGCGATCCGTCCTTTTGATAGAGGGTCAGCGTGCCGTCGTCGGGCGTCGAGGAGACGAGCGCACGAGGCACGCCGGCCTTGTCCATGTTGTCGATCACGGCGGCCGGCCCGAAGGGCGCCCAGGCGCCGTGGCTGTAGTGAAGGTGGGCATCGAAGATCGGCAACGGCGCCTCTGACCGGGCGGTGGCCGGGATCGCGAGGGCGAGAGCGAGGGCGGCGCTGGCGAGGCGGCGTTTCATGGCGTTCTTTCCTTCCCCCTCGGTGTTCGACAGTGGCGGCGCTTGCCGTCACTATTCCAGCCGACACTATCCTATTCCATCGGACCCACGGTTCGAGACTTCTGTAAGCAGCGGCATTGGGAGCGAGTCCATGAAACTCTTCGATCTTTCCGGGCGGGTCGCCATCGTCACCGGCGGCAACGGCGGTATCGGCCTGGGCATGGCCCGGGGGCTGGCCGAGGCCGGTGCCGCAATCGTCGTCGCCGGCCGCAATACGGAGAAGAACACCGCGGCGGAAGGGGTCCTGCAAGGGCTCGGCGCCGAGACGGCCTCGGTCGCCGTCGACGTCACCCAGGCGGCCTCGTGCCGGGCTTTGATCGAAGCGGCGGTGAACCGGTTCGGACGGCTCGACATCCTGATCAACAACGCCGGCACCAACATCCGCAAGCCGCCGCAAGACCTTGCCCTGGAGGAATGGCACACGGTGATCGAGACCAACCTGACCAGCGCCTTCGTCTGTTCCCAGGCGGCCTATCCCGAGATGGTGAAGGCCGGCGGCGGCAAGATCATCAACATCGGCTCCATGCTGTCGATCTTCGGCGCCGCCTGGGCGCCTGCCTACGCCGCCAGCAAGGGCGGCATCGTGCAGCTGACCAAGGCGTTAGCCTCGGCCTGGGCCGAGGACAACATCCAGGTAAACGCCGTGCTGCCGGGCTGGATCAACACCGGCCTGACGCGGCAGGCGCGCAAAGACGTGCCCGGCCTGCACGAACGCGTCGAGGCGCGCACGCCGATGGCGAAATGGGGCGAGCCGGAAGATCACGCCGGTGTCGCCGTCTTCCTCTCCGCCGCCGCCTCCGATTTCGTCACCGGCACCGCCATCCCGATCGACGGCGGTTTTTCGATCCAGGGCTAGAGCAGGGCTCAGCCGGCCGGCGCCGGCGCGAAACCCGGTGGGGCGAGCTCGAAGTCGGAGAACTCGAAGCCGGGCGAGACGGCGCAGCCGACCAGCGACCAGGCGCCCAGCACCGAGGCCGATTGCCAACAACCGGCGGGCACGATCACCTGCGGCCGCTCGCCCTGGGCGAGGCCAGTGCCGAGGCGGTGTGTCTCGTAAGGCTCGCCCTCGGTGGAAAGCCTCAGCTCGAGCGTGTCCCCGGCGTGGTAGTACCAGAGCTCGTCCGCGCCCGAGAGACGGTGCCAGGCCGACTGCTCGCCGGGTGCCAGCAGATAGTAGATCGAGGTCATGGCGCTGCGACCGCCGTCGGCGGGGCGTTGGCGATAGATCTCGCGGAAGTGGCCGCCTTCCGGGTGCGGCGCCAGCTCCAGCGTGGCGATGATCTCTCTCGCCTCTGCCTCGGTCATGCGTTCCCTCCCTCGTTCCGTGTTAGACTACGCCGGCGATGCGACCCGACGTCTACGATCTGCGAGAGTTCTACCACGGTCCCCTGGGACGGGTGGCGCGCAACCTGGTGCGCCGCGAGATCCGTCGTATCTGGTCGGATGTCGGTGGGCGGTCGGTGCTCGGCCTGGGTTATGCCACGCCCTATCTCCGCCCCTTCCGCGGCGAAGCCGAGCGGGTCATCGCCCTGATGCCGGCCATCCAGGGGATCTCGCGCTGGCCCGACGACGGCCCCAACCTGGTGGCCCTGTCGGAAGAGCACGACCTGCCGCTCCCCGACGCCAGCGTCGAGCGGGTGCTGATCGTGCACGAGCTGGAGAACACCGAGAACGTGCGCGCGCTGCTGCGCGAGGCCTGGCGGGTGCTGACCTTGGGCGGCCGGCTTCTGGTGGTGGTGCCGAACCGGCGCGGGCTCTGGGCCCGCTTCGAGCGCACCCCCTTCGGCCATGGTCGGCCCTACAGCCAGGGCCAGTTGGGGCTGTTGTTGAAGGGGGCGATGTTCCAACCGACCGAGCGCTCGGCAGCGCTCTACCTGCCGCCCTTCCGCTCGCGCATGCTGTTGCGCACGGCCCCGGTCTGGGAGCGGCTCGGCCGCGGCCTCGGCGCCACGCTGGCCGGCGTACTCCTGGTTGAGGCGGACAAGCAGATCTACGCCGCCACCGCGGTAGAGGCGCGGGCCCGGCGACGCCGTCGGCCGGTGCCCATCGCCGTCTCCTCGCGCGCCGCCGCCAGCCGCCAACCGTAGAGGCATCGGGGCGCTGTCACCTGGAGAGGCTCTGGCTCGGAGCGGTTGGTCAGTCCTTGCTGAGCAGAAAGACCGCCTGCTCGCCGAAGAGGTTGGCGAGGCGGATTCGGTGGCCCAGCGGCGAAGCCCCGCCGGCATGGGTCAAGGCGATGCCGCGCTCGATGGTGATCGAGAGCTCGTCGCAGAGGCCGACGAAGTCGCGGATCGTGCCGTGGTGGATGTT
>JASLMY010000070.1:0-13830 GCA_030746295.1 Alphaproteobacteria bacterium | reverse complement strand
GCGATGCCGCGCTCGATGGTGATCGAGAGCTCGTCGCAGAGGCCGACGAAGTCGCGGATCGTGCCGTGGTGGATGTTGGGGGTGTCGTACCAGCTGTAGGGCAGGGCATCGGTGACCGGCATCCGGCCCTTGACCAGAAGCATCCAGCGCACCCGCCAATAGCCGAAATTGGGGAACGAGACGATCGCCCGCCGGCCGATCCTCAAGAGCTCGACCAAGACGTTGCGGGGGTTGTAGGTCGCTTGCAGGGTCTGGCTCAGGATCGCGTAGTCGAAGGCCTTGTCGGGATAGTCGACGAGATCGGTATCGGCGTCGCCCTGGATCACCGACAGCCCGCGCCGGACGCAGGCGTTGACGCCCTGCTGGCTGAGCTCGACGCCGCGGCCGTCGACCTCGCGCTCGTGCGTCAGGATGTAGAGCAGCTCGCCGTCTTCGCAGCCGATGTCGAGCACCCGGCTGCCGGGCTCGATCATGTCGGCGATCAACCTGAGGTCGACCCGGATGTCCTTGCTACGGCTGTCGGCGACCGCCCGGTCCATGCGCCGCTACAAGCCCCGTTTGCGCGCCGCGGCGTCGAGAAAGGCCCGCATCGTGGTGAAGAGCTCGGGCACGTCCAACAGGAAGGAATCATGGCCGAGGTCGCTCTCGATCTCGACGAAGCTGACATCGGCGGCGACGGCGTTGAGCGCCCGGACGATCTCGCGGTTCTCGACCGTCGGGTAGAGCCAGTCGCTGGTGAACGAAACCACGCACCAGTGCGCCTTGGTCTCGCGAAAGGCGTTGGCCAGCACGCCCTCGTGCTCGGCGATCAGGTCGAAATAGTCCATCGCCCGGGTGATGTAGAGGTAGGAGTTGGCGTCGAAGCGCTGGACGAAGGACGAGCCCTGGTAGCGCAGGTAGCTTTCGACCTGGAAGTCGGCCTCGAAGCCGTAGGAGAGCCGCTCGCGATCCTGCAGCCGGCGGCCGAACTTCTGATGCAGCGAGGCCTCGGACAGATAGGTGACATGCGCCGCCATCCGGGCCACCGACAGCCCGGCGCGCGGCTTGGTGTCATAGCGGTAGTATTCGCCGCCGCGCCACTCGGGATCGGCCATGATGGCCTGTCGCCCGACCTCGTGAAAGGCGATGTTCTGGGCCGTGTGCTTGGCCGCCGTGGCGATCGGCACGGCGGTGAAGACGCGTTCGGGATAGCGCACCGCCCATTCCAAGACCTGCATGCCGCCCATCGAGCCGCCGCTGACGCAAAAGAGCGTCTCTATGCCGAGATGATCGACCAGCATCGCCTGCAGGCGGACCATGTCGGCAATCGTGATGACCGGAAAGCCCAGGCCATAGGGAGCGCCGCCGGCGGGGTCGATCGTGGCCGGCCCCGTCGTGCCCATGCAACCGCCCAGGATGTTCGGGCAGATGACGAAGTAGCGATCGGTGTCGAACGGCTTGCCGGGGCCGACCATGAGGTCCCACCAGCCCGGCTTGCCGGTGATCGGATGGTGGTTGGCGAGGTGCTGGTCGCCGGTCAGCGCGTGGCAGATCAGCACCGCGTTCGACTTGTCGGCGTTCAGCGTGCCATAGGTCTGATAGGCCACGGTCACCGGCGAGATGGTACTGCCGCTGTCGAGACGAAGCGGTGCTTCCGGCCCGAAGGTCACGACCTTGGAGCGCAGCTCCGCCGCCAGTGCCTCGTCCCCGGAGGGGACCTTGGTTGCCGTCTGCTCGTCCATCATGGTTCCTATTGGATTCTATCCACCAGGCTAGCAGATCGACGGCCCAACCGGGCATTTCATGAGCGAGGCTCGACCGTCGAGGTGGGGCTCCGGCGATTCGTGGCGGCCGGAAGGCGATTGCTATGAAATCGCCTCGGTCGGTGTCAACGTTTTCTTTCTCCCGGCCGGCTTTCGCGAGGCAAGGTTTTCTTTGCTTTTGCCAAGCCTTCTGACTATACCTCGGGCCTCGGTTTCAAACGCAATCCTCACGCACATTCAGCCCATGCCCGCCGATTCCGTCAGCCTCGATAAAGTGCGCCGTGAAATCGACGCCATCGACGATGCCTTGCATGACGCCTTGATGCGCCGGGCCTCGTTGATCCTGGAGGTCTCGCGGGCCAAGGAAGATGGCGCAGGCTCGGCGATGCGGCCGGGACGGGAAGCGCAGATCTTGCGGCGCATCTCGTCCCGCCATGACGGCGACCTGCCGCTCGAGGTCGTCTTTCGCATTTGGCGTGAGCTCATCAACGCCGCGACGGCGATGCAGGGGCCGATCGCAGTGGCCGTCTGCGCGCCCGAGAAATCGGCCGGTTACTGGGACTTGGCGCGCAATCACTTCGGCGCCTCGACGCCGATGACGCTGCACGTCGCGCCCTCGGTGGTGATGCGGCATGTCGTCGAGACGCCGGGCATGCTCGGCATCCTGCCCGAGCCGCAAGACGAGGAGGAAACGCCCTGGTGGCCGCTCTTGGCCTCGGAGGCACGGGGCGGCGACGTTCCCCGGATCGTCTGGCGACTGCCCTTCTTCGCCTCGCCGTCTGGCCGTTTCGAGGAACTGGGCGCCCTGGTGATCTCCTGCATGGACCCCGAGCGATCGGGCCAAGACGTCACCGTTGCCGCCTTCGATTGCGACCTCGACGTCAGCCGCGGCCGCCTTCTGGAGGCGCTGGATGGCGTCGGCCTGCCGGGCCGCGTGGTCGCGACGCGCGAGGGCGAGGTCGCCAGGGGTCGGTTGCACCTGGTCCTTATCGACGACTTCGTTGCGGAGGACGACCACCGCCTGGTGCGGCTGGCGACGGTGATGGACGAGACGCTCTACCGCGCGGTGGTTCTGGGCTCCTATCCCGAGCCGATCCATGCCCCCGGCGCCACGACGCCGGCGGAAGCCTGACGGAACCAGAGAGAACGATGAAGAAGCCCATCCCGAAGGAGGGAATCCTCGCCATTGCGCCCTATGTCGGCGGCGACGCCGAGCTGGAGGGCGGCGGCAGGGCGATGAAGCTGTCGGCCAATGAATCGCCGCTGGGGCCGAGCCCCGCCGCGGTCGCGGCCTATACCCGCGCTGCTGAGGACCTGCACCGCTATCCCGACGGCGGCGCCGACCGCTTCCGCGAGGCGCTCGGCCAGGTCCATGGTCTGGCGTCGGAGCGGATCGTCTGCGGTGCCGGCTCGGACGAGATCATCGGCTTGCTGATCCGAGCCTATGCCGGCCCCGGCGACGAGGTCCTGTACAGTCGGCACGGCTTTCTGATGTACAAGCTGAACGCCATGGCGGCCGGTGCGACCCCGGTGACGGCGCCGGAGGTCGAGCACACCGCCTCGGTCGACGCCCTGTTGGCCGCGGTCAACGAGCGGACCAAGATGGTCTTCCTCGCCAACCCGAACAACCCGACCGGGACTTACATCTCCGACGCCGAGCTCCGCCGCCTGCATCAAGGGCTGCCCGACGGCGTGCTGCTGGTGATCGATTCCGCCTATGCGGAGTATGTCAGCCGCAACGACTATTCGGCTGGCGTCGACCTCGTCGACGGCGCCGACAACGTGGTCATGACGCGGACCTTCTCGAAGATCCACGGCCTCGCGGCGCTGCGTCTCGGCTGGGCCTATTGCCCGGAGGAGGTGGCCCAGGTCTATCACCGCGTGCGCTCGCCCTTCAACGTCAATTCGGCGGCCCAGGCAGCCGGCATGGCGACGCTGGAGGATCCCGTGCACATGGACGCGGCCAGGCGCCACAACGACGTCTGGCTGCCCTGGTTGACGCAAGAGCTCACGAACCTTGGCCTTTCCGTGATCCCCAGCGTCGGCAACTTCGTATCGGTCGAGTTCGAGCCCGAAGGACCGCGAAACGCCGAGGCGGCGCTGGCCTTCTTGCAGAGCCGCGGCATCCTGCCGCGCAACATCGCCGCCTACGGCCTGCCCAACCATGTCCGTATCACCATCGGCCTGGAAGAGGAGAACCGGGCCGTGGCCGAGGCCGTGGCCGCGTTCTTGGGCACCGGCGATGACTGAAGCGCAAGCGCCGTTCGAGCGCCTGGCGCTGATCGGCGTCGGCCTGATCGGCTCTTCTCTCGCCCGGGCGATCAGGCGTGGCGGCCTGGCGGCGCATATCGCCGGCTGCACCCGGTCCGAAGCCTCGCGTGACAAGTGCCTCGAGCTCGGCATCGTCGACAGCGCCCATCTCGATCCGGCCGAGTGCGTCGCCGGTGCCGACCTGGTGATCCTCTGCAGCCATCTCGGCAGCTATTCCGCCATCGCCGAGGCCATCGCCCCGGTCTTGAAGCCCGGTGCCATCGTCTCCGACGTCGGCTCGGTGAAGAGCTCGGTGCTGCGCCAGCTGGCGCCGCTGCTGCCCGAAGGCGTGCACCTGGTGCCGGGCCATCCGGTCTCCGGCACCGAGAATTCCGGCCCCGAATCCGGCTTCGCCGAGCTCTTCGACGACCGCTGGTGCATCCTGACCCCGGACGCCGCGACCGACCCGGCGGCGGTGGAAAGGGTGGCGGGCCTCTGGCGCGCCATCGGCAGCCGGGTCGAGATCATGGATGCCGAGCATCACGACCTGGTGCTGGCGGTGACCTCGCACCTGCCGCACCTGATCGCCTACAACATCGTCGGCACCGCCGCCGACCTGGAGAGCGTGACCAAGAGCGAGGTCATCAAGTATTCGGCCGGCGGCTTTCGCGACTTCACCCGCATCGCCGCCTCGGAGCCCGAGTTCTGGCGCGACGTCTTTCTCGCCAACAAGGACGCGGTGTTGGAGACCCTGGGCCGCTTCACCGAGGACTTGATCGCCTTGCAGCGGATGATCCGTTGGGACGAGGGGGACCGGCTCTTCGACCTCTTCACGCGGACGCGCGAGGTCCGCCGGCGCATCATCGCCGCCGGGCAGGAGACGGCAGCACCGGACTTCGGCCGTCGCGGCGCAGGAGAGGACTGAGGCGGGCGAGCGCCACCGGCCCCAGCGACAGCACGCCGTTCTGCAAGGTCAGCGGCACCGCGAGGACGCCGCCACCGGCCTTGGCCAGAAGATCGAGAACCGCCCGCGCGCCGTTGGCCGCGGCCGGCGCCATCAGGCGCGTCCGGACCAGGGCCTCGATCAGTTTGCCGTGCCCCCGGACCCGGGCCGTCAGGGCGCCGATCGGCCGCATCTCGGCATCGAGACTGAGGGTGCCGTCGGCCTCGACGTCGAGCGTGCCCCAGCTGAGCTTGAAGCGGTTGATCTCGGCGCTGCCGCCAGTGTCGCGCCAGCGCGCGACGACCTCAGCCACGGTTGCCGCCGCCATTCCGTTCGATGACTGGTGCCGGCCGTTCAGTGTTACCTCGACCATGGCTAGCGCGATTTCGGGCCCGAGGACGCCGACCGTGATGCCGAGCGGCGAGGTACCCTCGGCCTCGATGCGGCTCCGCTCGGCCTTGTAGGTGAGGCGCCAGAGCCCGCTCGGCCTCTCGCCCGGGCGGAGGTGGAATTGTAGCCGCGCGGTCGTGAGACGGACCGCCGTCGCCGCCTCGGACAAGCTGACCTCGCCGAGGTCGACGGCGAGCCGGGCCAGCCGGCCGGCACCGCCCTCGACGCTGGCGAGCCCCTGCTCGACCGCATAGGCGAGGCGACGGCCCGATTGCGCGAAGCTCACCTCGCCGTCGCCCGAGAGGTCGAGGATCAGATGCTCCAGGTTCCAGGGTTGGATGACGCCCGAGAGCCGCCGTCCCTGCCAGGCGGGCGCCCCGGGCGCCGACGGTGCCGCCAGGCGCGGCGCGTCGAGCTCGACGACGACGCGGAAGGGAAAGCCGCGGCTGGCGAGGCCGTCGTAGCCGGCCTCGATGCCCTGCTGGCGTCGCATCTCGACCCAGGCGACGACGCCGTCTCGGACCCCCTGCTCGACCTGGAAATAATAGGCGACGTAGCCGAGGACGATGGTGGCGACGGCGGCGAGAAGGAGAAAATAACGCATGGGCACCTTGGCGAGCGGCGGCGCCGCCCTTATAGCTCGGGCCGGGACGGCGGTCGAGCGGCGGCGCTGGTGGGGCCGGCTGGGCGATACCGCAAGCGTGGCCGACGGGCTAGATTGGGCGCTGTTTCGGGGACCGGTGGGGCAAGCGATGACGGCTCGGAAGGCGAATGGCGTGGGTGGTATCGACCGGTTGCTGGCCTTGCCGGCCGGCGACCTTTGGGTCTTCGGCTACGGCTCGCTGATGTGGCGCCCCGACTTCCCGTTCCAGGAGGCGCGACTGGCCCGCCTCCATGGCTATCACCGGGCGCTCTGTGTCTGGTCCTGGGTGCATCGGGGCACCGAGACGGCGCCGGGCCTGGTGATGGGCCTGGACCTCGGCGGCTCCTGCGTTGGCCGGGTCTATCGGGTGGCGGCGGCCGACCGGACCGGGGTGCTGGACTATCTCCAGGCCCGCGAGATGGCGACCCCGGTCTACCAGCCGCACCAGGGCACGTTCCGGGTCGGGACGGCGCCGCTCGACGGCCTCGTCTTCACCGTCGACCGGCGGCACCCGCAATATGCCGGCAAGCTGGCCCCGGAGACCGCCGCCCGGGTGGTCGGCGGCGCCTCGGGCGGTAGCGGCGCCAACCCGGAATACGTCGCCAACATGGTCGCCCATCTGCGCGAGCTCGGCATCGCCGACCATCACCTCGAGGCCGTGCACGCCCTGGTCGAGGCGGCGCGCTTCTAATAAATGGGGTCAGACCCCATTTTTCTGGCCTAAACCGAGCTGAAGCCGCCGTCGACGGGGATGGTGACGCCGGTCAGGAAGCCGGCACCCGAGGAGGCGAGGAAGAGGGCGGTGCCGGCCATGTCCTCGGCCTCGCCCCATCGGCCCATGGGTGTGCGCGCCAGGATCGGGTCGTTCAGCGCCGGGTCGGCCTGCACCAGCTCCGTAAGGTTGGTCTTGATCCAGCCCGGCGCGATGGCGTTGACGCGAACGCCGAAGGGCGCCCAGGCGGCGCCGAGCGTCTTCGTCAACTGCATCACCGCGCCCTTGGAGGCGCCATAGCCCGGCACCCGGGGGGGCGGCGAAATAGCTCGTCATCGAGGCGATGTTGACGACCGAGCCTCGGGCCTGCTTGAGCTGCTCCAAGACCGCCCAGGCCATCCGATAGCTGCCGTCGAGGTTGATGTCGATGACCTTCTCGAAGCCGTCGGGCTGCCAGGCCGCCTCGCCCCGGACCGTGCCGCCGGCGTTGTTGACCAGAACGTCGAGGGCGTCGAACGAGTGGCCCAGCGCCTCGATCGCGGCGCCATCCTCCATGTCGAGCTGCCGGTAGGCCATGGAAGCGATGTCGGTGTCGTAGTCGGCGGCAGCGGCGCGGGTGCCGGTGATCGTCACTTCCGCCCCGGCGTCGCGAAAGCCACGGGCGATGGCGTTGCCGATGCCGTTGGAGCCGCCGGTGACCAGCACTCGGGCATCGGAAAAATCGAACGAGACGGTATCGCTCATGGCAAATGGGGTTCCTTCCTCTTGGAGGGCTCGGTCAACTGCACTTCGAATGGCCGCAGGAGGTGCAGACGAGGCAGTTCTCCTGCAGGATCATCGCCGGCATGCTGCAGCGCGGGCAGATCTTGAGCGGCGTCGCCGTCTCGGGCGGCGGCAACTCGCCGGCGACGGCGCGGGCCGCCTCGATCATCGGCGCTTCCGCCTCCGGGCTCGGGATGAAGCCGATCCGACGCATATGGGTCTCGATCACCTCGCCGATCGCGGCCAAGAGCGAGGGCACGTAGTGGCCCGACATCCAGTGGCCGCCGCGCGGATCGAAGACCGCCTTCAGCTCCTCGACGACGAAACTGACGTCGCCGCCGCGGCGAAAGACGGCCGAGATCATCCGCGTCAGCGCCACCGTCCAGGCGTAGTGCTCCATGTTCTTGGAGTTGATGAAGACCTCGAAGGGGCGGCGCCGGCCGTCCTGGACGATGTCGTTGATGGTGATGTAGATGGCGTGGTCCGATTCCGGCCAGTTGATCTTGTAGGTGCTGCCGGGCAGGGCCTCGGGCCGGTCGAGCGGTTGGGTCAGGTGGATGACGCCGCCCGCCTCGTAGAGGTCCTTGGCCCTGGCCGCCGGCGCCTCCAGCGGCAGCTCGGCCTGCGCGATGCCGGCATCCGCCGCCTTCGGCTCGGCCTTCAGCACCGCGCCCGTCACCTCGTTCGGACGGTAGGTGGTGCAACCCTTGCAGCCGGTCTCGTAGGCCAGCATGTAGACCTGCCGGAAATCCTCGAAGGAGATCTCCTCGGGGCAGTTGATGGTCTTGGAGATCGAGCTGTCGACGTATTTCTGCGCCGCCGCCTGCATCGCCACGTGGTCGCCCGGCCCTAGCGACTGGGCGTCGACGAAATAGTCGGGCAATTGCGCCGTCTCGCCGAAGCGGCTGCGGTAGAGGCGGTAGGCGTAGTCGGTGACCGGCTCTTCCTTGCGGCTGCCGTCCGGCATCAGCACGTAGCGGCTGTAGGCGAACGAAAACACCGGCTCGATGCCGCTGGAGACGTTGTCGGCCAGGATCGAGATCGTGCCGGTCGGCGCCACCGAGGTCAGCAGGGCGTTGCGGATGCCGTGCCGGCGGATCGCGTCGCGGACCTCGTCGTCGAGCCGGCCAACGTTTTCGCCGGCCAGGTACTTGGCCTCGTCGTAGAGCGGGAAGGCGCCCTTCTCAGCTGCCAGCTCGGTGCTGGCGAGATAGGCGGCGCGTTGGATCGCGGCCGTCCAGGCCTCGGTCAGCTCCAGCGCCCGGGCGCTGCCGTAACGGGCGCGGCAGAAGATCAGGGCATCGGCAAGGCCAGTGACGCCAAGGCCGATGCGGCGCTTGGCCAAGGCCTCCTGGCGCTGGCTCTCCAAGGGAAAGCGCGAGATGTCGATGGCGTTGTCCAGCATGCGGACGGCGGCGGTGACGGTCCGCTCGAGCGCGGCCGCGTCGAGCGCCGCCTCGGCCTCGAACGGCGCCTCGATCAGCCGCGCCAGGTTGATCGAGCCCAAGAGGCAGGCGCCATACGGCGGTAACGGCTGCTCGCCACATGGGTTAGTTGTATTAATATCTTCACAATAATACAAATTATTGTTTCGGTTGATGCGATCGATGAAGATCACGCCGGGCTCGGCGTAGCCGTAGGTGGCGCGCATTATTTGGTCCCAGAGGTCGCGCGCCCGGACCGTCTTGTAGGTGGTGCCGGCGAACTGCAAGTCCCACGATTCGTCTGCCTGCACGGCCTCCATGAAGGCGTCCGTCACCAGCACCGAGAGATTGAACATCCTGAGCCGGCCCGGGTCCTGCTTGGCCTCGATGAAGGCCTCGATGTCGGGATGGTCGCAGCCGAGCGTACCCATCATGGCACCGCGCCGGTGGCCGGCGCTCATGATGGTGCGGCACATGGCGTCCCAGACGTCCATGAAGGTAAGCGGGCCCGAGGCGTCGGCGCCGACGCCTCGAACCGCCGCGCCCTTGGGCCGGAGCGTGGAGAAGTCGTAGCCGATGCCGCCGCCCTGCTGCATGGTCAGGGCGGCTTCCTTCAAGTGCTCGAAGATGCCGCTCATGTCGTCGGGCACCGTGCCCATGACGAAGCAGTTGAAGAGGGTGACCCGACGGCGCGTGCCGGCGCCGGCGAGGATGCGGCCGGCGGGCAGGAACTTGAAGCCCTCCAAGGCCTCGTAGAAGACCTCTTCCCAGCGCTCCGCCGCCGCCTCGTCGGCGGCGAGCGTCCGCGCCACCCGGCGCCAGCTGTCCTCGATGGTCGAATCGACAGGCGTCCCGTCCGGTCCCTTGGACCGGTACTTCATATCCCAGATCTGCTGCGATATCGGCGTGACGGTGGCCATGAATGCTCCTGGCAGAGGCTCGCTCGGGGCGGGCCAGACAGTGTAGGCAAGCCCGTCCCACGGGTCAATGTTCTTGAAATGTACCAACCAGTTGAGGGTAGTTACCCACAATTAGATTTAGGGTATATATCTAATATCACGACAGAATTTCGACTTATCCCCGTCATTCAGAGAGAGGTGGCGAAACTTGTCCACAGGGCGACGGAAAGCCTCGCGCCTCGGCCTCGAGCCGGGCCGTCGCGGTCTCGATCCGTTCCTCGAGCTCGGCCATCACACGCTTGCGGTCGCGGCCCGGCGGAATCGGCTCCAGATATTCCAGGACGATGGTGCCGGGGTGCCTCAGGAAGCTGCGGCGGGGCCAGAAGAGCCCCGAATTTAGCGCCACCGGTACAATCGTCGCGCCCAGGCCGCGGTAGAGGGCGGCGATGCCCGGCAGGTAAGGTGCTTCCGTCGTCGGCGCCCCGGGTGGCGTCCGCGTGCCCTGCGGGAAGACCACGATCGGGCGCGCCTCGGCGATCGCGGCGCGGGCCTGGCTCACCATCTCGCGCATCGCCTTGCTGCCGCCCTGGCGGTCGATCGCGATCATCCGGGATTTCTTGCAATAGCCGCCGTAGATCGGGATCTTCAGAAGCTCCGCCTTCATCACGATCGCCGGGTCGTCGGCGATCAGGTGCCAGATGAGCGTGTCCCAGGCGGACTGATGCTTGGCGGCGAGAATGGCGCCGCCGGCAGGCAGGTGTTCCGTGCCCCGGACCTCGTAGCGGATCCCGGCGAGCCAGCGCATCAGCCGGACGACGCCGTCTGCCCACTGCCGCTGGCCGCGAACCACGACGCCATGCGGCAGCCAGAGCCCCGGCACGTAGGCGAGCACGATGGCGACGCTCCAGAGATAGAAGGCGAGGTTGAAGGCGAGGGAGCGAAAGAGAAGCATGCCGGACACCTGCCTCAACCGTTGGCCGACGCACCGAGCCCAAGGCGGACGCGGACGAGACTCACCAGGTACTTGTTGAACTCGACCGCCAAGAGCCGTGCGGTGCCGGGATAGCGCCACCACTCGCCGGTCTTCACATGCGCCGGAAAGATCGGGTTGGCGATCACCTCGATGTCGGCCATGGCATCCTGGAAGAGCAGCAGGCTGCGCGGCATGTGATAGCCGGCGGTGACCAGGCGCAGGCTCCGGTAGCCAGCGGCGCGGGCCCAGCGGGCCGCCTCGTCGGCGTTGCCGACGGTGTCGGCGGCCTGATGACCGATCTCGACGCAACAGGCGAACTTGGCCGGGTCGACCCGGCTGCGCCTCTGCAGCTCGGCCAAGGTCGTCGCCCGGTCCACGCCCGAGATCAAGAGCCTCCTCGCCTTGCCCTCGATCAGCAGCGCCAGGCCGGCATCCAGACGCTCGGCACCGCCGGTGAGAACGACGATGGCGTCGGTCTCGCCGCCGGGGTTCGCGACCTCGGCCGGCAGGCGGTTGACGAAATAGAGAAAGCCGCCGAGCCAGAGACAAACGATGCCGACGAGCCCGAGGCCGAGCCAAAACAAGGCGCGCCATCGCGTCGAGCCGGTGCCGCCAAATCCTCCGAGCATGGTGCCTTCAAACTACCCTTCGGTTCTTCGGGGGCCATTCTCGCACGCCCCCTCGTCTTGCCATCATAGCGGCACCCGACCGGCCGATCACGGCATCCGTCTCAGTGCCCGCAGGACGGTCTGCCGCGCGGTGATGAAGGCGATAGCGCCGCTGGCGAACGGCACCAGCGCCAGGGCCGCGAACAGGCCGGCCCGGAGCGAGAGGGCCGGCAGCATCGGCGTCTCGACGCGGGCCGCCAACTGGGTCAGCACGAAGAGCGTGATCGCGGCCAACGCCAGGCCGATCATGCCGCCTCGGACACCCATCAGGAAGGCGTGGTTCTGGAACTCGCGGGCAACGAAGGAATCCCTGGCACCCATCTGGTGCAGCAGCGACACCACCTGATGGTGCGCGGCGAGTGCGGCCCGGACCGCGAAGACGACGACCGTCGCCATGGCGCCGGCGATCAGGACGACGATGCTGGCCGCGACGATCCGGATGCTCTGCGCCAGCCGGACCAGCTGCTGCAGCCAGATCCGGTGATCGTCGACCTGGGTGCCCGGCACCTCGGCCGCAAGCCGGTGGGCCAGTGCGCCCAAGTCGATGCCGTGCGCCGGCTCGAGCTCGACGTCGATCAGCCGCGGCACCGGCAGGTCGGCGAGCGACGCCCCGGCGCCGAGCCACGGCTCCAACAGTGCGGCGAGCTCGGCCTCGCTCAAGACCCGAACCTTGCGAATGCCGTCCACGCCGCGCAGTGTCTCGGCCGCCTTGGCGACGCGCTGGCTCGCCGGCGCCTCGCCGCTGGCCGACACTTCGACCGTGAGACTGCCTTCGAGGCCCGCCCGCCAGCTCTGCATGGCGGTGCCCAGGACGACCGCACCGGCGGTGGCGAGCGCGGCCAAGAAGGTCATCACGGCGACAACCCAGGGCAGAAACCGTCCCGACCCCTCGTCGTCCGGTATCAGTCGCGGACGCTTGGCCATCTCCCCGCCCGTGCCTCAGCCCCGTCCCAGCGTCAAGGTGCCGTCCTCGATCACCAATCTCGGATGGTCGAAGGCGTCGACGAGGATCCGGTTGTGGGTGGCGACGACGACGGTCGTGCCGGTCCTGTGCAGCTCCTCGAAAAGCCGCATCAAGCGAAAGCCGATGTTGTCGTCGACGTTTCCGGTCGGCTCGTCGGCCAGCAGCAGGCTCGGTTGGGCGACGACCGCGCGGCAGATCGCGACCCGCTGCTGCTCGCCGCCCGAGAGCCGCGAGGGCAGGTTGTCGGCATGATCGCCGAGGCCGACCCAGTCCAGGAGTTCCTTCACGTGTTCGCCGATGCGCTGGTTTCGACCGGCGATGCGGAGCGGCAGGGCGACGTTCTCGAGGACGCTCAAATGCCCGAGCAGCCGAAAGTCCTGGAAGACGACGCCGATCTGCCGCCTCAAACCCGGCAAGGCCTGGCGTGGGGTGGTCGCGAGATCATGCCCGAAGATGGTGATCAGGCCGCGCGAGGGCCGGAGCGCCAGCGACAACAGACGCAACAGCGACGACTTGCCAGCGCCGCTGGGTCCGACCAGGAAGTGGAAGGAACTGGGCTCGAGATGAAAGGTGATGTCGCGCAGGACCTCGGGGCCGAGGCCGTAGCGCATGCCGACGTTCTCGAAGCGGACCAATCGACGGCGACCCTCAATGGTGTTACGGCCCGGAGCATGCCATGGCCCCCCTCGGCCGTCCAGCGCCGGTAGGTCGCCCCAGGCCGGAGCCGACCGCGGGCATGGCACGACTTGTTTGGAACGGCGTCAGGGCCTATAAGATTGTCGCCGCGATCACGGGCGCCTCGGTATGATTCTGACCTGCCCATCCTGCTCCACCCGATATCTCGTCGACGACAAGGCACTTGGCGCCGAGGGCCGCGTCGTCCGTTGCGCGCGCTGCAGCCACAGCTGGTTCGAGGAGGCGCCGGCGCCGGCGCCAATCGAGCCGGAGATCGCGGACGACGCCGAATTCCCCGCGGAAATGGGCGACAGCCCGGCCGCCTTCCACGGCCCCCAGCGGGTCCGGCCGCTGGCGCGCGGCGCCAATCTGCCGGCGTTGCCGGGAACGGCGCGCGCCAGCCGCGCCTGGATCGGCTGGGTGCTGCTGATCGTGGTCCTGATCGGCGGCTTTGTCGGCGGTATCGGCTGGCGCGACCGAATCGTCGCCTACTGGCCGCCGGCGCTGAAGCTCTATTCGATGGCGCGACTGCCGGTCGTGCTGCCGCCGAAGCTGGCCTTCGAGTTCCGCGACGTCGGTCACAAGATGACCCGCGAGGCCGGGCAGGCGGTGTTCAAGGTCACCGGCAACGTTGCCAATGTCGGCAACGCCGCCCAACGGGTGCCAAGGCTGAAGGTCACCGTCAGCGACGGGAACCAGAAAGAGCTCTCGCACTGGACGGTGGTCTTGCCCTCGCGGCTGCTGCAGCCGGGCGACGTCGCCTCGTTCACGACCCGGTTGGAGAA
>JASLMY010000006.1 GCA_030746295.1 Alphaproteobacteria bacterium | reverse complement strand
GGATCGGTCCAGGCTGAAATCCTTGCTGGAGATGGTCGCCGAGCGCGAAGCCCTTCTGGATTAGCCGGCGACGGCGACGTCACATGGGAGGCTCGCGAAGCCTGCCCTCTCCTACTTCGTCCTCGGCACCACCAGGGCATCGAGCGCGACCGCGCCCCGGCCCTTCTCCAGGACCAGGAATGGGTTGAGGTCGATGCCGTCGACTGTCTCGCGGTTCTCGGCCGCGAAGACCGAGAGCCGGGCCAAGGCCTCGGCCAGGGCCTCGACGTCGGCCGGCGGCTGGCCGCGCGCGCCCTCCAGCAACGGGTAGCCCTTGACCTCGCGGATCATGCAGCGGGCCTCGTCCAGGCCGAAGGGGGCGACCCGAAAGGTGACGTCTTTTAGGACCTCGACGAAGATGCCGCCGAGCCCGAACATCACCGTCGGCCCGAAGACCGGGTCGGCATGGACGCCGAGGATGGTCTCGACGCCGCCCGAGACCATCGGCGCCACCATGATGCCGTCGACGGCAGCGCCCGGCGCCTTCTCGGCGACGCTGGCCACGATCTCGTTATGGGCCTGGCGCACGGCTGCCGCATCGGCGAGGCCGACGCGGACGCCGCCGACCTCCGATTTGTGCTGGATCTCAGGCGAGACCACCTTCAGGACCACGGGGAAGCCAAGCGCGGCCGCCGCCTCGGCCGCTTCCTCGGCATTTTCCGTCAGCCGGCTCTCGACGACGGGCAGGCCGGCATCGCGCAAGAGGGCGCCGGCCGCGACCTCGTTCAGCGTCTCCGCCGGGGCGGGGCGGGCGCCGGCCGGCAGGGTTGGCGGTGTCTCGGCCTCGGCCCGCGCGAAGCTTTGGCCGAAGCGGACGAGCGCGCCGATCGCCTCGATGGCGCGGGTCGGGTCCTCGATGCAAGTGAACTTCAGGTCCTCGAAGAAGGCCTTGTCGTCGGGCCTGAGCATGGCCGAGAAGAAGATCAGCTCGTCCGGAAACTGCTCGCGGACCCCCGGCAGAACCTCCTTGATCTGCGGCATCAGATAGGGCGAAAAGCCGATCGAGCTCATAAACAGCAACGTCGCGTCGACCTCGCCGTGCGCCAGCAGGACCTCCATGTTGCGCCTCAAGAGGCCGACATCGTTCAACATCTGCGCCGTGGTATCGACCGGGTTGCGGACCGCGGCGAAGGGCATCAGCTCCTTGAGCTCGCGCTGGGCCCGCTCGGGCAGGGCCGGCACCTCGAGCCCGTTGGCCGCCGCCGCGTCGCAGGACATGACGCCGACCCCGCCCGAGATCGTGGCGACGCCCAGACGGTTGCTGCTCGGAAACTGGCCGGCCGAAGCAGCGGCCGAGATCTCCAACAGCTCCTCCAGCGAGTGGGCGCGGTGGGCGCCGTACTGCCGATAGACGGCATCGAAGACCGCGTCGGCGCCGGCGAGCGAGGCGGTATGCGAGTTCGCCGCCACCGCGCCGACCTCGGAGGCGCCGACCTTCAGCACCACCACCGGCTTGCGCTGCCGCCGGGCGGTCTCCAGCGCCTCGATCAGCCGTTCCGGCTGGCGGCAGCCTTCCATGTAGATGGCGATGACCTGGGTCTCCGGATCCTCGGCCGCGAACATCATGCAGTCGGCGACGTCGACGTCGCATTCGTTGCCCGTCGTCATCCAGCCACGGACGCCGAGGCCGCGCTCGCGCGCCAGCACCAGCGTGTGCGAGCCGACGGCGCCCGATTGGCTCAGAATCGTGATGTTGCCGGGCCTCGGCCAGCCGTGGTCGAACATGCTGGAGAAGGTGCCGATGGCGTGGCTCTTGACGTTCAGCATGCCCATGCAGTTGGGGCCGACGAGGCGGGTGCCGGAGCTCGCCGCGATTTCCGAGAGCCGCGCCTGCCAGGCCTCGCCCTCGGAGCTGGTCTCGGCGAAGCCCGAGGAGAAGATCACCGCGCCCTTGACGCCGGCCTCGGCACAGGCCTCGATCTGCGCCACCACGCCGGCCGCCGGTACCGAGACGACGGCCATGTCCACGGGCTCCGGAATCTCGCGCACGTCGCTGTAGGCGGCGAGCCCCTGGATCTCGCCGCCCTTGGGATTGACCGGAAAGATACGGCCCTCGAAGCCGGCTTCCTTCATGTAGCGGATCGGCCGGCCACCGAACTTCATGACGTCGTTGGAGGCACCGATGACGGCGATGCTCTCGGGATCGAAGAGCGGCTTCAAGGACTGGGCGATGTCGCTCACGGATACGGTACTCCCCTAAGGCAAGGCGCCGGCGGAGACGAAGGCGCCGCGCAACATCTATGCCGAGGAAGCCGCAGCTCGCAAGAGCCGACCGCCGGCCACCGGCAATAGGAGCTGGCGGCCGGCATGAAATCGCTAGTCGGCGGTCTCCACCGCCGCCTCGGCGGCGACCGGCGCTCGCCCGCGCTGGATCAGCTTGCCGATGATCACCGCCGGCACCAGGACCGCCACCCCGACCGCGTTCGAGGTCATCTCCGGATAGGCCAACAGCAGGCCCGAGGCGATCAGCAGGAGACGGGACAGGAGCGACAGGGGGTCGTTGTGCAACGCGCCGACCAGAACCAGATAGCCCTGCAGGCCGGAGGCGATCAGGGTCACCCCCGCCAGCGCCGTCGTGACTTCGACGATGATGTCGCCCACCGGCCCGTTCAGCACCAAGGCTGGGTTGAGGACGAAGAAGAACGGCAGGAAGTAGATGATGCTGCCGAGCCGCATCGCCTCGAAGCCAGTGCGCATGGGCGTTGAGCCGGCCACCGTCGCCGCTGCGAAGGCGCCCAGGGCCACCGGCGGGGTGATGAACGAGACCATGCCCCAATAGAGGATGAAGAGATGCACCGCGATCGGATCCAGGCCCAGATTGACCAGCGCCGGCGCCAGCACGATGGCGAGGAAGATGTAGGCCGCCGTCACCGTCATGCCGATGCCGAGGATGAAGCTGGTGATCGCCCCCATGATCAGAAGCGGCACCACCTGGCCGCCGGCGAGCCGCACGAGATCGCCCGAGAAGGTGCCGGCCATGCCGGTCACCATCAGGCCGCCGATGATGAGGCCGACCGCGGCCAGGATCGCCACCAGCTCGGCCAAGAGCCGGCCGTTCGATTCGACGAAGTTGACGATGGCGGCGGGCGGCACCCGAATGTGCTTCGGTACGTGCACGATCACCAGCAGCGCGACGGCCGACAGCACCGGTATTAGGGTGACGTAGTCCGCCGGGAAATAGACACTGGTGAGCACGATGGCAAGAAAGCCGATGACGGCGCCGGCGACAACGTAGAACCAGGGGTCGCGATGATTGAGCTTGCCGAACTGGCTGAGCGCCAGCAGCGCCACCGTGGCATAGAACGGCGCCTGCGCCTCGCGCTTCAGATAGATCAGGAGATAGATCAGCAGAAAGAAGGCGAAGATGTAGAACCAACCCTGCTTCGCCGTCTCCTTCAACGAGGGCAGCTCGTCGCGCGGCAGGCCCTTGATGTGGTAGCGGGCAGCGTAGGCATCGATCTGCACGAAGAGGCCGTAGAAGTAGAGGATCGACGGCACGATCGCAGCGATCGCGACCCAGATGTAGGGGATGTCCAGGAACGAGGCCATGACGAAGGCGGTGGCGCCCATCACAGGCGGCATCAAGACACCGCCGGTCGAGGCGCAGGCCTCGATCCCGCCGGCGTAGCGAGCCGGATAGCCGGTCCGCTTCATCGCCGGAATGGTCATCGAGCCGGTGGTCAGCACGTTGGTGATGACGCTGCCGCTGAGCGAGCCGAAGAGACCGCTGGCGACGATCGCCACCTTGGCCGGGCCACCCCGGACCCCGCCCAAAAGCGCGAAGGCGAGGTTGATGAAGAAACGTCCGCCACCGGTGCTCTGCAGGGTCACACCGAAGATGATGAAGCCGATGATGAGGATGCCGAAGACCCGCATCGGAATGCCGAGCACGGATTCCTCGCTCATCAGGTGATAACGCGCCGTGTCGACGATGTCCTGGCTCATTCCGGCAAACATCGTCGGGATGAATGGCGCGTCGGCATAGACCGGATAGAGTGACAACACGCCGAAGATGAGGAAGATGGCGATGCCGCCGGCGCGCCGCGCCGCCTCCATGATGACGACCCACATGACGAAGGCGAGAACCACGGGCAATGTCGGCGACTCGTACTCCCAGCCCTCCTCCAGGCTCCTCAGCCCGTTCCAGGAAAAGTAGATGGGAACCAGAATTGCGATCGCGAACAGGGCGTAGTCGTACCAGGGGATGCGCTGGCGCGAGCTCCGCTTCGTCGCTGGAAAGACCAGGAAGACGAGCGAGAAGAACAAGCCGAGCAACAGGTAGAGATAGCTGTTGTCGAGGATGACGGCGCCGACGAACAGCTTCAAGTTATAGATCTGGTTGACCGCTAGAAAGGCGCCGAAGAAGGTGAACAGCAGGAACAGCGCCCGCCAGCCACCCTTGAGGGTGCGAAAGCGGCCGAGGTCCGCTTGGGCCTCGGCCGCCTCCATTGCCTCCAGTTTGTCGGTTATTTCTCCCATATGGGATCAAACCCGGCGGCCTTGAGGGCCGCGGCGCGGGCCTTCATCCAGGCCGCGTAATCGTCGCCACCGGACTTCTTCCAGGTCGCGGCCAACACCTGCTGCCGTTTCAGGAGTTTCTGATTGTTGGCTTCCGCCGCGGCCGTCCAGACACCGATCTCCTTGAAGTATTTCACGGCGCCCGCGTGGTACGGCAGGATCCATTCGAAAACCTGCCGGTCCATCGCGAAACCGACGCCCGAGTTGTGCGCGTCCTTGTACTTGTCGAATTTGGTGTGCATCAGCTTCACCAGTTCGTAGACGGCTTGCTCGCTCTGACTCTCGTAGGCGATTAGAATTGGATAGCCGTAGGAGGCGCCTTCGAGCGTCTTCTCCTTGGAGAGACCGACGCCGGCGGTTGCGGTGTGCGGCGCGAACCAGGGTGCGTGTTTGTTCAGGCGGGCCCAGTTTTCCTTTTCCGCCGCCGGGGCCGGGAAGAAGCGCAGCCCGCGCGGCGAGCTGTCGACCTGGAAGAGCATCGACGAATTGGTCGAGGCGATGGCGCCGTCGATATTGCCGTCGATGATGCCTTGGATCGAGGCCCCCCAACCGGGCACCTCTACCTTGGTGACGTCGCCCCAGCCGAGATTGCCGTAGGCGAGCCACGCCGTCATGTTCTGGTTCAAAGCGGGGGCGCCCACCACCCAGGCGATCCGCTTGCCCTTCATGTCGGCCGCCTTCATGATGTTGGCGTCCTTGGCGGTGGCGACCAACGCCGTGTTGGTATCGGCCCAGCTCATCATGATGAGTTGCACCGGCTGCGGTCCCCAGGCCTTCTTGCCGAAGTCGAGCACCCCTTCCTGGGCCTGGAACGAGCCGACGCCCATGGCCGAGAACTGCACCCGACCAGACTTCAGCGGCGTCATCCGCGAGACGTCGTTCTTGGCCGGTAGCACGCGAAGCTTGTAGCCTTCTTCCGACAGCGCATTGCCAATGGCGACGGAAACCGCATAGCCGGAAGACTTCGTGCCGTATGCCGTCCAGGCGAAGGTCTTGGGCAGACCCTCGGCCAATGCGCCGCCGGCCACCGCCGTTCCGAGCGCGAGGCTCAAGGCCGCGGCACTCGCCGATCGTGTCACAATTCGCATGTTCTTGACCTCCCTTGGTCTTCAGTGCGCGTTGAATCGCTGTCCATGTAGAACATGGACCGCCCCCTCGTCATGTTCGCGCCGAGCATAGCTCAGCCAACATCGCCTGCGAAGCCCCAACCAAAGGACCGCCCGCCCTGCCCCGAGGCGCTTTCGCGACCCAGGTCATCCGCCTAGACTGACGACTAGGCGCATGCGACTCCGAGAGGCCAGATGAGCAAGACCGTACTGGAGAACTGCACCCTGCTTGACCCGGCCGAGGCCGAGCCGCGCGAGGGCGTTCACGTGCTGATCGACGGCGAGCGGATTGCGGCGATCTCCAAGAAGCGGATCCGCGCCGGCCGGGTGCCCCGGCTCGACCTCGCCGGCCGCACCCTGATGCCGGGGCTGATCGACGCCCATGTCCACGTCATCGCCACCACGGTCGACCTCGGCGCCATCGACAAGGAATCGGCCACGCTGACGGGCGCCCGCGCGGCCCGGATCATGAAGGCGATGCTGATGCGGGGCTTCACCTCGGTGCGCGACGCCGGCGGCGCCGACTGGGGCCTGGCCAAGGCGGTCGAGGTCGGCCTGATCGACGGGCCCAGGCTCTTCTATTCCGGCCGCGCCCTGAGCCAGACCGGCGGCCACGGCGATTTCCGTCCGCTCACCGACGAGGGCGGGGTCTGCGTCTGCTGCGCCGGGGCCGAGTTCTCGGTCATCGCCGACGGCGTGCCCGAGGTGCAGAAGGCAGCCCGCGAGGAGCTGCGCCGGGGGGCGACGCAGATCAAGATCATGGCCTCGGGCGGCGTCGCCTCGCCGACCGACCCGATCTGGAACCAGCAGTATTCCGAGGACGAGATCCGCGCCATCGTCTGGGAGGCGGCGTCGTGGAAGACCTACGTGATGGCGCATGCCTACACGCCCGAGGCGATCTCCCGCGCGGTCCGTTCGGGCGCCCGCTCGATCGAGCACGGCAACCTTCTGGATGCCGAGACGGCGCGCCTGATGGCCGACCGGGGCGCCTTCCTGGTGCCCACCTTGGCGACCTACGAGGCGCTCAGCCGCGAGGGCGAAAGCCTCGGCTTTCCGGCCGTCAGCCTGGCCAAGATCGAGGACGTGCGCGAGGCCGGACTGCGCTCGCTGGAGATCGCGCGCGCCGCCGGCGTGCAAATCGGCTACGGCACCGATCTCCTGGGTGCCTGCCACCAATACCAGTCGGAGGAATTCACCATCCGCGCCCGGGCGCTGCCGGCTGCCGAGGTCCTGGCCAGCGCCACCACCACCAATGCCGCGCTCTTGAACCGCAGCGGCGAACTCGGCACCGTCCGCGAAGGTGCCATTGCCGATCTCATCGTCGTCGACGGCGACCCGTTGCGGAACCTGCGCCTGCTGCAGGGCCAGGGCCGGCACCTGAAGCTGATCATGAAGGGCGGCCGGGTCTACAAGAACGAGCTCGACTGAGGACCGGCGCGGGAAAGGACCGAGAAATGCAACAAGCCATGATCGTGGCGCCGCAGCCGGAGGCGGTGGAGGCCGGCGCCATCATCCTGAAACAAGGTGGCAACGCCGTCGACGCGGCGATCGCCTGCGCCCTGGTGCAGGGCGTCGTCGACCCGCAGATGTGCGGTATCGCCGGCTTCGGCAGCATGCAGGTGTTCTTTCCGAGTAGGGATGCCCACACCTTCATCGACTTCCACGGCCGTGCGCCCGCCGCGACCAAGCCCGACATGTGGGCTGGCCTGATCGAGGGCGAGACCCGGGACGGCTTCGGCTTCATCCTGAAGGGCCGGGTCAACGACGTCGGCTACCAGTCGATCACCGTGCCCGGCAGCCTGAAGGCCTATGCCGAGTCGCAACGGGAGTTCGGCGCCCTGTCGTGGGCCGACGTCGTGGCGCCGGCGATCGCCCATGCCGAGGCTGGCTTCGTGGTCCGCCCGCACGTCTATTTCTGGTGGACCGAGCCCGACACCATGGGCCGGGTCGCCACCAGAGAGCGGCTCGCCGCCACCGAGGCGGGGCGGAAGATCTACTTCGATGCCGACGGCGAGCTGCACCGCCCCGGCGCCCGGGTCCACAACCCCGACATGGCGCGGACGCTGCGCCGCATTGCCGAGCACGGGCCCGAGATCTTCTATAGCGGCGAGATCGCCGAGGAGATCGCCGCCGACATGGCGGCCAACGGCGGCCTCTTGTCCTACGACGACCTGGCGCGCTACGAGACCACCCGGGTGGCGCCGCTTTGGGGCTCTTACCGTGGCCACGGCATCGCCACCAACAACCCGCCCGGCGGCGGCATCATGCTTCTGGAAATGCTCAACATCCTGGAGCATTTCGATCTCGCCGCCCTCGGCCACAACAGCACCGCCTATATCCGCATCGTCGCCGAGGCGATGAAGCGTGGCACCGTCGACAAGGACGCGCATGTCGGCGACCCCGCCTTCTTCGATGTGCCGGTGGCCAAGCTGACGGACAAGGCCTTTGCGGCCGAAGCCGCGTCGGCGATCCGCCGTGGCGATAAGACGGTGGTGCCGCGCTTTGCCGGCGGCGCTGCGGAATCGGTCAACACGACCCACATCTCGGTTATCGATCGGCAAGGCAACGCGGTCTCGATGACGCATTCCCTCGGCATGCCGTCGGGTGTCGTCTCCCCCGGCCTCGGCTTCATGTACAACGGCTGCATGGGGGTCTTCGACCCCAGGCCCGGCCACGCCGATTCGCTCGCCCCCGGCAAGAGCCGCTTCTCCGCCATGTGCCCGTCGATCGTCTTCAAGGACGACGTGCCTTTCCTGGTGATCGGGGCGCCCGGCGGCACCAACATCAACATCGGTGTCCTGCAGGTGATCTTGAACGTGATCGACTTCGACATGGGCATCACCGAGGCCGTGGTGGCACCGCGCTTCTCGGCCAACAGCAACCTGATCGACGTCTCCAACCGGATCCCGGCCTTCGTCACCGACGCGTTGGCGGCGGACGGCTACGGCATCCAGCGCAGCCACCTCAGCTACACTTTCGCCGCCGTGCACGCGATCCGGATCGACGACGGCCAGCCCACGGGCGCCGCCGACCCCGGCCACGACGGCATGGCCCTGGCGGTCTGAGGCACGAGCGCCAGCCATGGCCGCAAGCGCGGCGGCAAGACACCTCGTCATCGTCGTCCTCTTGGCCACCGCCATCTCCGGGACCCGAGTCTCCGGTGCCGAGTCCGTCAACTACCACGACTTCTTCGAGGGCCGTTGCGGCTCTTGCCATGGCCATTCCGGCGATCTTGCGCGCGAGCAGCTCGTCATCGTCGACGGCCGCTTGCTCGGGCGCGAGAGCGGCAACGACATCCGGAGCTACTTGGCGGGTCACTACGGCCGCCTGAGCCCGGACCAGGTGGCGCGGGTTTACGCGGTTCTCTTCCGGCAAGGTCGGGCCGGCGGTCTCTTCAAGACGAAATGCCGGATCTGTCATGGACGTGCTCGCGAGCTGGCCAAGACGAGCCTGGTGGTTGTTGCCGGCCAGTTGCGCGGCCGTTACTCCGGCCGCGACGTCGGGGCATTCCTGAAACGTCACGGGCGGCTCGAGGATCGCGAGGTGAAAGTCGTCTACGAGGCGTTACTGGCGCTCGCGCGCGGCGGCGGATAGACGCTGTTGTCGGCGGTTTGCCTTCCGGGAATTGCTGTGCCAAGTAGCAACCACCATGCTCGCGCCCATGCTTGTGGCCAACCGGAGTAGAGGATGACCTGGATCATCGGCGTCGACGTCGGCGGCACCTTCACCGATTTCCACGCCTTCGAGGTGGAGAGCGGCGCCGACGTCGTCCACAAGACGCCCTCGACGCCGACCGAGCCGGCCCGCGCCGTGCTGGACGGCCTGGCGGCGATGGCGGCCGCGAACGGCATCGAATTGGGCGAGGTGGCACGGCTCAGCCACGGCACCACGATCGCCACCAACTCGCTGATCCAAGGCAAGGGCGGCAAGGTAGCGCTGGTGACCACCAAGGGCTTTCGCGATCTTTTGGAGATCGGCCGCCAGATCCGCCCGCACGCTTTCAGTTTCCAGCTCGACTATCCGCCGCCGCTGGTGCCGCGCCAACGCCGTCTGGAAGCGACGGAGCGGGTCCTGGCCGACGGCTCGGTGCGGCACGACCTCGACGACGACGAGATCGCCGCCGTGATCGAGGCCGTGCGGGCCAGCGAGGCGGACGCCTGCGCCGTCTGCTTTCTCTTCTCCTTTGTCAACCCGGCGCACGAGCGCCGCTTGGCCGAGGCGATGCGGCAAGCGCTGCCCGATCTCGCGGTCTCGATCTCGAGCGAGGTGCAGCCCGAGTTCCGCGAGTACGAACGGCTCTCGACCACGGTGCTGAACGCCTACTTGCAGCCGGTGATGCAGCGCTACATGAGCGATTTCGAGAGCGGCCTGGCCGAGGCGGCGCCGGCGGCGCGGCTCGGCATCAACCAGTCGGCGGGCGGGCTGATGTCGCCCGGGCGGGCGCGCGAGCTGCCGATCCGAACGGCATTGTCTGGGCCGGCGGCCGGCGCCATCGGCGCCATTCACAGTGCCCAGCTCGCCGGCGAGACCGACGTCATCACCCTCGACATGGGCGGCACCAGCGCCGACGTCTGCCTGATCCGCGGCGGCCAGGCCGAGATGACCTACGACCGCTGGATCGAGGGCTATCCGGCCCGCCTCGCCTCGATCGACATCAACGCCGTTGGCGCCGGCGGTGGCTCGATCGCCTGGTTCGACCGCGACGGCCTGATGAAGGTGGGGCCGGTCAGCGCCGGGGCCGAGCCAGGGCCCGCCTGCTACGGCGCCGGCGGCACCGAGCCGACGGTGACCGACGCCAACCTGGTGCTCGGCCGCCTCTCGCCGGCCGGCCTTCTGGGCGGCGGCATGGCGATGGACCTGGGTGCTGCCAGGCGATCGCTGGAGCCGGCGGCGGAGCGCCTGGAGATCTCGATCGAACGCACCGCCCTCGGCATCGTCGACATCGTCGTCGCCAACATGGTCCGGGCCTTGCGCGCGATCTCGGTCGAGCGCGGCCACGATCCGCGCGAGTTCGTGCTGTTGCCCTTCGGCGGCGCCGGTGCCTTACATGCCGGCGACGTCGCCCGGGCGCTCGGCATCGGCCGCTTCGTGGTGCCCCAGGCACCGGGCATCCTCTGTGCGCAGGGTCTCGTCGTCTCCGATCTCTCCGAGAGCTTCGTCCGCTCGACGCTGACCCGCGTCGGAACCGAGAACGAGAGCGAAGTCCGCGCCATCCTGGCCGAGCTGCGGCAGGCGGCGGAGGCCTGGTTCGGACACGAGGCGGTGGAGATGTCTGCCCGCCGCCTCGTCTTCAGCCTCGACATGCGTTATGTCGGCCAAAACTACGAGCTCGGCGTCGAGCTGGACGCCGACGCAATCAACCACCTGACCGCAGCGGGGCTTCGAGACGCCTTCTTTGCCGTCCACGAGCGCTCCTACGGCTATCACAACCCCGAGGACCCGGTAGAGATCGTCAACTTCCGGCTCGCCGCCATCGGGTGTTTTCAGCGGCCAGCGGCACCGGCGCCCGAGGCGGACAAGACGGCGGCGGAGGCGGGCGCCGACAGACCGGTCCACTTTCGGGACGCGGCGGCGGTCGAGACGCCGATCTACGATCGCGCCACGCTTGCGCCCGGACAGGCGCTCGTCGGCCCGGCGGTCATCGAGCAGTTGGACGCGACGACGCTGTTGCATCCGGGCGACCGGCTTGTGGTGGACGGCACCGGCAATCTGGTGGTGGAGGTGGGACGATGAGCGAGCGTGCCGATGGAATCGATCCGATCACGCTGGAGATCCTGCACAACGGCCTGAAATCGGTCACCGACGAGACCTACATCACCATCACCAAAGCCGCCTACTCGACCAATATCAAGGAGCGGCGCGACCACTCGACAGCGATCATGGACGCCACCGGCCGCCTGATCGTGCAGGCCGAGAACTCGATGCCGATCCATTTGGCCTCGATGTTGGGGCTGATGGAGAAGCTCTTGGTCCGGTTCCCGCCCGAGAGCATGCGGGAGGGCGACATCTTCGTCGCCAACGACCCCTATGTCGCCGGCGGCACGCACCTGCCCGACGTCAACCTGGCGATGCCGATCTTCGTCGACGGGCGTCTGCTGGGATTCGTCTGCAACCTGGCCCATCACGCCGACATCGGCGGCATGGCGCCGGGCTCCATGGCCGGCGGGATGACCGAGATCTACCAGGAGGGACTGCGAATCCCCGTGGTTCGGCTGTTTCGCGAAGCTGAGCTGCAACAGGATATTCTCGACCTCCTGCTCTTGAACGTGCGCGTGCCCGAAGAGCGGCGCGGCGATTACTTTGCTCAGATTGCGGCCTGCCGGCTGGGTGCGCGGCGGATGCAAGAGCTGGCGGAGCGCTATGCCGGCAGCATGATCGAGGCCGCGTTCGAGCTGATTCTGGACCGCACGGAGCACCGCATCCGCGCCGCGGTGGCCGAGATCCCCGACGGCACCTATCGGTTTTCGGACCTCCTCGACAACGACGGCATGGGCACCGAAGACATCCCCATCCAAGTGACCGTCATCGTCTCGGGCGACGACATCCGCTTCGACTTCGCCGGCTCCGGCGCCCAGGTCAAGGGCAACGTCAACGTCACCCTGAACGCCACCCAATCGGCGGTCTACTACACCATGAAGGGGATGTTGGACCCGGAGATCCCGAACAACCACGGCCTCATCCGTGCTGTCGAAATCACCGCGCCCGAGGGCTCGATCGTCAACGCGGTCTTTCCCGCCGCTGTCGCCGGCCGCGCCAACACGACGCAGCGGATCATCGACGTGCTGATCGGCGCCCTGGCCGAGGCGCTGCCGGAGGCCGCGGTGGGGGCGGCCAACGGCGCCAACACCACCGCCGTCTTCTTCGGCGTCGATCCGGCAAGCCGGCGCCCCTACCTCTACTTGGAGACGCTCGGCGGTGGCTTCGGCGGCCGCGCCGCCAAGGACGGCAAGGACGGTGTCCAGGTCCACATCACCAACACCTCCAACCTGCCGGTAGAGGCGATCGAGATGGAGTATCCGCTGCTGGTCGAGAGCTACGGCCTGATCGAGAATTCGGGCGGCGCCGGCAAGTACCGAGGCGGCATGGGGCTGCGCCGCGTGATCCGCCCGCTCGGCCACGAGACCGTCTTCAACGGTATGGGCGAGCGTTTCGTGCACCGGCCCTGGGGCCTCTTCGGCGGCACGCCGGGGAAGACCGGGCGGTTCGCCCTGCTCGGCCCCGACGGCGCCGAAGCCCCCCTCGTCGACAAACCCGCCGGCGTCGCCATCGATCCCGAGCACGCGGTGATCGTCGAGACGCCCGGCGCCGGCGGCTACGGCCCGCCTGCCGAGCGCGAGGCCGGCCTGATCGACCAGGACCGGACGAGTGGCAAGTTCTCGCCCGACTATATCGCCCGGCACTACGGCGCCACCGAGCGCTGAGCGGGCCGGGCCGATGCCGCGCAGCTATCCCGAGCGTCCCTTCGTCGGCGTCGGGGTCGTCGTCCTGCGCGGCCCCGACGTGCTGCTGATCCGCCGCGGCAAGCCGCCGAGGCAAGGCCATTGGAGCCTGCCCGGCGGCATTCAAGAGCTGGGCGAGACGGTGAACGAGGCCGCCGTCCGCGAGGTCATGGAAGAGACCGGCGTCGGAATCGAGATCCTGGGCCTCGTCGACGTCGTCGATTCGATCCGCCGGGACGGCGACGGCGCGGTCGAGTTCCACTATACGCTCGTGGACATCGCCGCCGAATGGCGCCGGGGCGAGGCCCGCCCCGGCAGCGACGCCGACGGCGTGCGCTGGGTATCGGTCGCCGAGATCGGCTCTCTCGGCCTCTGGTCCGAGACGGTTCGGATCGTGCGCCAGGCGATGGAGCTCAGGGAGGGCCGATAGCGCCCGGCGTTTTCCCAACCGGTCTTCGCGGGCCGTGGACCGGGCGCCGCGCTCGCCCGGCGGCCAGGCCTAGCCTGCCGGCGGTCCAGCGACCAACAGCTTCTTCGCCAACTCTTTCATCGTCTTGACGTAGCGGCGTTGCGACCATCCACATTCGCGGGTGAGCAGCTCCCACGTCTGCACCGACAGCATCGACCAAAGGATGTCGGTCGCCTGCCTGACGGATTGCTCGGGCGACAGCACGCCATCCTTCTTCAGCGCCTCGACTGCCCCTCGGCAGCCATCGCGAACGGCTTTCAACCGACCGGCCCAGGCTAGCCGTGCAGCCTCGTCGGTGTCTTGCATCGCGATCAGTGCCTTGGCGATCCCCTGCACCTCGGGGATGTAGTTCCCCCAGGCTTCGATGAAGGCATCCAATCGTTCCAAGCCCGTGGCGGCCGTTCGGCTGGCGAAGAGCCTCGCGTCGACGTTCTTTACCTCGTCCACGTAAAGGGTGGCCGCGATGAGCAGCTCCGCGCGGGTGGGGAAATGAAGATAGACCGCCTGACGGCTGATCCCTGCGGTCTTCGCGATATCGCTCATTCTGACGCCGCTGCCCTGGCCGGCCTCGAGGAGCTTCCAGGCGGCGTCCAGAATTCGAGCGCGCGTTTCGTTCAAATTACTTGACATGATGTAAAGTATCTCTTATTTGTCATGATGTCAATTGACACAGTGTCAAGTGACGCAGACCCGAGTGTCCAATATGTCTGGAGAGAACGATGAACGACAGGGAAAGCACATATCCGGTCCTCGTCCTAGGCGGCCATGGCAAGACAGGCCGGCGCGTGATCAAGCGCCTTCAGGGCCACGGGCGGCAAGCAATTGCCGCCTCACGGTCGACGGTCCCGAGCTTCGATTGGAACGACTCCAATACCTGGTCCGGCGTCTTGAAAGGCGTTGGCTCCGTCTACATCACGTATCAGCCGGACCTGGCCGTGCCGGGAGCGGTAGAGGCTGTCAGTCACTTCGCCGAACGGGCATTGGCGGCGGGTGTTCGCCGACTGGTGCTGTTGTCGGGACGCGGCGAAGAAGAGGCACAGCGCGCCGAGCAGGTGTTGCGGGACAGCGGCGCCGACTGGACCATCGTCCGTGCCAGCTGGTTCGCCCAGAATTTCAGTGAGAACTTCCTGATTGATGGCGTACTTGCCGGCCAGGTCGCACTGCCGGCCGGCGCCGCGAAAGAGCCGTTCGTCGACGCAGACGATATCGCGGATGTCGTTGTCGAGGCCCTGATGGACGCTCGTCACGTCGGCCAGCTCTACGAGGTGACAGGGCCTCGCCTGATGAGCTTTGCCGACGCGGTAAACGAGATTGGCGCGGCCTGCAGCCGCGACGTTCGTTTCGTCGAGGTCTCCGCCGACGCGTACAGGGCACTCCTGCAGGAGCATGATCTCCCCGACGAATTCGCTCGGCTGATCATGTACCTGTTCACGACCGTGCTCGACGGACGCAACGAGCATCTAAACGACGGTGTGCAGCGTGCATTGGGGCGCGTGCCAAAGGACTTCGCGGACTATGCCCGCGATACCGCGGCGACGGGTGCGTGGGCGGCCTAGTCAGGCTCGGTCAACTCGGCTCGCCAGCGCCCGCTCCAGGAACTCCAGGCGGTCCTGGCCCCAGTAGGGGACTTCCCGGTACACGAGCCACGGCACGCCGAAGACGCCGGCGGCGATGGCCTCGTCCGTGTTGGCTTCGAGTTCGCGGGAGACGTCGTCGCTGCCCGCCGCCTCGATCAAGGCCTCGGCGTCCAGCCCCGTCTCCCCGATGATCCGCGCCACGGCCTCGGCATCGGCGATATCGCGCTCTTGCTCCCAGACCGCACGCAGGACCGCGTTGGCGAGATCGAGCGGGCCGCAGTCCGCCTGCCGCGCGGCGATGATGACGCGGCTCGCGAGGTCGCCGTCGACTGGAAAGTAGGCCGGCTCGATATGCATCGCCAAGCCCAGTTGGTCGCGCCAGCGGGCCAGCTCGACCAGCCGGTAGGCACGCCGGGCCGGGTGACGCTTGGGCAGCGGCAACCCACCGGTCGCGGCGAACACCCTGCCGGTGTCGATCGGCTTGACCGCCAC
Source organism: Alphaproteobacteria bacterium (assembly GCA_030746295.1). The sequence goes on along the minus strand of JASLMY010000006.1, from coordinate 38,165 downwards.
CTCGGTATCCGCCGCCGCGGCGATTTGGGCGATGCGCTGGCCACCGAGATAGCAATAGGGTGAGGCGGGGGAGAGATAGTAGGTCACGATCTTGGTCATGGCGCCGGTCCTTCATCTCCGCTGGGCCACGCGGTTCGCGGCCCCCGGGCAAAAAAATCGGGGCGCCACTGGGGCGCCCCGATCGGGTAGCTCTTCGATCGAGATTCTATTCGAATTCGATCTCGACCCGGCGGTTGCGCGCCTCGCGGACGCCGTCGGCCGTCGGCCGCAGCGGCCGGCTCTCGCCCGCCGCGTTGGTGACGATGACATTCGCCGGAATGCCGCCGTCGGCGAGCATGGCCCGGATGGTCTCGGCCCGACGCACCGACAGCGCGTAGTTGTACTCGTCGCTACCGGCCAAATCGGTGTGGCCGGTGACGCGAACGTTCTTCGGCTTGTCGAGCTTGTAGTCGCTGATCGCCTTCAAGATCGCCTTGCCCGAGGTCGCCGCCGGACGCGCGTCGTCGAAGTCGAAGAAGACGAGATAGAGACCGTCGACGACGGGCTTCGGCGGCGGAGCCGGCTTCGGCTTCGGCTTGGCCATCATCTTCGGCTTCATGGCCTCGTCGACCGCCTTCATCGCGGCCTCGAAGGCTGCCCTACAGGCGGCGATGTCCTTGGGCTGGTGGTTCTCTTCCTGCTCTTGCATCCAGCAGTCGAACATGGTCTGCGCACGTGCCGCGGCGGACGGGATCTTCATCCGGGCGGTGGCGTCGAGCGCAGTCATGAGACGTTGGCGTGCCGCCGTCAGCGTACCGACATGCGACTCGGGAATCTTGCGCTCCGACATCGCGGTCGGCAGGACCGGCGACCCCGATGCGGCTGCGATCGCCTTGTTGAAGAAGTAATCGCCGTCTTGCCAATCGTACTCGGCGACCTCGGATTTGCCCAAGGCGACATAGCCCGCCTGTAGGCTCTTGGCGAAAGAATCGCCCTTGTTCTCCATACCGGCGATCGTATCGCCGTCCATGGTGCCGCAAGCCGCGAGAAGAGACATCAACGCGCCTGCCGCTGATAGTTTCACAGCGAACCGCATGGGACCCCCTGTCGAATAATGTTTCCACCAATACAAGGCGTCGCCCGCCCTGCACTACGAATCGTTCCCTACCATAAGCCGGTCGGAAGAGGACGGCAAGTGACTGTCGTCACAGGCGTCGATGTGCGTATCCGTTAGGCTTCGCCTGCGGCAGGCCAACCATTTTGGGTTGACCAAATCGGCCTGTCGGACCCGTAGTTAGAGGGCTTTCTCGGGCTATCTCGGTCGCTCCGAATATGGCCGAGGATGGTCGAATGCGCAGTCCAGGAGACAGCTGTCTCGGACCCACTACATCGTCGCGCCGAGGGTCCAGGGGACGAACTCGTCGTCGCCGAAGCCTAGAGCCTCGCTCCGGCTCTCCTCGCCCGACGCGGTCGCCAGGATCTTCTCGAAGATCATCTCGCCCATCTCGGCCACAGTAGCCTCGCCGTCGACGACCAGGCCGCAGTTGATGTCCATGTCCTCCGCCAGCCGCTCGTACATGGCCGAATTGGTGGCCAGCTTGAGCGAGGGCACCGGCTTGCAGCCGAACACCGAGCCGCGGCCGGTGGTGAAGCAGACGATGTTGGCACCGCCCGCGACCATGCCGGTGACCGAGGCCGGGTCGTAGCCCGGCGTGTCCATGAAGACGAAGCCCCGGGCACCGATCGGCTCGGCATAGCCGTAGACGTCGACCAGGTTGGTGGTACCGCCCTTGGCCGCGGCACCGAGCGATTTCTCCAAGATCGTCGTCAGCCCGCCCAACTTGTTGCCGGGCGAGGGGTTGTTGTCCATGGTGCCGCCGTTCTTGGCCGTGTAGTCCTCCCACCAGCGGATCTTGTCGACCAGCTTCTGCCCCACACGTTCGTCAACGGCGCGGCGGGTCAACAGGTGCTCGGCGCCATAGATCTCCGGCGTTTCGGCAAGACAGGCGGTGCCGCCGTGGCGGACCAGAAGGTCGGCCGCAGCACCCAGCGAGGGGTTGGCCGAGATCCCCGAATAGGCGTCCGAGCCACCGCACTCCAAGCCCAGGGTCAGCTCGGCGGCGGGTATCGTCTCGCGCCGGGCCCGGTCGGCCGCGGGCAGCATCTCCTTGATCCGGGCCACACCCTCGGCCACCGTCGCCCGGGTGCCGCCCGTATCCTGGATCGTCATGGTGCTGAGCCCATCGCCTTCCACCAGCTTCTCGCCCTCGAGCACGGCACCGATCTGCATCGCCTCGCAGCCGAGACCGACGAGCAGAACGGCGGCGAAGTTGGGGTGGCGGGCATAACCGGCGATGGTGCGCCTGAGCTGGTCGTGGCCCTCGCCCGACGAGGCCATGCCACAGCCGGTGCCATGCGTCAGTGCCACGACGCCGTCGACGTTGGCGAAGCCGCCGAGGGCGTCACCGCGAAAGGCCTCGGCGATGTAGCGGGCCACGGTGGCGGAGCAGTTGACGCTGGTCAGCACGCCGATGTAGTTGCGCGTCGCCGCCCGACCGTCGGCGCGGCGGAAGCCCTGGAAGCTGGCGCGCGCCGCCTCGGGCACGAAGTCGACCGCCTTGACGTCCTGCGAGAACAGGTAGTCGCGCTCGAAGTCCTTGACCTCTACGTTCTGGCTGTGGACGTGCTGGCCGGGGCCGATGTCGTCGGTGGCGAAGCCGATGATCTGGTCGTATTTGGTCACCGGCGCGCCTTTGGCGATCGGCGCCGTCGCCACCTTGTGGCCGGCCGGAATGGCCCCGGCCGTGGTCGCCGCCTCGTCGGCGAGCTCGGTGCCGGCTGCCAGATCGGCGCGGGCAACGACCACGTTGTCGTTTTGGTGCAAGCGGATGACCAGCGGCTCGGCGGCGCTCATGCGATACCCCTTGGGCAGACTCGGACTTCGATCGAGGCAGTCTCGACCCCTGGAGGTTGGGCCGTCAAGCGGTCACTCTTTCACGCAAACGTGTCGAAACTTGGCTGGCAATTCCCCCCGTCTTTGCTATTCCTTCTCATGACTATTCCGCAGTTTATGGCCCTTCGGCGCCGAGCGCCCGCCGGCGGCCACGGGACGAGGAGGCAGCGATGTCGCAAATGGCACGTCTCGGTCCGATCCTGGGCTTGATCGTCGCGCTCGGTTTCGCCTCGCCCGAGGCCGGTGCCGCCGGCGGCGGCGGCAGCAGCGGCGATTCGCCCACCAAGGCCGCGGCCACGGAATGGCAGGCGGCCAAGAAGGCGATCCAGGCCAAGAACTACGAGGCCGCGGTGCCGCTCTTGCGTCAGGTGGTCGCCAAGGAGCCGAAGAACGCCGAAGCCTACAACTACCTCGGCTATGCCCATGCCCGCGCCGGCAAGCACGAGGCCGCGCTCGGCTACTATCGGCAAGCCCTGGCGATCAAGCCCGACCACCGGGGCGCCAACGAGTATCTGGGCGAATTGCACCTGAAGATGGGCGACCTCGCCGCCGCCGAGGCACGGCTCGCCAAGCTGGACGAGGTCTGCTTCTTCGGCTGCGCCGAGTACGACCTCTTGAAGAAGGCGGTGCAACAGTTCAAGGCCACCGGCAAGTACACCAGCACCAAAGGGCTCTAAACGGCCGGTGCGCCTATGGCGCCTCCGGTCGGAAGGGAGTGACGGCGATACCGTCGGGGCCAGCCACCACCAGGCTTGCTTCCTCGACCGGCTGCCAGTTCTCGCTGACGTCGTCCAGGGGCTCGGAGAGGACCAGCACACCGGGATCGCCGCCGCCGTGCGCGAGGCCGGCTTCCGCCAAGGCCTCGCCGCCGAGGCCCAGATAGAGTGACGGCGAACGCCGGTCGCTCGAGTAGCGCAGCGCGATGATACGTGTCGAATCGGTCACCGCGGCCGAGATCCTGAGCGGCCGCTCGGCCCCGGCCTCGGCCATCAATGCTTCGATGGTGGCGACCATGCGCCCGAGCGCCGCCTCGGGCTCCTGCTCCAGACCATAGGTCAGTGCCAACAGGAACATCGCTTCGGTGTCGGTGGTGCCGAGGCGCTCGCGGTAGAGCTCGGGCGCGATCTCCATCTCCAGGCGGCGGCGGATGTCGGCGTAACCGCCGATCTGGCCGTTGTGCATGAAAAGCCAGCGGCCATGGCGAAAGGGGTGGCAGTTTTGCCGCGCTGTGCCGGTGCCGGTGGAGGCACGGACATGGGCGAGGAAGAGGCCGGAGCGGATCTGCTCGGCGATCGAGCGCAGATTGTCGTCGTTCCAGGCCGGCAGGACGTCGCGGAAGAGACCCGGCCCCGGCCTGGCATCGTACCAGCCGATGCCGAAGCCGTCGCCGTTGGTGGTGGCGATCGCCTCGCGGGCATGCAGGCTCTGGTCGATCAGCGAGTTTTCCGGCTCGAACAGAAGCTCGGACAGGAAGATCGGCTCTCCTCGGTAGGCCAACCAGCGACACATGGCGTTGCCTCCTCGTCGAAAATGGGCATCCCGAGTGCTCCCGCGGTCTTCTATCATGGTCCGAGGCTCGGAGGAGAGACATGAACAAGCTCGAACGGTTCCACGCCGCCGTGGCCGGCCGGCCCGTCGACCGGGTGCCGGTCTCGCTCTGGCTGCACTTCGTCACCGACTATGTGGACGGGGCCGAGTCGGCCAGGCTGCAGGCGCGCTTTTTCCGTCAATACGATTTGGATCTGGCCAAGGTGGTGAACGACTACCGCTATCCCTTGCCGAACGGCATGGAGACGCTTGAGGGGCCCGACGACATGCTGCGCATCGAGACGCAACCGATGAGCCATCGCTCGTACGCCGAGCAGCTTCGCCTGCTCGCCGTTCTGCGCGCCGATCTGGGGCCCGACTGGCCGATCGTCGACACCACCTTCGACCCCCTGCAGCAGATCATGCGCAGGACCGGGTGGTCGACGACGCGGCTCGTCTTCGACCACCCACGCCAGGCGAAGCCGATGCTGGAGGCGGCGACCGAGACCGTCTGCCGCTACGTGCGCGAGTTGAAACGACTGGGTGTCGACGGGGTTCTCTATTCGACCCGTGGTGCGGTGCGCGAGACCCATTCCAAGGGCGTCGACGAGGCCACCTTCGAGGAGTTCTACCGCCCCTACGACACCGTCGTCTTGGAGGAGATGGCCGGCATGGTTCGCATCCTGCACGCCTGCCAGGCCGAGCTGAATTTGGCGCGGGTGCGGGACTACCCGCACGAGGTGTTGAGCTGGTGGGACCGCCACCCGAGCTGCCCCTCGTTGGCCGAGATGCGGGCCGACGGCGACAAGTGCCTGATGGGCGGGATCGAGCAGACGGGCGCCATCGAGCGCAGCCTGCCGGAACTCCGCGCCGAGATCGAGGACGCCATGCACCAGGCCGAAGGCGGCGGCTTCATCCTGGCGCCGGGCTGCACCATCTTCTCGCACGTGCCGGGTCACATCCTGGCTGCAATCGTGCAGACGGCGCGCGGACTCTAGGCTCGGCAGACCCGCGACATCGTCGCCGCACTAATCCCGCTGCGGCGGGTTCGCATTTCTGATCTCATAGTCCATCAGCGCGATCCTGGCGGTGTGGCGGACGGTGGCGTCCGCCGACTCGGCCGCCCGCTTCAGGCTGGCCAGTCCGTCCTCGCCCATATCCGCCAAGACCGTGGCCGCCAGCATACGCAGCACGGCTCTGTCGTCGCCGAGCATTTCGGCAAGCACTGGGATGTCATCCTGACCGACTTCGGCCGTGACCGCATCTACCGTGAAACGATTGAAGGACCAGGTGAAATGGGCGCTGAAATGCAGATTGCGCCGCGCCGCGCAGGCGATCTCGTCATAGCGGGTGGGCTCGCGGCAGATGCCGTATTTCGGCCAGATCCCGTAAAGCACGAGTCCCGTCACCGAGACGACGAGCAGCAGGCCGACGATCAGCGCCGCTCTTTTCATGCCGCCATACCCTCGACCGATGCTCGCCACGCGATCCAGCGGCCGGACGATGCCGCTACAGGATCTCCAGCACCTTCTCGGGCGGCCGGCCGAGGGCCGCCTTGCCGTCGGCCAGCACGATCGGCCGCTCGATCAGGATCGGCTCGGCGACCATGGCGGCGATCAGCGCGTCCTCGTCGAGGCCGGCGTCGTCGAGGCCCCGTTCCTTGTAGGCGGCCTCCTTGCGGCGCATCAGCTCTCGTGGCGCTAGGCCCAGCTTCTTCAGGATCGCCTTCAACTCGGCGGCACTCGGCGGCGTCTTCAGATACTCCACGACCACCGGCTGGACGCCCTTGTCGGCGAGCAACTGCAGCGTCTGGCGCGACTTGCTGCACCGCGGGTTGTGATAGATGGTCACGTCCATGTCTCTCCCTCCCGATCGGCCGTCTCGATTTCCGCCTCCTATACAACAGGGCCGGCTTCGGGTCATCTCCGGCGGCCAGACCGGCGTCGATCGGGCGGCACTCGACGCCGCGATGACCCTGGGCTTGGCGGTCGGCGGTTGGTGCCCGCGCGGACGCTGGGCGGAGGACGGGCCGATCCCCACGCGCTATCCCTTGATAGAGACGCCGCTGGCGCGGGTCGTCCAGCGCACTTTCTGGAACGTTCGCGACAGCGATGCGACCCTGGTCCTGGTCCAAGGCCGGGCCAGGGGCGGTACCCTGGCGACCATTCGTCAGGCGGCCGGGCGGCGGCCGCTACTGGTGCTCGATCCGCAAGCCCACAACGCCATGGCTCGCGCACGTGCCTTCGTCGCCCACCATTGAAGCCGCCGGCTCAACGTCGCCGGTCCGCGAGAGAGCGAGGCACCGGGCACCTACCAAGTGGCGCGCGACTTTCTGGAACGTCTGTTCACGGCGACGAACTTCGCTAGATTGAGGCCATGAAGGAACGAGAGGCGATGACGACTGTGACAGACGCGATGCCGACGCTGGAGGACGTCAAGCAGGCCAGTGAGCGGATCGCCGGCTATATTCGGCGGACACCGCTGATACCGGCGGTACCGGCGAAGGCGCCGATCCATGCCTCGGGCCGGCTGTCTCTGAAGCTCGAATGCCTACAGATCGTCGGCTCGTTCAAGGCCCGCGGCGCCTCGGCCAAGCTCACGAGCCTCGACGACGCCGCCGTGGCGCGCGGCCTGGTCACGGCGTCGGGCGGCAATCACGGCCTCGGCGTCGCTTACGCCGGCTGGTGGGCGGGGGCACCGGCGAGGATCTTCCTACCGCACGGCACGCCGTCGGCCAAGGCCGAGAAGATCGCCGCCTGGGGCGCCGAGGTGGTCCATCACGGCAGCGTCTGGGACGAGGCCAACGAGGCCGCCCTGGCCGCAGCCGAGCGCGACGGCCTGACCTACGTCCATCCCTTCGCCGACCCTGCCGTGATCGCCGGCCAGGGCACGGTGGCGCTGGAGATCCTGGAGCAGGCGGCGGACGCCGACGTGCTGCTGGTGGCGATCGGCGGCGGCGGCCTGATCGCCGGCATCGCCACGGCGGCCAAGGCCTTGAAGCCAAACATCGAGATCGTCGGCATCGAGGCGACCGGCGCCCCGACATTGAAGCGAAGCGTCGAGGCGGGCGGGCTCGTCACCCTGGACGAGATCCGGACCGAGGCCGGCACCCTCGCTCCGCGCCGCAGCGAGGCCATCAACCTGCAAATCATTGCCGAGCACGTCGCCGAGATCGTGCTGGTGACGGACGAGGAGATGCGCCAGGCCGCGCGCTGGCTCTGGTTCGAGTTCGGGATCGCGGCCGAGCTCTCCGGCGCCGCCGCCGTGGCGGCACTGCAAGCCGGCGCCTACCAGCCCGCCGACGACACCCACGTGGTCGCGTTGGTCTGCGGCGCCGGCACCGACGGCATCGCCTGACCGCCCGCTATAGAATGCCGTAGCGCTCGAAGACGTCGCTCAACAGCTCGCCCTTGGCCAGGGCCTCGCGCACCCGATCCTCGCCGGCGCTCTTCTCCAAGGCCAGGCGCACCGCCTCCGTCGCCGCCTCGGCCGGGATCACCAGCGCGCCGTCCATGTCGGCGAAGACCAAATCGCCGCTGGAAACGGGAACGCCGCCGCATTCGATCGGCACGTCGCGCGCCACCATCTCGCCGCGGCCGGCCGCGTCCAGCATGCCGATGCCCCGGGCGAAGAGTGGAAAGCCCATCTCGCGGATCTGGCGGACGTCGCGGCTCTGGCCGTCGACGACGGCACCAACGGCGCCGCGCGCCGTCGCCGCGGTGGTCAGGAGTTCGCCCCAAGCGGCGTAGCGCCGGGTGGCGCCACAGTTCATCACCACGACGTCATCCGGCTTCAGATCGTCGACCAGCGCGATCTCGACCTCATAGGGATTGGCGCCCTCGGCGCGATGATAACGGTCGACATATTGCCCGGTACGGGCGCGGCCGAAGAGGACCCGGCTGTCGTCGAGCGGGCGGATTTCCGGGTCCATGGCGTGCCGGGGCAAGCCTATGCCGTCGAGCACGTCGGAGAGCAGGCCACTCGACAATTCCCGCCGGCCTTCGGCAAAGAAGTTGGCATCGATCTCCATGCCGGCTATCCCCTTCCAAATGCGAATTTCGATCACATATTCCTGCATGGTTCGGGTTCCGCATTCCACCATTTTCGGCGCAGAAATGGGTGCCATCCGGCACGCCATCTGATAAGATTTCGAACCGAGTCTGGGAAATACGAAGAAAGCCTTGCCGGGGCGGGCACGCGCGTTCCCCAGAACGTGCGGTGACCGCCCGATCTGTATAAACTTGCAATGAAAAACAGATGAAACTGACCATCGAACGCAGCGTGCTCCTCCGGTCTCTGTCCCATGCGCAAAGCGTCGTCGAGCGGCGCACGACGATCCCGATTCTCTCCAACGTGCTGCTGGTGACGGAGGACGGCAGCCTCCGCCTGACGGCGACCGATCTCGACATCGCAATCGTCGAGGAGGCGCCGGCCGAGGTGCAGGAGCCGGGCGGCACCACGGTATCGGCGCATACGCTCTACGACATCGTCCGCAAGCTGCCCGACGGGGGCCAGGTCGGGCTCGCCTACGACGCCGGCGAGGGCCGGCTGAAGCTCAGCGCCGGGCGCTCTGAATTCGCGCTCGCCTGTCTACCGCGCGAGGACTTTCCCGCGATGTCGGACGACGAGCTGCCGCATCGCTTCCAACTCGACGCCGGGGTGCTGAAACGACTGATCGAGAAGACCCGGTTCGCGATCTCGACCGAGGAGACGCGCTACTACCTGAACGGCATCTATCTGCACGCCAAAGACGTCGACGGCACCCAGGTGATGCGCGCGGTAGCGACCGACGGACATCGCCTCGCCAGGGTCGAGATGCCGCTGCCGGAGGGTGCTTCGGGCATGGCCGGGATCATCGTCCCCCGCAAGGCCGTGGTCGAGGTCGAGAAGCTCTTGGAGGACGCCGACGACACCGTGGACATGGCCTTGAGCGACACCCGCATCCGCTTCACCTTCGCCTCGACGGTGATCACCTCGAAGCTGATCGACGGGACCTTTCCCGACTACGAGCGCGTCATTCCGGCCGGCAACGACAAGAAGCTGGAGGTCGACGGCAAGAGCTTCGCCAGTGCCGTCGACCGGGTCTCGACGATCTCGTCGGAGAAGTCGCGCGCGGTCAAGCTGGCGCTCGACCAAGACCGGCTTGTGCTCTCGGCCAACAGCCCGGAAAGCGGCAGCGCCACCGAGGAGATGCCGGTGGCCTTCTCCGCCGGCGACATGGAGATCGGCTTCAATTCACGCTACCTGCTGGACATCACCTCGCAGATCGAGGGCGAGCAGGCGGAATTCCTGCTCGCCGACGCGGCCTCGCCGACGATCATCCGCGACGTCGGCGACGAGAGCGCGCTCTACGTCCTGATGCCGATGCGGGTGTGAGGGCCGGGCGCTGACCCTGATCAACGACGCCATCGCTCCCGCCGCCGCCGATCCCGCGACCGTGCCGTCGTTGTCGGTCGCTCGGTTGCGGCTCGCCGACTTTCGCTGCTACGAGGCTTTGCACCTGGAGAGCGATGCCGAGGTCGTCGTCCTGCACGGACCCAACGGTGCCGGCAAGACCAACCTCTTGGAGGCGCTCTCCTTCCTCGGCCCCGGCCGAGGCCTGCGCCGGGCCCGCCTCGGCGACGTCCGCCGCCATGGCGGCGCCGCGGGCTGGTCGGTGGCGGCCAGGCTGGAAACACCGCTCGGCCCGGCAGATGTCGGCACCGGCGTGCCCGAGCCGGGCGCGCGCCGACAGGTCCGCATCGACGGCGCCACCGCGCCGGGGCCGGCGGCGCTGGCCGAGCACCTGGGCGTGCAATGGCTGACGCCCGGCATGGACCGGCTCTTTCAGGAAGGGCCGGCGCCCAGACGCCGCTTCCTCGACCGGTTGGTTTACGGCGCCGACCCGGCCCATGCCCGGCGGGTTCAAGACTACGAGAAGGCGCTGCGCGAGCGCGGCCGGCTGTTGCGCGAGGGTCGTGGCGACCGGCTCTGGCTGGAGGCCCTGGAGCACGAGATGGCGGCCCTGGCGATCGCCATAGCGGCGGCCCGGCGACAGGCCGTGGCACGGCTCGAGCAGGCGCTGACCGAGGCCCAGGCGCGTTTTCCGCCGGCCCAAATCGCGATCGCCGGCGAGCTGGAGAACTGGCTCGAGACCATGCCCGCGGTCGAGGCCGAAGCGCGGATGACGGCGGTGCTGGCGGAAAGCCGGCAGCGCGACGGCGACACCGGCGGTGCCGCCGTCGGCTCGCATCGAAGCGATCTCAGGGTCAGCCACGGGACCACCGGGCTTGCCGCCGAGACCTGCTCGACGGGCGAGCAGAAGGCGTTGCTCATCGCCATCGTGCTGGCCAACGCGCGGATCGAGGCGGCCCGGCGCGGCGCCCCGCCGCTGCTGCTGCTGGACGAGGTCGCGGCCCATCTCGACGCCGAGCGCCGCGAGGCGCTCTACGACGAAATTCTGGCGCTCGGCGCCCAGGCCTGGCTCAGCGGCACCGAGGCCGGGGCATTCGAGCCGCTGCGCGGGCGGGCGCGGTTTTTGGCCGTCCGCGACGCATCGATCACGGTAGAGGAATGAGATCTTGAGCGATCCGGTTTCAGACGACGCCCTCGACGAGTACGACGCCACATCGATCAAGGTGTTGCGCGGCCTGGACGCGGTGCGCAAGCGCCCCGGCATGTACATCGGCGACACCGAGGACGGCTCGGGCCTGCACCACATGGTCTACGAGGTCGTGGACAACGCCATCGACGAGGCGCTCGCCGGCCATTGCAGCCACATCCAGGTGACGCTCAACCCCGACGGCTCGGTCACCGTCGACGACGACGGCCGCGGCATCCCGACCGAGGTCCACGAGGAAGAAGGCATCTCGGCGGCCGAAGTGATCATGACCCAGCTGCACGCAGGCGGAAAATTCGACCAGAACTCCTACAAGGTCTCGGGCGGCCTGCACGGGGTCGGCGTCTCGGTGGTGAATGCGCTGTCGAGCTGGCTGGAACTGACCATCTGGCGCGCCGGCAAGGAGCACCGCCTGCGCTTTCAGGACGGCGACGCCGAGGCCCCGCTGGCGGTGGTGGGCGAGGTGCCGGATAAGACCGGAACCCAGATCACCTTCCTACCGTCGAGCAAGACTTTCTCGATGACCGACTTCGACTACGCGACGCTGGAGCACCGCCTGCGTGAGCTGGCCTTTTTGAATTCCGGCGTTCGCATCCAGCTTCGGGACGTGCGTGGCGTCGAGCCCAGGGAAGCGACCTTCGAATACGACGGCGGCATCCAGGCCTTCGTCGAGTATCTGGACCGCACCAAGACCGCGTTGCACATGCCGCCCGTCGCGGTCCTGGGCGAGCGTGACGGCGTCGTCGTCGAGGCGGCGCTGCAGTGGAACGACAGTTACCACGAGAACGTCCTCTGCTTCACCAACAACATTCCCCAACGCGACGGCGGCACCCACCTCGCCGGCTTTCGGGCGGCGCTGACGCGGACCATCAACAGCTATGCCGAGCGCAGCGCCGGCGCCCGCAAGGAGAAGGTGTCGCTGACCGGCGACGACTGCCGCGAGGGCCTGACCTGCGTCCTCTCGGCCAAGGTGCCGGACCCGAAGTTCTCCTCCCAGACCAAGGACAAGCTGGTCTCCTCCGAGGTCCGACCGGTGGTCGAGAGCATCGTCGCCGAGAAGCTGGATCAGTGGCTCGAGGAACACCCGCAGGAGAGCCGCGCCATCGTCTCCAAGGTGGTCGAGGCGGCGCTGGCCCGTGAGGCGGCCCGCAAGGCGCGCGAGCTGACCCGGCGCAAGGGCGCGCTCGACATCGCCTCGCTGCCCGGCAAGCTCGCCGACTGCCAAGAGCGCGATCCGGCCAAGTCGGAACTCTTTCTGGTCGAGGGCGATTCCGCAGGCGGCTCCGCCAAGCAGGGCCGCAACCGGGCCAATCAGGCGGTGTTGCCGCTACGGGGCAAGATCTTGAACGTGGAGCGGGCCCGCTTCGACAAGATGCTGTCCTCGAACGAGATCGGCACCCTGATCACGGCACTCGGCACCGGCATCGGCCGCGACGACTTCGACATCGCCAAGCTGCGCTACCACAAGATCATCATCATGACCGACGCGGACGTGGACGGCGCCCATATCCGCACCCTGCTGTTGACCTTCTTCTACCGGCAAATGCCCGATATCATCACCCAGGGGCACCTCTATATCGCCCAACCGCCGCTCTACAAGGTCTGGCGCGGCAGCGCCGGCTCGGGCCGCTACCTGAAGGACGACCGCGAGCTCGAGGACTACCTGATCGATGAGGGCCTTGCCGGCGCCGTCCTGAACCTGCACGACGGCAGCCAGCGGGCCGGCGAGGACTTGGGAGAGCTGGTTCGCGGCGCCCGCCTGGTCCGCAATCTGTTGGGCGCCATCGCCCATCGCTACCACCGTGGCATCGTCGAGCAGGCGGCGATCCTGGGCGCGCTCAACGCCGACGTCCTCGATGATCGCGAGCAGGCCGCCCAAGCGGCCGAGTACCTGGCCCGGCGCCTCAACGGCCTGGCGCCCGAGACCGAGCGTGGCTGGGAGGGCGAGGTGACCGACGAGGGCGGCTTCAGGCTCAGTCGGGTGCTGCGCGGCGTCCGGGCCTCGCATCTGATCGACGGCCAATTGATCCGCAGCGCCGAAGCCCGGCGGCTCGACGGCCTGGCGGCAGAGCTGCAGCCCGTCTACCAGCGCCCCGCGAGCTTCGCCCGCAAGGACGAAGAGGTCCAGATCGCGGCGCCCAGCGAGCTCTTGGAGACCGTCCTGGGTTTGGGTCGCAAGGGCCTCAACATCCAGCGTTACAAGGGCCTGGGCGAGATGAACCCCGACCAGCTTTGGATCACGACCCTCGATCCCGACGCCCGCACCCTGCTGCGGGTCACGGTGAAGGAGCTGGACGAGGCCGACGACGTCTTCTCGACCCTGATGGGCGACGTCGTCGAGCCCCGACGCGCCTTCATCCAGTCGAACGCGCTGGCGGTCGCCAACCTGGATGTTTGATCGGGCCGAATGACGTTTTCCGCGAGACGATGAGACGCCCTGGATTCAGCTCCTCGTCTTGTGCTTTCGTGGCACTTGCGCCACATGCCGCGACCGTCGTTCCGGACGGCGCGGTAGCGTCGATCCGGAATCCAGATAACGCCGATCACCCTGGATTGCCGCTCGCGCGGGAATGACGCCTGTGGCGGAGCGCAAGCGCAAATCCAGCAACAAGAAGACGACGCCGCGGAAGGCCATGCCGCGGAAGGCCATGCCGCGGAAGCCCGCGACGGCCAAGGACGCCAAGCCGAGACGCGGCCTTGTCGCAGCACTGCTCTATTGGGGCATGGTGCTGTGCGTCTGGCTCGCCATCGCCGTCTTCGGCCTCGTGGTCTGGTACAGCCAGGACCTGCCCGACGTGCGCCAATACGGCCTGACCGGCAAGCGCCCGTCGGTGACCCTGCTCGCCGCCGACCAGTCCGAGCTCTTCAGCTTCGGCGACCTCTATGGCGAGACGGTCAGGCCGGGCGAGCTTCCAAAGAGCCTGCCGCAAGCCGTGATCGCCACCGAGGACCGCCGCTTCTACGGCCACTTCGGCGTCGACGTCCTGGGCCTGGCCCGCGCCGTTGTCGCCAACCTGAGCGCCGGCCGCGTCGTCCAGGGCGGCAGCACCATCAGCCAGCAGTTGGCGAAGAACCTTTTCCTGACCCCGGACCGCACACTGAAGCGCAAGATCCAAGAAGTGCTGCTGGCCTTCTGGCTGGAATGGGAGTTCACCAAGGACGAGATCCTGGGACTCTACCTGAACCGGGTCTATCTCGGCGCCGGCACCTACGGCGTCGAGGCCGCCGCGCAGAAGTACTTCGGCGTCTCGGCGCGCCGGGTCAGCGTCCTCGAATCGGCGGTCCTGGCCGGGCTCCTGAAGGCGCCGTCGCGGCTGGCACCGAGCCGCAATCCCAAGGGCGCGCTCGCCCGAGCCGAGGTCGTGCTGGCGAACATGGTCCGCTCCGGCTACCTGACGCAAGCGCAGGCGTCGGCCGCGAAACGTGACAAGCTCCGCGCCCGGCCCAGGCGGCGGATCTCCGGCGCCCGCTACTTCGCCGACTGGATCCTGGAGCAGGTGCCCGACTATGTCGGCCACTCCGAGGCCGACCTGGTGGTGCTGACAACACTGGAGCCCGGCTTGCAGACAAGCGCCGACGCGCTGGTCGAGGCCCTGCTCGCCCGCCAGGGCGACAAGCACCGGATCGGCCAGGCAGCGCTGTTGGCGATGACGCCGGACGGCGCCATCCGCGCCATGGTCGGCGGCCGCGACTATCGCGACAGCCAGTTCAACCGTGCCGTCCAGGCCCGGCGGCAGCCGGGCTCGGCCTTCAAGCCCGTGGTCTATCTCGCCGGCCTCGAAAGCGGCCTCCGCCCCGACAGCACCCTGGTCGACCGGCCGATCGACATCGGCGGCTGGCGCCCGCGCAACAACAGCGGTCGCCACCATGGCCGGGTGACGCTGCGCCAAGCCTTGGCGCGGTCGATCAACACGGTCGCGGTGCAGGTCTCCGAACGGGCCGGGCGGCACAATGTCATCGAGACCGCGCGGCGCCTCGGCATCGCCTCCAAGCTGAAGCCCCGCCCCTCGCTGGCGCTCGGCACCAACGAGGTCGGCCTGATGGAGCTGACCGGCGCCTACGCCGCCTTCGCCAACGGCGGCTTCGGGGTGCTGCCGCACGCCATCCGGGAGATCCGCACCACCGCCGGGCGGCGGCTCTACCGGCGCCAGGGCGGCGGCCCCGGCCGGGTCGTCTCGGCGAAGCATCTGGCTCAGATGCAAGACATGCTGGCCGCCGTCATCGCGCAAGGCTCGGGCCGACGGGCCGGCATCGGCCGGCCGTCCGCGGGCAAGACCGGCACCACACAGAACAGCCGTGACGCCTGGTTCGTCGGCTTCACGGGCCAACTGGTGGCCGGCGTCTGGCTCGGCAACGACGACGGCGGCCCCATGCGCGACGTCTCGGGCGGTGGCTACGCGGCCCTGCTCTGGCGCGATTTTATGGCCGCCGCGCACCGTGGCCTGGCGGTGGTGGCGCTGAGGCGGGCGCCGGCCGGCACGGCCGCGGCCGACGAAGACGCCGACATCTCCGTCAGCGTCACTGTCAAGGTCGACAAGTTCGTCGAGCGGATCTGGAAGGTCCTCTCCAGCGGCGACAGCGCCGATACCGACGACGAGGACGACATGGACCGGGGCAAGTAGTCGCGGGGCGCGCGCGCGTTGCCCTGGCGCCGGGCGCTCACTAGAGTCGGAAGCCCCAAGCACACCGGCGAGCCCGAGCCATGTCCTACCGTTCCGTCTTCCGCGCCGATCTCTTCGAGGGCGAGACCGTCATCGTCACCGGCGGCGGCTCCGGCATCGGCCGTTGCATCGCCCACGAGTTGGCCGCACTCGGCGCCAAGGTGGTGCTGGTCGGACGCAGCCGAGACAAACTGGAGACAGTGGCCGGCGAGATCGGCCAAGACGGTGGCACGGCCGACCTCGAGACCTGCAACATCCGCGTCGAGGACGCGGTGCAGGACGCGATCGCCGCCATCCTGGCCCGCCACGGCCCCGTCCGCCATCTGGTCAATAACGCCGGTGGTCAGTTCCAGGCCCTGCTGGAGGACATCAACCAGAAGGGCTGGGAAGCGGTGGTGCAGACCAACCTCACCGGCGGTTTCCTGACGAGCCGCGAGCTCTACACCCAGTCGATGAGAGAGACCGGCGGCGCCATCGTCAACATCATCGCCGATTTTTGGCTCTCGATGCCGCGGATGGGGCATTCCGGTGCGGCGCGGGCGGGCATGATGAATTTTACCGAAACGGCGGCGCTGGAATGGGGCCGCGACGGGGTCCGGGTCAACGCGGTGGCGCCGGGCTGGGTCATCTCCTCGGGCTTCGATACCTACGACCCCGAGTACACCAAGCGCTTCCGCATCCTGCACAACTACGTGCCGCTCGGCCGCCTGGGCGAGGAGGCCGAGGTCTCGGCTGCCGTCGCCTTTCTTCTGTCGCCAGCGGCGGCGTTCATCACCGGCTCCTGCATCCGGGTCGACGGCGGCGTACCGAACGCGCGCAATTATCACGAGATGCCCGACGGCCCGGGCAGCGAGCCCTACCAAGGTTTCCACCGGGCGGTCGCACCGAAGGCGCTGACGGAGCCCGAGTGATGCCGGCCTTGGAGTCAAAGGTCGACGTCAACGCCGAGTCGTTCCACCGCAACGCGGCCGAAATGCAGGCCCTGATCGACGGCTTCCGCGCCATCGAGGCACGGATCGCCGAGACCTCGGCCCGGGCGAAGCCCAGATTCGATGCCCGCGGCCAGCTCTTGCCGCGCGAGCGCATCTCCAGGCTCTTGGACCGGGGCACGCTTTTTCTGGAGCTGGCGACGTTGGCCGGTTATCGGATGCACGACGACGACGGCGAGGCGAACGTCTCGGGCGGCGGCAACATCTGCGGTATCGGACAAGTCTCCGGCATCCGGGCCATGGTCATCGCCAACGACGCCGCCATCAAGGGCGGCGCTTCCTCGCCGATGGGGCTGAAGAAACGGTTGCGCGCGCAGGAGATCGCCTACGCCAACAAGCTGCCGACGGTCTATCTGGTCGAGAGCGCCGGCGCCAACCTGCTACGGCAATCGGAGCTCTTCGTCGAGGGCGGCCGCACCTTTTGCAACCAAGCCCGGGCCTCGGCCGCCGGCCTTCCGCAGGTGACGGTGGTGCACGGCTCGTCGACCGCCGGCGGCGCCTATTTGCCGGGGCTTTCCGACTACGTCGTCGTGGTCCGCAAACGGGCCAAGATCTTCCTCGCCGGGCCGCCGCTCCTCAAGGCTGCGACAGGCGAAGTGGCGAGTGACGAGGAACTGGGCGGGGCCGAGATGCACACCGCCATCGCCGGCACGGCGGAATACATGGCCGAGGACGATGCCGAGGCGATCGACGTCGCCCGCCAGATCATGGCGAAGCTGCCCTGGGACGAGGGCTTGGCGCCACTGCCGGCCGCACCCGTGGCGACGCCGCCGCGCTACGATGCGCAAGAACTGCTGGGCCTGGTGCCGGTCGACTACGCCAGGCCCTACGACGCCCGCGAGGTCATCGCCCGCATCGTCGACGATTCCGACTTCCTCGACTTCAAACCGCTCTATGGTGCGGCCACCGTCACGGGCCACGCCCAAATCGAGGGCCAGGCCTGCGGCATCATCGCCAACAACGGCCCGATCGACCCGCAAGGCTCGGTCAAGGCGGCGCAGTTCATCCAGCTCTGCTGCCAGTCGAACACGCCGATCGTCTATTTGCAGAACACCACCGGCTACATCGTCGGCCGCGAGGCCGAGGAGCAGGGCATCGTCAAGCACGGCTCGAAGATGATCCAGGCGGTCGCCAACGCTTCCGTGCCCCAGATCACGATCCTGATCGGCGGCTCCTTCGGGGCCGGCAACTACGGCATGTGCGGGCGCGCCTACGACCCACGCTTCATCTTTGCCTGGCCCAATGCCCGAATCTCGGTGATGGGCGGCCGGCAGGCGGCGCGCGTGATGTCGATCATCACCGAGGAACGTCTCCGGCGCGACGGCAAGCCGGTCGATGCCGAACGGCTCGAGGCGATGGAGGACGGCATCGTCCGCCAGATCGATGCCGAATCGACGGCCCCCTACGCCACCGCGCACGTCTGGGACGACGGCTTGATCGACCCCCGCGACACGCGCCGGGTTCTGGGCTATACGCTCTCGATCGCCAAAGAGGCGGAGCGCCGCCGCCTCAGCCAAAACAGCTTCGGCGTCGCCCGCGGCTGAGGCCGGCCGGAAGGAGAGACGAGATGCAGTCCACGCCCGAGCATGAGGAACTGAGGCGCACGACGCGCAAGTTCATCGAGGCCGAGATCAATCCCCATGTCGACGAGTGGGAGGAAGCCGGAATCTTCCCCGCGCACGAGCTCTTCAAGAAGCTGGGCGATGCCGGCTTGCTGGGGATCAACAAGCCGGAGCGCTTCGGCGGCATGGGCCTGGATTATTCCTACCAGACCGCCTTCAACGAGGAGCTCGGCAACGTCGACTGCGCCGGCGTGCCGATGGCGATCGGGGTGCAGACCGACATGGCGACGCCGGCACTGGCGCGCCACGGCTCCGACGAGGTCCGCGAGGCGTTCCTGGCCCCCTCGATCGCGGGCGACTACGTCGCTTGCCTCGGCGTCAGCGAGGTCGGGGCCGGCTCGGACGTCGCCAGCTTGAAGACGACGGCGGTCAAGGACGGCGACGACTACGTCATCAACGGCGGCAAGATGTGGACCACCAACGGCACCCAAGCCGATTGGATTTGCTTGCTCGCCAACACCGGCGAGGGTCCGGTGCACAAGAACAAGTCGCTGATCTGCGTGCCGATGAAGAGTCCCGGCGTCGAGATCGCCCGCAAGATCGAGAAGATCGGCAACTGGTCCTCGGACACGGCGCAGATCTATTTCGACGGTGTCCGGGTGCCGCAGCGCTACCGCATCGGCGAGGAAAACATGGGCTTCATCTACCAGATGCAGCAGTTCCAGGAAGAGCGCATGTACGCCGGCGCCAAGGCGATCCGGAGCATGGAACGCGTTATCGAGGAGACCATCGAATACACCCGCGAACGCAAGGTTTTCGGCCAATCGGTGCTGGACAACCAGGTCGTCCACTTCCGCCTGGCCGAGCTGCAGACCGAGGTCGAGCTGTTACGCTCGCTCCTGCACCGGGCGGTCGAGCTCTATGTCGGCGGCGAGGACGTGACCCGGCTCGCCTCCATGGTCAAGCTCAAGGCCGGCCGGCTCGGCCGCGAGGTCGGGGATTCCTGCCTGCAGTATTGGGGCGGCATGGGCTACACGCTGGAGAACCGGGTCTCGCGTTACTTCCGTGACGTTCGCCTCGCCTCGATCGGCGGTGGCGCCGACGAGGTCATGCTCACCATCATCGCCAAGCATATGGGCACGCTGCCCGACCGGCGGAACCGATGAGCCGGCTGCCCGACACCGAAGATCTTCTGATCGAGCGCGACGGCTGGGTGCTGCGGCTGACGCTGAACCGACCCGCGCTCCGCAACGCCCTCAGCACCGAGCTGCGCGCGGCGCTCACCCAGACCTTCGAGGCGATCCGCGACGACCGCGAGATCCGCGCCGTGGTGATCCGCGGCGCCGGCGGCAACTTCTGTGCCGGCGGCGACATCAAGGGCTTCGGCAAGGGCCAGGACGAGAGCCGACCGGCGGACGAGGCCGACCCGTTCCTCGTCTCCAACCGGCTCTACGGCGAGCTCTTGGACGCCGTCAACGAGGCGCCGCAGGTGGTAATCGCGGCGATCGAAGGTGCCGTTCGTGGCGGCGGCATGGGCTTCACCTGCACTTCCGACGTCGCGATCGCCACCGAGCGCGCCTCCTTCGGCTTGCCGGAGGCGACGCTCGGCCTGCCGGCGGCCCAGGTCTGCGTCTTCGTCGCCGAGCGTATCGGCCTGACCCAGACCCGCATGCTGGCCTCGACGGGAGCGACCTTCCGGGCGCCGGAGGCGCTGGCGCGCGGCCTGATCCACCACGTCGTCGCCGACGCCGACGCGTTGGAAGCCAAGGTCGAGGAGGTGTTGGCCGACGTCGCCCGCTGCGAGCCGGCGGCCGTGGCGGAGAACAAGCGCCTCCTCCACCTCGCCAAGCGGGCCGGACGGACGGACGTGATCGAGGCGGCGGCCCAGTCCTTCACCGGTGCGATGCGGGGCGAGGCAGCCAAGGAGGGCGTTGCCGCCTTCATCGAGAAGCGCGACGCCGCTTGGAACCAGCGGGCCTGAGCCGATGGCTTTCGGAAAGATCCTGATCGCCAACCGGGGCGAGATCGCGGTCCGCATCATCCGCACCGCCCATGACCTCGGCTATGGAACCGTCGCGGTGGCGAGCGAGGCCGACCGGGACGCCCCGCACGTGGAGATGGCCGACGAGGCCGTCGTCATCGGCCCGCCGGAGGTCGCCCGCTCCTACCTCGATATCGAGGCCGTCATCGCCGCCGCGCGGCGGACCGGCGCCGGCGCCGTCCATCCGGGCTACGGCTTCCTGGCCGAGAACGCCGACTTCGCCGAGGCCGCGGCGGCAGCCGGCCTGGTCTTCATCGGCCCTTCGGCCGAGGCGATTCGCCTCATGGGCAACAAGCGGCTGGCGAAGCTGCGCATGGAAGAAGCCGGCGTGCCTTGCGTACCGGGCTACAGCGGTGGCGCGCAGGACGACGACGCCCTCGGCGCAGCCGCGGCCGCGATCGGCTACCCCCTGATGGTCAAGGCGGCGGCCGGCGGCGGCGGCCGCGGCATGCGCCTGGTCGAGGCCGCGGCCGAGTTGGCAGACGCTCTCGCCGGGGCCCGTTCGGAGGCGGAAAACGCCTTCGGCTCGGGCGAATTGATCCTGGAGCGCGCGGTCATCGCGCCGCGCCATGTCGAGATCCAGGTCTTCGCCGACGGCGACGGCAACACGGTTCACTTAGGCGAGCGCGACTGCTCGATCCAGCGCCGACACCAGAAAATCGTCGAGGAAGCGCCATCGCCCGCGGTCAACGACAAGCTGCGCGCTGCCATGGGCAAGGCGGCGGTCGAGGCGGCCCAGGCGATCGGCTACCTCGGCGCCGGCACGGTCGAGTTCCTGCTCGACGCCGAGGGCCAGTTCTACTTCCTGGAAATGAACACCCGCCTCCAAGTCGAGCATCCGGTGACCGAGCTGGTGACGGGCCAGGACCTGGTCGCCTGGCAGCTTCGGATCGCCGCCGGCGAGCCCTTGCCGCTGGTCCAAGACGAGATCGCGCTGACGGGCCACGCCATCGAGGCCCGGCTCTATGCCGAGGACCCGGCCGCCGACTTCCTGCCGCAGACCGGGCCGGTGCTGCGCTGGCGCCCGGCCGTGGCTCCGGGCTTGCGCATCGATGCCGGCATCGCCGAGGGCGGCGAGGTCCAGGCCTTTTACGATCCGATGCTGGCCAAGGTCATCGCCCACGGCCGGACCCGCGAGGAAGCCCGGCGCCGGCTTCGCCGCGGCTTGGCCGAGACGGCGATCCTGGGCGTCCAGACCAACAAGCGGTTCCTGATCGACGTCTTGGGCCACCCGGCCTTTGCCGAGGGTGCCGCGACGACGGCCTTCATACCTGAGCATTTTCCGCCCTCGGCGCTGGCGGACGACGGCCCGTCGACGGACCTGCTGGCGCTAGCCGCGGCCCTCGTCTACGAGCGCTCGGCCGTGGGCGAGGATTGGCGCAGCACGACGCCGGCCGAAGCCGAGCTGCATCTCCGCCACGGCGATGCGAAGAGCGTCGTTCACGTCCGCCCGACAGGTGGCCGCGGCTACGATGTCGGGCTTGCCGGCAAGGGGCAAGTCGCGAGCGTCCGCATCCTCGCCAGCGGCGACGGCCATTGCCGCTTCGAGGCCGGCGGACTGGCGGCGCGGGCCGGCTACGCCGTCGACGGCGAGATGCTCTACCTCGATCTCGACGGCCATCAGCTCAGTCTCGCCGAAGAGCCGTCCTACGCCGAGGCACGCCGCGAGGCCATGGGCGATGGCCAACTGCTGGCACCGATGGCGGGCCGGATCGTCGCCGTCCGCGCCGCCTCCGGTGCCCAGGTCGCCAAGGGCGACATCCTGGTGGTGCTGGAGGCGATGAAGATGGAGCACGAGATCCGCGCCGGCATTGACGGCACCGTCGCCGAGGTGCGGGTCAGCGAGGGTGACCAGGTGATGCCGCGCCAGCTCTTGGCCGCGGTCGAGCCGGCGGCGGAGGCGGAAGACGAATAAAGCAAGGCGGGTGAGCGCATGACCGAGCTGGCAAACCGCAGGGGTAATCCCTACTACAGCGACGAGCACGAGGCCTTTCGCGATAGTGTGCGCCGCTTCGTCGCCGCCGAGATCGAGCCCCACGCCAGCGAATGGGACGAGGCCGGCACCTTCCCGCGCGAGCTCTATCAGAAAGCCGCCGAGATCGGCATCATGGCGGTCGGCTATCCGGAGGAATACGGCGGAGTCCCGGGCGACCTCTTCTATCAGAACGTGATTCACCAAGAGCTCGCCCGGCCCGGCTGCGCCGGCGTCCTTGTGAGCTTGCTGACGCACGAGATCGGCACCCCGCCGATCGGAGCCCTGGGCAGCCACGAGCTGAAGTCGCGGGTGCTGCCCGAGATCTTGTCGGGCGCGAAGATCTCGGCGCTCGCCATCACCGAGCCTTCTGGCGGCTCCGACGTCGCCAACCTCAAGACCCGCGCGGTGCGCGACGGCGGCGACTATGTCGTCAACGGCAGCAAGACCTTCATCTCGTCCGGCGTCCGGGCCGACTACTACACGGTCGCGGTCCGCACCGGCGGCCCGGGGCGCGACGGCATCTCCTTCCTGCTGGTCGAGAAGGGGACACCCGGCTTCAGCCAAACCCGGCTCGCTAAGATGGGCTGGTGGGCCTCCGACACGGCGACCCTCTACTTCGAGGACTGCCGGGTGCCGGCGGCGAACCTGATCGGCGAGGAGAACCAGGGCTTCCTCGCCATCATGCTGAACTTCAACGCCGAGCGGCTCGGCATCGCCGCCTCGGCGCTGGCGCTGGCCCGGGTCGCGATCGAGGAATCGACCGCCTATGCCCGCGAGCGCCAGACCTTCGGCAAGCCGCTCGTCGAGAACCAGGTGATCCGCCACAAGCTCGTCGACATGACGATGCAGGTCGACGCGGGCGAGGCCTGGCTCGACCGCCTGACCTGGGCCGTCGAGGAAGACCAGCGCCCGGTAGCCGAGATCTCGATGCTGAAGAACTTCGCCACCAACGCGATGGAGTACTGTGCCAACGAGGCGATGCAGATCTTCGGCGGCGCCGGATATCTCAGGGGCGCCAAGGTGGAGCGGATCTACCGCGACACCAAGCCCTTCGCGATCGGCGGCGGCTCGGTCGAGATCATGAAGGACCTGGCCGCCCGCCAGCTCGGGCTTTAACCCTATTCGCCGTAAGCCTGATCGAAGAAGGCGACTTCGAGGGCGACCAGGCGTTGGAAGCGGGCCTCGACTTCGCCACGTCGCGCCTCGGTGAGGTTCGGGCCGATCGCGTCTAGCTCGCCCCGCAGCCAGTCGACGAAATCGGCGAAGGCCGGGTCGATGTGGAGCTCGATCCACTCCCGATAGTGAAGCTGGCTCGGCGCCGCGTCGGCGTGCTCGCTGGCCCAGGTGAGGTAGACCCATTCCGCCGGCACGACGACGGCGAGCAGGTCCTCGTAAGTGCCGGCCTCGGCCGCCGCCAGCATCAGCTCGGCAAAGTCGCGCGTGGCCGGTGCCAGCTCGGGCGCCGTCCGCTCGCCCTCGCCGACGCCAACGGCATCGAAGGCACGCAGGAAGTAGTCATTCTCGTCGCTGGTCAGCGCCGCCAGGAAGCCGGTGAGGCGCTTCTTCGCAACCATGCCTGGGGCCCGGGCGACGGCGAAGCCGAGCACCGTCGCCAAGGTCTCGATGAAGGCATAGTCCTGCACCAGGTAGCGACGGAAGACCGCCGCATCGAGGCTGCCGTCGGCGATCTCGACCGTAAAGCGGTGGCCGCAGGCGGCCGACCAAGCGGGCTCGGCCCGCTCGCGCAGCCAATCGGTGAAGCGGCCCTCGGGCGTCGCCTCGGCCCAGTCGGGATAGTCGGGCGTCACTTCAGCACCACCGCGTAGTCGGCCATCGGCGGCATCTTCTTCGCCAAGCCGCTCTCCAGCACGAACTCGGCGAAGCGCTCGTAGCGGGCAACGTCCAGGGCCGCCGGGCGGAGCGCGAAGCGCGGCATCGTATCGCGCCAAGCCCGCTTGTTGAGCTCGTCGTCGAGGCCCTTCTTGTAGCCAACGAAGGCGGTCCAGGCCTCGGCCGGATGGTTGACGAGATACTGCACCGAGCGCTCCAGCGCGCCGACGAAGGCCTTCAACGCGGGCCGGCCGAGCGCGGCACGGTTGGCGACCACGATCAGCTCGTCATAGGCCGGCACGCCTTCTTCCTCGACGTAGAAGGCGCGGCCCGGGTGGCCGACGATGTCCATCTGGTTGAGCTCGAAGTTGCGATAGGCACCGATCACGGCATCGACCTGTTTCGAGATCAGCGAGGGGCTGAGCGAGAAATTGACGTTGACGAGCTCCACGTCGTCGAGGCCGAGGCCGTGCTTCCGCAGCATCGCCCCCAGGATCGCGTCCTCGAAGCCGCCGACGGAGAAGCCGACCTTGGCGCCCTTCAGGTCGGCGATCTTTTTGATCGGACCGTCTTTCAGGACCAGCAGTGTCGTCAGCGGTGTCGCCACCAGGGTGGCGATCCGCACCAGCGGCAGATCGTTTGCCGCCTGCAGATGCAGCTGCGGCTGATAGCTGATGGCGATGTCGGCCTTGCCGGCGGCGACGAGCTTCGGCGGGTCATTGGGGTCCGCCGGCTCGATCATCTCGACCTCCAGGCCGGCCGCGTGGAAGAAGCCCTTCTGCTGGGCCACGATCAAAGTCGCGTGGTCGGGGTTGACGAACCAGTCGAGCAGCACCGTCAACTTCTCGGCCGCCGAGGCCGGCGCGCCCGAGAGCGCCGCCAAGACTAAAATCATGGCGGCCAAGCCTGTCTTCAAGGTGCCTATCGTATCGAATCCCATCGCCATCGCTCCCGTATCAAGTCCGTCGAGACTGATCCGGTGCGGGGCGGCAATGCCAATGGTTTCGGTGACTGCAAACCGTCCACTCCCTGCGCCGGCATTATCCGGATCAGGTTCGAAGGGTCACCGCTCGGCCTTGCGACCTCGGTATCTCAGCCCCCAAGATGGGAGCTCCCCCAGGAACGCGGCGATCCTGCGCTCCCGGCTCGATGCCGTCAAGGGGCAGGAGGGATGGCGGTCTCAGGCGTCGCTATATGCGACGGCCGGGTTGACGGCGGTGAGGACGCCGTCGTTCAGCTCGAAGGTGCCGAACGGGGTCTCGTAGCTGCCGTTCGGCTCGAAGCTGAACAGGATCTCCCAGCCGTGCGTGGCGAAAAGCGCGTGCATCTGCCGATGTGCGTCGAGGCCATGGGTGCCGAGGTGGACCCGCCGCACCTTGCGCGTCAGCGCCGCCATCGCCGGCGGAAAGACGATCTCCTCCGACTGTTGGATGTCGGCCTCGATATAGTCGACGCGCCGGAACGGGCCCAAGAGATCGCCGAGCGTGACGGCGGAGACGAGGCGCAGCTCGGCCTCGAACTCGTACTCGGTGTCGGGCGTCAGGTTGATCTGGATTCCGGTGCTGTTCGACTGCAACAAGTTTCGCAAGACCTCGTCGGTGCGCCCCGCTTGGATCACCGCCTCGCCGATCTGCCTGCGAAAGCCCGCGGAATTGGTCGAGACGCAGTTCTGCGCGCCCGAGCCCGGCGAGCCGACCGGAAAGATCACCGGCTCGTTGCTGTCGCTCATTGCCGCTTCGACGATCCAGTGGCCGTCGGGGTCGATGCCGTTGTCGAGGAAGTGCTTCCTCGTCCAGGCGATGTTTTCCGGCACCCCGTCTACCGCCACGAGCGTCGCCGGCATCGGGTTCAAGGCCTGCAACGCCAGATAGCTGCCGACCGCCTGGGCGCCATAACAGGCCCCGAGCGTCATCATCACGTAGGAGTCGCGGGCCTCGCGCGCCGCCGCGACCCAGTTGAAGTCCTCGAACCAGCCCTCGCCCATGCCGACGGCGGGCAGTGTGGTCTCCATGTGGCAGCCGCCGACCGCTTCCGGATCGATGCCCCACATGGTGCGGAAGCCGGCGTCCAGCTTGGCGCCCAGGAAATTGACCAGAAAGCCCTTCTCGACCGGCCCGGCAAAGGGCGTGATGCCGTCGAAGGCGTCGAGATGAGGCGTGAAATCGTTGATTGCCATGGCGTGGGCTCCGCAGGCTCGGGAAATCGCCGCCGAGCCTATCCGGGCCGCCGCCAAGAAATGGTTAACGGCGCCTTGCCGCCTCGGCTAGGCTGGCGAGCGACGGACCCGAACGGGAGCGAAAGCATGAGTGACGCGAACCCGGTAACGATCGAGCTGTTGGATGCCATCCAGGACGCCTTCAACCGCCGCGACGTCGACGCCATCCTGTCCTATTTCGTCGACGACTGCGAATGGCTGATGGCCCGCGGCCCGGCGCCGCGCGAGGGACGGCGGGCCCGCGGCAAGGCCGAAATCGGCCAGATCCTGTCGGAACGTTTCGAGCGGATCCCGGACATGCGCTGGGTCGACATGCGCCACTGGATCATGGGCGAGAAGGCGCTATCGGAATGGGTGGTCCAGGGCACCTCGGTCGACGGCGAGCGGCTGGATTTCCTCGGCTGCGACCTCTGGGAGTTCCGCGGTGTCAAGGTGGTGAAGAAGGACACCTATTGGAAGTACGTCGAGTAGGGTCGGTCGGCATCTCGGGCGATGGGAGGAGGCGAGCGATGACGCGGGAATTCGGCGCCGCGGCGCGCTTCGGCATCGGCGTGCCACAAGCGAACCCGACGGTGGAGCCCGAGTTCCGCCGCCTGCTGCCCGACGACGTCGAGCCCTATACGGTGCGTCTGACCGGCACCCCCGACGACAGCGCCAGCCGCCTCGTCGCCTATATCGAGGCGCTGGAGAGCCATCTGGAACGCTACGACAACCTCAAACTGGACGGCTTCGGCTTCGCCTGCACCGGCTCGGCTTATCTTGTCGGCCTCGAGCGCGAACGCGAAATCTTCGCCCGCGCCGCCGAGCGCTTCGGCTATCCCATTATCGGCGCCAGCGAAGCCATCGCCCGCTGTCTCGCCGACCACGAGGCTACACGGATCGCCCTGCTGACGCCTTACCCAGCCTCGCTCAGCGAAGAGGCCCGCCGCTATTGGGAATCTCGTGAAATCGAGATCCCGGTCTTCGAGCGCATCGAGATCGGCAGCCAGGATACCCGCGACATCTACGCGCTCACCTCGGCCGACGCCATGCGGGCGCTCCGCTCGGCGGACCTCAAAGCGGTCGACGCGGTGGTCTTCTCGGGCACCGGCCTGCCGACGCTGGCCGCCCTCGCCCAGGCACACGAGGTGACGGCGAAACCCGTCGTTTCTTCCAACTATTGTCTGGCGCGGGAGTTGTTGAAGCCGCTCGGCCGCGAGTCGGCACTCGGCATCGGCCCCGCAACGAGGCCGGCAAGCCCTTGAAGGCGTCTTGTCGTCCGGTCCAGTCAGCCGACGAGTGACACGGCACCGCCAACAACGATGGCGAGCACCGGCACGGCGGCGAACATTACGGCCCAGAATCTGATGTCGCTACTCGCCATGGTGGCCCCTTACCTTGGCGTGAATATCATGTCCTTTGGCTACACGACGTACGCAACGATCGATCAAGTCTAGCCGCTGAGGGCACGAGGAGTCAAAATTAGGTTGCTTCCTGGATTGATGCCGTCAGTTATGGCGTCAAACGAGAACAGGATTTCCAGCGGCGTCGCTTCGGCATGGCGCCGTCAAGGGGGCAGTGAGGGTCGTTCAATGGCAAGCCGCAAGCAGAACAAGAAGAAGATGCATCTGGCGCAGTTCCTGGTGCACGGGCCGACCTATCACAGCCTCGCCATGTGGCGGCATCCCCGGACAGCCGAGGGTTTCGGCTGGAATCGGCCCGAGCTCTACCAGCACATCGCCCGGGTCTGCGAACGGGGCAAGTTCGACATGGTCTTCTTCGCCGACCTCAACTACATCTCCGACACCTTCCGGGGCTCGCTGGAGCCGTCGCTGCGCTATGCCGCGCAGGCGCCGGAGCACGACCCGATCCCGCTACTCTCCTGGATGGGGGCGGCGACCGAGCGAATCGGCTTGGGCGCGACGCTCTCGGTCAGCCATCTGCATCCTTTCTACGCCGCTCGCCTCTGGGCCAGCATCGACCACCTGACCGGCGGGCGGGCCGCCTGGAACGTGGTCACCTCGATCAACCACAACCAAGCCGCCAACTACGGCGAGGAACGGGCGCCGACGGACGCGCGCTACGACCGGGCGCACGAGTTCATCCAGGTCTGCCGCAAACTCTGGGACAGCTGGGACGAAGACGCCGTGGTCATGGACCGGGAGCAGGCGATCTTCGCGGATGCAACGAAGGTCCACCGAATCGACCACGAGGGCCGCTTCTTCAAGTCGCGCGGACCGCTCAACGTCACCCGCTCGCCCCAGAACGGCCCCGCCATCCTGCAGGCCGGGACCTCGGCGAAAGGCCGCGACTTCGCCGCCAGATACGCCGACGGCATCTTCGCCATCCAGCCGCGGGCCGAGGACGCGGCCGCCTATTTCGCCGACATCAAGGAGCGGATGACAACACTCGGGCGCGACCCGGGCGACTGCAAGATTCTCTTCGGCGCGCAGCCGATCATCGCCGCCAGCGAGGCCGAGGCGAAAGAAAAGCAGGAGTTTCACAACAGCCTGGTGCCGCTCGACGGCGGCCTGGCGATCCTCTCGGCACATCTCGATTTCGACCTCTCCCGCCTCTCGCCCGACGACGAGATGGCGAGCCGGCCCGAGCCCGAGCTGCAGCGCATGCAGACCCGCTTCCGCAAGCCCTCGGGCGAGCCCATGACCATGGCCGAGGTCGCCAAGCGCCACGGCCAGAGCGTCGGCCTGCCGCAGTTCGTCGGCACGGCCGCGAGCGTCGCCGACCAGATGGAGGCCTTCTTCGACGAGGTCGGCGGCGACGGCTTCATGCTCTCGCCCATCTATTGCCCCGGCGCGATCGAGGAAGTCGTCGATCTCGTGGTGCCGGAGTTGCAGCGGCGCGGGCGCTTCCGCACCGACTACAAGGGCGACACCCTGCGCGACATCCTGCGCCAGGAAGATTGAGGGGGGTGGTGATGGACTTCGGCTTGACGGGACGGGTGGCGCTGGTGACGGGCGGCAGCCGAGGCATCGGCCGGGCGATCGCTTGTGCGCTCGCCGAGCAGGGCGTTGCAATCGCGCTTTGCGGCCGCACGGCGGAGACGCTCGCCGAGGCGGCGACCGAAATCCGAAGCCACGGCGTCGAGGCCTGGCCGA
Source organism: Alphaproteobacteria bacterium (assembly GCA_030746295.1). The sequence goes on along the minus strand of JASLMY010000006.1, from coordinate 8,740 downwards.
TCGAGGCGGACGTCAGCCGGCTGGAGGACGTGCAGCGCTTTGTCGCCCGGGCCGTGGCGGCGGCGGGCCGTGTCGACATCCTGGTCAACAACGCCGTGACCTCGCGCAGTGCGCCGTTCGACGAGCAGACCGACGCCGACTGGCGCTATCACCTCGACGTCAAGCTAATGGCCTATATCCGCTGCGCCCGCGAGGCCCTGCCGCACATGAAGGCCGGCGGCTGGGGCCGGATCGTCAACATCGGCGGCATGACGGCCCGGATCGCCTCGCCGCTTCGCATCACCAACGGCATCGTCAACGCCGGCGTCGCCAACTTCACCAAGCAGCTGGCAGCGAGCGTGGCGCCCGACAACGTCACCATCAACTGCGTCCACCCGGGCTCGACCGCGACCGACCGCCTGCTCGGCAACTTCGAGCGCCGCGCCTGGGACGCCGGCGCCGGCGTAGAGGAGATCAAGGCCAAGGCGGTGGCGGAAATTCCCTTGGGCCGGCTGATCGAGCCCGGCGACATCGCCTCCGCGGTGCTCTTCTTCTGCTCGCCCTTGGCCGACATGGTGACCGGCCAGGCGATCGCCGTCGACGGCGGCCACGCCGCTTCGGTCAACTACTGAGAGCCTGTGCCCGAGTGTCGGCCGAAGGCGCGGGCATAGAGGCGCTTCAGCACGACATAGGCGAAGACGCCGATGATCAGAAGCTGGGGGATGCCGCCGAAGAAGATGATCCCCCAGCCGCGGAACTTCGAGAAGAGCCAGAGCACGACCGCGCAGGCGAGGAGAAAGACCGCGATGTCGGTGAAGCTGCGGAACGAGGCCAACTGGTTGACCGGAAAGACCTTGCCGATGCCGAAGAGCGAGCCGGCGAGACAGACGGGCGGCGCCAGCAAGAGGACCACGTTGGCCTCCAGCAGACCGACCTCCATGAAGCCGAGCACGAAGGCGATGGCGAAGACCTCGGCCAGGATCATGGCGAAAGAGAAATCGACGAAAAGGTTGGCGACCAGGCGCCCGTCGGCTTCCGTGTCGCCCTGCTTGCCGATCCAGGCCAGCACGGTACCCGCCAGCGGGATCAGGACGGCGACCGCCAAGATCGGCAGGGCGATCGCGTCGAGCGAGAGGTAGAGGCCGGTGACGAGTTCGTTGACGGTCATGCCCGCAAACCGCCCTCCAACGGCGGCCTCAGCCGATTCCAGCCCGGCAGTCTAGCAGATCGCCCTGAGTGACACACAGGATCGGGCCGCTGGTCGAGGCCCTGAATTCGATGTACATCAGGACGACAGGCAGCACGGATCCGGCCACGGGCCGGCATGACCGAGCTGCCCTGGGCGGCGAAGCGGGGAACGGCGGTTCTATGTCCGACGGTAGAGAAACCAGCGCCGAGCGCCCCCGTCTCTTGCCCGGCATCTGGGCTCAGATCCAGGTCATCGCCCCGGCGATTGCACTGCTGATCGCCGGCTTCGCGATCGCCTATCTCTTCGTCGAGCCGGCGCCGCCGTCCCGCATCGTCATGGCGACGGGCTCCGAGGCCGGCGCCTATCACGCCTACGCCGAGCGCTACGCCGAACGCTTCGCCAAGGAGGGCATCGAGCTTGCTTTGCGGCCCTCGGCGGGCTCGACCGAGAACCTGGCGCTCTTGACCAAGGCCGAAGGCGGCGTGCCGGTCGCCTTTCTGCAAGGCGGCATCGGCACCCCCGAAGCGCATCCCGAGCTCACCTCGCTCGGTAGCGTCTACTACGAACCGATCTGGGTCTTCGTCAGGAGCGAGACAGAGCCGCGCCGCCTGACCGAGCTCGCCGGCAAGCGCATCGCCGTTGGCCGGCCCGGGAGCGGCACCCGCACCGTCGCGCTGGCACTGCTGGCGGAGAACGGAATCGGGGACGGCGGCGCCAAATTCGCGGCGCTCGGCGGCGCGGAGGCGGCCGAGGCCTTGCGGAACGGCAATGTGGACGCGGCGATCTTCGTCACCTCGGTGACCTCGGCCACGGTCCGCAAGCTGCTCGGCGTGCCCGGCATCCGACTGATGAGCTTCGAGCGCGCCAATGCCTACCTCCGGCGCAACAACTTCCTCTCCAAGGTGGTTCTGCCCAAGGGCACCGTGGACCTGACGCTGGACCTGCCGGCGCAAGACACGGTGCTGCTGGCCCCCGCGGCGACCGTGGTCGCCTCGCCGCGCCTGCACCCGGCCCTGATCGACCTGCTGCTGCTGACCATGCGGGACGCGCACCGCAGGGGCGGCCATCTGGAGGCGCTGGGTGAGTTTCCCTCGGCCGAGTACGTGACCTATCCGCTGGCCCCGGCGGCGGAGCACTTCTACGAGCGCGGCCCGCCTTTCCTGCAACGCTATCTGCCGTTCTGGGCCGCGAACCTGGTCGACCGGCTGAAGATCATGCTGTTGCCGCTCATCACCGTGCTCTACCCGCTGATGAAGCTGTTGCCGCCCGCCTACAGCTGGCGCATGCGCTCGAAGGTCAACCGCTGGTACAAGGCGCTACAGGTCGTCGACGACGGGCTGCGCGCCGAGAGCATCAGCCGCGAGGACGCGATCCGGCGCCTGGAGGAGATCGAGCGCTCGGTAGAGCAGGTCTCGGTGCCGGTGGGCTTCGCCGCCAGCGCCTATACGTTGAGACTCCACATCGACTTCCTGCGTCACAAGGCCGAGGCGCTGCCCAGTCGCGACGAGGCCGGCTGAGCCGTTGCCTCAGGTGTCGAGGGCGCGGGCCGTCTCCTGGATCAGTTGCCAGGCCGCCTCGACGTGGCGGCGCTCGGTCGTGGTCTGGCCGACCTGAAAGCGGATCGCGTACTTGCCGGCGACACGGGTCTGGGTCAGGTAGACGCGGCCGGAATCGTTGAGCCGGGTGATCAACGCTTCGTTCAGACGGTCGAGCACGGCCTCGTCGTCGATACCTTCCGGCCGGTAGCGGAAGCAGAAGAGCGCCAGCCGGCAGGGCGCCAGAAGCTCGAAATCGGCCGCTCCAACGACCCATTCGGCTGCCGCCCTCGCCAGGGCGATGTGGCCTTGGATCACCTGGCGCAGGCCCTCGACGCCATAGTTGCGGATCACGAACCATAGCTTCAAGGCCCGGAAGCGTCGGCCCAAGGGCACGCCCCAGTCGCGGTAGTCGATCACCTGGCCGGTCTCGCCGCCCTTCAGGTACTCGGGCAGGATGGTGAGCGTGCGGACCAGGTCAGCCGGTTCCCGGACGAAGTGGGCCGAGCAGTCGAAGTTGGTCAACAGCCACTTGTGGGGATTGAAGACGAAGCTGTCCGCCGCCGCCACGCCCTCGATCATCCAGCGGTACTCCGGCAGCACGAGCGCGCTGCCGGCCCAAGCCGCATCGACGTGCAGGTAGACCTCATGGCGGCGGCAGATCTCGGCTATCGAGGCCAGCGGATCGATGCCCGAGGCACCGGTGGTGCCGAGCGTGGCGACGACGCAGGCCGGAATCCGGCCCGCCGCCTTGTCTTCCGTGATAGCCGCCTCCAAAGCCTCGGGCTGGAGGGCGAAATCATCGTCGACCGGGATGTTGCGGAGGTTCCGAGCCCCGATGCCGGCGATCTTGACGCCCTTTTCGATCGAGGAGTGCGTCTCTTCCGAGCAATAGACGGTCAAGGCCTTGGCGCCGGCGAGGCCGGCCTCGTTGGCTTGCCAATCGGTCACCCGCTCGCGACCTGTCAGAATGGCGCAAAGCGTGGCGCTGGAGGCGGAATCCTGGATCGTGCCGACGAAGCCTTCCGGCAGGCCGATCATCTGGCGCAGCCAGTCGAGAACCTTTGTCTCCATCTCGGTCGCCGCCGGCGAGGTCTGCCAGAGCATGCATTGGGCGCCCATGGTCGCCATCAGCATCTCGGCCAGCACCGAGGGCGGGCTGGAGTTGGCGGGGAAGTAGGCGAAGAAGCTGGGGTGCTGCCAATGGGTCATGCCCGGCAGCACGTCGCGCTCGAAGTCGGCGAGGATGGTCTCCATGGCCTCAGGTTGGTCGGGCGGTGCCGCCGGCAGCTTGGCCGCGATCTCGCCCGGCGTGAGTTGCGATCTGACCGGATAGCGCTCGATGCCATCCAGATAGTCCGCCATCCAGTCGACCAGACCGTGCGCGTGGCGGCGGAATTCGTCGGTGTCCATGGATTTCGTTCCCGAGCGGTGAGACCGGCGCCACTATATCAGCGCCGCCGATTGCAGAAAGCCGCCGCCCTTCCCATGAAAGGGGCCATGGTGGAAAGCTCTCCCAACGGCCCCGTCGAGATCTATCGCGGCCTGGCGAACGCCTGGGAATGCGATCTGATGGGCCACCTCAACGTCCAGTTCTATACCGACAAGCTGGTCCAGGGGCTCGCCCATCTCGCGGCGGCCGTGGGCGCGGGCCGGACCTACGAGGGCGAGACCGGCCGCACGGTACGTCTCGCCCGCAGCCTCAATCGGCACTCGGGCGAGCTCAAGGCCGGCGATGCCCTGCTGATCCGGGCAACGGTCGACTCGGTGGGCGAAACCTCGGCGGCGGTCGTGGCCGAGTTCGTCGACGCCGAGTGCAGGACCCCGGTCGCGGTCTTCGATCTGGAGATCGCCCACCTGGCCGCCGACAGCGTGGCGCCGGAACCCTGGCCGGCGATGGTTCGCAAACGGCTCGCGGCGGCAGTCCGGCCTCGCAGCGATGCCCCGCGCCCGCCCGGCACCGGCGCGCCATCGACCGCACCGGCGAGCGGCTTCGCTTCCCCTTTCGTCAGCGGCCGCGGCACAGTGCAGCCCTGGCAGCTCGACGCCGCGGGCCGGCTGGCACCGCGTTTTCAGCTCGATGCGGTGATCAGCGCCATCGGGCATATCCGGCATCGGGTCGGCCTCGATGCCGAGATGATGGCGGCGCGGAACTGGGGCATGGCGGGGCTCGAATACCGGGTCGCCTATCTAGCCCCCTGCGGCCCCGGCGAGATCTATACGCTCAGAAGCGGCCTCGCCGAGGTCGGCCGCAAGACCTTCCGCTTCTGCCACCGCCTCGCCAACGATTCGACCGGAGAGGCGATCGCGACGGTGGACATGGTCTCCTGCCTTTTCGACTTGGTCGGCCGCCGGGCCGTGACGATCCCCGACGAGATCGCATCCCAGGCGGGCCGGTTGATCGTGCCGTGGCCGCCGGACCTGGAATTCGCCGCCGGGGCGTGGACAGCCCCGCCCACGGTTGGCTAGCCTGAACGGCTGATAACGGAGGAACGCATGAGCGAGTATCGGGAGATGTTCCGGGGCGTCGTCTATCCCTGGCACTGCGACCATCTGGGCCATATGACGGTGATGCACTATGTCGGCATGTTCGACCAGGCCGCCTGGCACTTGCTGTCGGCGCTCGGCTTCACCTGGGAGAGCATGAAGGCCGGCGGCAAGTCGCTCGTCGACGTCAAGCACACGATCGAGTACCGGGAAGAGCAGCGCGTCGGCAGCCTGGTCGTGATCGAGAGCGCGCTGACGCGGATCGGCGGCAAGTCGATCACCCAGTACCACAAGATGCGAAACACCGAGACCGGAGCGCTAGCCGCCACCAGCGAGATCGTCTCGGTCTACTTCGACCTGGAGAGCCGCACTTCTCTCGAAATCCCGGACGAGGTGCGGGACAAGCTCGGCGCGTTTCTGGTCCAGGAGGCAGATGCGTGAACGAGTTCCGACCACCCGCCCGTTTCGACGGCCCCGCCGCCTGGACCGGAACCGAGATGCGCCGGTGCCGCGACTGGGTCCGCAGCTTCAGCCCGGCCGAGATCGCCGAGCTGGAGACGGCGTTGCGGCAGAGCCGGCATCTGGAAATCGTCGATGTCGACCGGGCGGCGTTCCCGCTGCCGACGCTCGCCGACGAGCTGATCCGGCTTCGCGACGAAGTCGTCGAAGGCCGCGGCTTCGTCCTGTTGAAGGGCCTGCCGATCGAGCGCTACACGCGCGAGGACGCAGCCCGGATCTACTGGGGTATCGGCTGCCACCTCGGCAAGGCGGTATCACAGAACGGCAAGGGTCACCTTCTGGGCCACGTCCGCGACCTCGGCTACGACGTCGCCGACCCCAATGTGCGCGTCTACCAGACCACCGAGCGGCAGTACTACCACGCCGATTCCTGCGACATCGTGGCTCTCCTTTGCCTGGCGACGGCGAAGCGGGGCGGCCTTTCTAGCCTCGTCTCCTCGACCACGCTTTACAACGAGATGATGGCCCGGCGCCCGGACTTGGCGGCGCTGTTGTCGGAGCCGGTCGCCTTCGACCGGCGCGGCGAGGTGCCGGCGGGCGAGAAGCCCTTCTACATGATGCGCATCTTCAACCACCACGACGGCCTGATCTCGGGCTACTACGTCCGTCGCTACGCGGAATCGGCGGCCCGCCACGCCGACGCACCGAAGCTGACCGAAGCGCATCGCGAGGCCTTCGACCTGTTGGACGCGCTGGCCGACGACGAGGACCTGCATCTCGAAATGCAGCTCGACGCCGGCGACATCCAGCTCGTCCACAACCACACCGTCTTCCACGACCGCACGGCCTACGAGGACTGGACCGAACCCGATCGCAAGCGCCATCTCTTGCGGCTCTGGCTCTGCCCGCCGAACGGCCGGCCTCTGCCGCCGGCCTACAAGCAGCGTTGGGGCGGCATCGAGATCGGCGACCGGGGCGGCATCGTGGTGCCGGGCGCGGCCCTGAACGTCCCGCTCGAGCCGGTCTGAGCCGCCCGCGCACCGGCCCAGACCATGTATCGTATCGGCTTCGACGTCGGCGGCACCTTCACTGACTTCACCCTCCTCGACGAGACGAGCGGCCGGCTCCGCCACCTGAAAGTCGCTTCGACCCCCGCCGCGCCGCATCAGGCCATCGTCACCGGCCTTGGCCGCATCTTCGAGGCCTTCGGAATGGCGCCGGCAGAGGTCGGCTTCCTCGGCCACGGCACCACGGTCGCCACCAACATGGTGATCGAGCACCGGGGTGCGAAGACCGCCCTGCTGACCACCAAGGGCTTCCGCGACATCCTGGAGATCGGCCGCCAGACCCGGCCGCATCTCTACGACTATTCGGTCGCCAAACCCGAGCCGCTGGTGCCGCGGCGGCGGCGCTTCGAGGTCGCCGAGCGGCTGGACGCCGAGGGTGGTGTCGTCGTCGAGCTTCACGAGGCCGACGTCAAGCGCGCCATCGAGGCCCTGATAGCCGCCGGCGTCGAGGCGGTCGCGGTCTCGTACCTGCACAGCTATGCCGAGCCGGCGCACGAGGCCCGGACGCGGGCGCTGATCGAGGCCGCCGCACCCGACCTCTTTATCAGCCTGTCCTCGGAGATCCTGCCCGAGTTCCGCGAGTACGAGCGCACCTCGACGACGGTGATGAACGCCTATGTCGGCCCTCGGATGGCGGACTACCTGAAACAATTTGCCGCCGAGACCGAGGCCCTCGGCATCGCCGCCGAGCCCTACACCATCCACTCCAACGGCGGCGTCATGTCTTTGGCGACGGCCCGGGACTATCCGGTCCGGACCTGCCTCTCGGGCCCCGCGGCGGGCGTCGTCGGGGCGGCGCAAGTGGCGGCGGCGGCAGGCTTCCCGGACGTCGTCACCTTCGACGTCGGCGGCACCAGCACCGACGTCAGCCTCGTCCGCGAGGCCCGACCCATCTTCACCTCCGACCGGGCGATCGCCGGCTATCCGGTCCGCAGCCCGATGCTCGACATCCATGTCGTCGGCGCCGGCGGCGGCTCGATCGCACGGGTCGACGACGCCGGCGGCCTCGAGGTCGGGCCGGCCAGTGCCGGCGCCGCACCGGGACCGGCCGCCTACGGCCAGGGCGGCGAGCGGGCGACGCTGACCGATGCCAACCTGGCCCTGGGCCGGCTGGGGACGGACGGCCTCGCCGGCGGCGCCATGACGCTCGATCCTGCGGCGGCGCGAGCGGCCATCGAGAACGACGTCGCCGGCCCCCTCGGCCTCGATGGAACCGCCGCTGCGCTTGGCGTCGTCCGGGTCGCGGTCGCCAACATGAGCCGGGCGATCCGCGCCGTCTCCACCGAGCGCGGCTTCGACCTCGGCGCCTTCGCGCTGGTCGCCTATGGCGGCGCCGGGCCGCTGCACGCGGCCGAAGTGGCGGTAGCGCTCGGTATCGGCACCGTGCTGGTGCCGGGCGAGCCGGGCACGCTCTGCGCCCGCGGCATCCTGATGTCGGACGTCAGCCGCGACTTCGTCCGCACGCTGCTGACGCTGGCCGAGCCCGAGACCTGGCCGCTCGTCGCCGAACGCCTGGCGGCCATGCACCGGGCCGGCGAGGCCTGGCTCGAAAGCGAGGGCGTCGCGCCCGACCGACGCGCCTTCAACGCCGTCATCGACGCCCGCTACCTGGGTCAGAACCACGAGGTGCGGGTTGCCCTCGACGACCTCTCGGCCGACGGCCTGGCGGCTTTCCAGACCGGCTTCCACGAGGCCCACGCCTTGGCCCACGGCCATGCCCTGAAGGGGCGGGAGGTCGAGATCGTCAATTGCCGGCTGCAGGCGCTCGGTCGGGTGACCCGGGCCGTACCGGAGGCGCCGCCGGCGCAGTCGGACCCGCCGGCGACCGCCATCGTTGCCCACCGCGAGATCGCCTTCACCGGCCAGGCGGCACCGCTTCCGACCCCGGTCTACGACCGCGCCCGCCTGGGCGCCGGCGCCCAGATCGACGGCCCTGCGGTGATCGAAGAGATGAGCGCCACGACACTGGTGCTGCCGGGCCAGGGGGCCAGGATCGACGGCGCCGGCAATATCCTCATCGACAT
>JASLMY010000069.1 GCA_030746295.1 Alphaproteobacteria bacterium | reverse complement strand
GCGGCGCAGGAAGTGCTCGCCGTCCGGTGCCCGCTCGTAGGAGTATCCCGGCGATACCGTGATTCCCTCGACCCCGAGGTCGGTGGCGAAATCGAAGAAGGCCGCGACGTCGTCGGCCGGCGTGCCGTCGAAGAGGGTGGTGTTGACGTTGACCCGAAAGCCCTTGTCACGGACCTTCTCGATCGCCTTGACGGCGCGCTCGAAAACACCTTCTTGGCTCACCGCCCGGTCGTGATGCTCGGCCAGGCCGTCGAGGTGGATGGAGAAGGTGAGATAGGGGCTCGGCTCGAAGAGATCGAGCTTCTTTTCCAACAACAGCGCGTTGGTGCAGAGATAGACGAAGCGCTTGTCGGCGACCAGGGCGGTGACGATTTCGCCCATCTGGCGATGCAGCAGCGGCTCGCCGCCGGCGATCGAGACGATCGGCGCGCCGCATTCGCGGGCCGCGCCCAGGCACTCGTCGACGCTCAGCCGCTTGTTGAGAACGGCATCAGGATAGTCGATCTTGCCGCAGCCGGCGCAAGCCAGATTGCAGCGGAAGAGCGGCTCCAGCATCAGCACCAGCGGATAGCGCTCACGGCCCGTGAGGCGCTGTTTCAAGATATAGCTGCCGACGCGGGCCTGTTGTCGCAAAGGAACTGGCATCTCGCACTCACTCCGAATGGCCGGGATCGCTCCAGCTCTCTATGATGGCTGGAAGACGCGCGCACCGTCTCGACGAAACCGATCTACCCCTGCTTCGCAATATGGCGCACCGACCTGCCTTGGTCCAGTGTCGAAATCCCGCGGACGGCCTAAAGATAGCCCTCGCGGCGGAACCACGCGACAGCATCGGCCAATGCCTCCTCGGCGGGGCGCGCCTGGTAGCCGAGCTCGGCGGTAGCCTTCGCGGAGGAGAAAAACATCCGCTTCTTAGCCAAATTGACGCCGTCGACGGTGACGAAGGGCTCGGCCCCCGTGAGCCGGGCCCACCACTCGGCGGCATAGGCGACCGGCAGGATGGCGTTGTGCGGCAGGCGAACCTTGGGCGGCTTGGTGCCGGCAATTCGGGCGATCGTCTCCAAGATCTCACGCAACAGCATGTCGCGTCCGCCCAGCACGTAGCGCTCGCCGATTCGGCCGTGCGCGTCGGCCAAGAGGTGGCCGGCGGCGACGTCGTCGACATGGACGACGTTGAGGCCGGTGTCGACATAGGCCGGCATCTTGCCGGCCGCGGCCTCCAGCACCATGCGTCCCGTGGGCGTCGGCCGCACGTCGCCAGGTCCGATCGGCGCCGAGGGATTGACGATCACCACCGGCGCCCCTTCCTCGGCCACCAGACGGCGGACTTCGGCCTCGGCCTGGAACTTGGAGCGCTTGTAGTGGCCGATCATGTCGGCGAGCGTGACCGGCGTCGCCTCGTCGGCCGGCTGACCGTCGGCGTTGCTGCCGAGGGTGGCGACGCTCGAGGTGTAGACGATTCGCTCGACCCCGGCTTCTTTGGCGGCGCGGATCAGTGCCGTCGTGCCTTCGACGTTGACGGCGTAGATTTCTTCCGGCCGTGGCACCCAGAGGCGGTAGTCGGCGGCGACGTGATAGAGCTTGGCGCAGCCGTCGACAGCGCGTCGGAGCGAGGCGGCGTCGAGCAGGTCGCCCTCGGCGATCTCGACCTCGAGGCTGGCGAGGTTGCGCCGATCGCTCGTCGCCCGCACCAGGACCCGGACAGTCTCGCCGGCGGCGGCGAGTGTCCGCGCCACCGCGGCGCCGACAAAGCCGGTGGCGCCCGTCACCAGCGTCGTCACGATGCCGGCCTCCGACGGTGGACGCGTTGCCGGCCGCTGCCTCGTCGGCGGATCACTCGGGCAGATCCTCGAGCGCTTCGAAGGTCTCGTGCTCGGCCCGGTCCAAGTCCTCTGGGAAGTCGATCTCGACCCAGGGCAGGCCGGTGATGTCCTCGAAATGGAATGTGCCCGGCGGTGAAGCGACCAGGAGGTCGCGAATCGTCTGCTCGTAGATGACGTCGTACTGCGCCGCGGCGATGTAGGGGTGCACCGCCTCCGGCAGGCGCCGCGCCATCTCGGGCGAAAAGCGCATGAAGCCGATCCATTCGCCGCGCCAATCGTGCGCAGCCTGGGGCTGCTTGTGGAAATCGACCAGATAGCCGTCCTTGACGCAGAGCTTCACCGGATCCTCGCCGGGGTCGATTTTGCGGTCCATCAGGAAGCAGTTGGCGTGCTCCGAGCGGATCAGCTTGGCCATCATCCGGTGGTCGTAGAGGACGTCGGCGTCCATCAGGATGGCGTCGTCGTCCCCGGTGAATTCCGGCGCCAGGCACCAGAGCGTGCGAATGGCGCCGTCGGTATAGTCCGGATTCTCTATCAGGCGCACGAAGTCCTCGGCGCCGAGCGCATGGATCTCGTGGCGGATCTCGTCGGACCGATAGCCGACGCCCATGATCAGCTCCGAGACGCCGAAATGGCGCAAGATCTCGATATGCCGCTCCAACAGGCTCTGTTCGCCGAAGCGCAGCAGGACCTTTGGTGCGGCCTCAGGTCCACGGGCGAGCCGGTTGCCGATTCCTGCCGCCAGCATCATGGCCTTCATGTCTTTGCCATCGGTACTACTACGATTCCGTCTTCGCGAAATCGTGGTCTTCGCTTCCCAATCGCCGTGCCAGAAGGGGCATCAGGCTGGGCAAGACCACGAGGGTGCATATCAACGTCGAGACGATGGCCACCGTCAAGAGCTGTCCCATGCTCGACATACCGCGATGGGCGGAGATCGCCAAGCTTCCAAACGAGGCCAGCGTCGTCAGGGTGCTGAACAGCACCGCCCTCGGTGTCGTCGTCCGCATTACCTCCGCGGTGCTGGCGACCTGCCGGCGTCGTTCCACTATGTGCACGCTGGAGGCGATGCCGAGGCCGAAGAGCAGCGGCAGCACGATGACGTTGGCGAAATTGAAGTCCAATCCGACCAGGGCGGCGACTGCCAGGGTCAGAAGCGCGGCGAGCAGCAGCGGCGACAAGGTGAGCGCGAGGGAGGCAGGGCTACGGTAGAGGAATAGCAGTAGTCCGCCGATCGCCACCAGGGCCAAGGTCGTGGCAGTCAGAAACGATTCGACGACGATGTCGCTTGCCTGGCTGACGATGACCGGTGTGCCGGTGGCGTCGGGCGCCACGGCCAGCACCGCTTCGGCGAACCGGCGCATGGCTTCGACGTCGCCCAGGTCTTCACGTGGGTAGATTTGGATGCGGTAGCGGCCATCCACGCCGATCCAATGGCGGCGCACCGATTTCGGCAAGTCCTCGAGCGCGACCGACCGCGCTTCCAGCGCCGTCCCGAGGTTGTCGAGAAGCCGTGGCAGGAACCCGGTCAAGCGCCGGTCGAGCTCCTCCAGTGCCTCCTCGCCGGGCTTCGGGTCGTCGAGCGCCCGCAGAAGTCGGTCGAGGGCCCGGGCGACCGGGCTGCCATCGTCGAGATGTCTGCCGGCCCGGGCGAGGAAGTCGTCCAGGGCCTGTTGGAGGTCCGCTGCGGTAGGCTTTGGCGCCGCTTTCAGCTGCAGTAGCGGTGCCAGGTACAGGCTCATCTCGTCGATCGTTTCCAGCTTCTCCTCCTGTTGCTTGGGCACGAAGCTGGCAAGGGTGCGGGTCTCGTCCACCACGTCGAGGGCGGCAAGCGCCGAGGCCTGACTTTGGGCCGCGACGAGATCGGCCACCAGAAGGTCGGCTGCGTAGACGCCGCTTCCCGCGGTGCGCGCCAGCTCTTGAAAGGTGGCGTACGACTCGGTCTTGGGATCCTTCAGGTTGATCGGGTTGAAGTCGAAGCCGACGGCCGGCAGCAGGGTCAGCGATAGCGCCGCCAAGACGGCGGAAGCGGTCACGATCGGCCGGAAATGCCGCGTCACCAGGCGCTCGATCAGACGCCAGAGGTCGCGGGTCGGCAGCGCTATACGAAACCGGGGCCGAAAGATCGCCAACAGCGCCGGCAGCACCGTGTAGTTGGCGGCGAGCGCGATGAACATGCTGGTGCCGGAAATCAATCCCAGTTCCGCGAAGCCGCGATAGTCGGTGGGCAGGAAGGCGTAGAAGCCGATCCCGGCGCCGACCGCACCGATCGCCAGCGGCCGGCCGATGCCCAGGCCGGCCCGGCGCACCGCGTCCGTCTGGTCGTCGGCCCCCTCGGCCTCCTCGCGAAAGCGCAGGCAGTAGTGGATCGAGAAGTCGACGCCCAGGCCGACGAAAAGCACCGCGTAGGCGATCGAGATCAGGTTGAGATGGCCGACCGCGAGGGCGGCGAAGCCGGCGGTCCAGATCAAGCCCATCAGCAACGTGAGGACGGTCGCCAGGACCAGGCGCGCGGATCTGAGGCCGAGCCCCAGGAGCAGCGACACCAGGACGAGCGACAGCACGGCCGCCGTCTTGCCGGCGTCCTTGGCGCTCTGCAGCTCCTCCTGTTTCAACGCCGTCGAGCCCGTCAGTCTGAGCCTGAGGCCCCTCGCGCCCGTGATCTCGAGTTGCCGGCCCCGGTTCCTGACCTCTTGGATGGCGTCGGCGGCCGGGCTCATCGAGGTATGGTCGAGGGTTGGTCGGGCAATGACGACACGTGTCGCCCGCGGCCCTTCCATCCGGTCTATTGCCATCAACCGCTGCCAGGACAACATCCTCGGCGTGCCCGCCGCCCGCGCCTCGACGACCGCCGCGATCTGCTCGATCACCGAGGCCAGCAGCTCGTCGCCGGCGTCTTTCTGCCGGTGCTCGAGCACCAGATCGAGCGCTTCCAACAGGCCTGCGAGGTTCGGCTCAGACGCCAACATGGCCAGCAGCGGCTCCGCCATGGCCAGCCGGTCGGCGAGCTCGGAGAGCGTCTCGAGATCGAGGTAGAGGAGACCGTAGCGACGGAAGAACGCCACCGCATCGGGCCGGAAGACATCCAGGAAGCGGGGCGAGGCGCGCAGCGACTCCAACAAGCGGTCCGCGGCCGCTTCGACCGCTTCCGGGGCGTCGCCGTCGATGACGATCACCAAGTTGTTATCGAGGTGCGGAAATGCCTGGTCGAACGCAGCGACGTTGCGGCGAAACGGCGCCTCGGCCGAGATCATGTCGGTGGTATCGGTATCGATGGCGAGGTTGGCCTGCGTATATGCGAGCGAGACCGCGGTCAGCGCCAGAGCGGCCAAGGCGACGGCGTATCGGAATTTGACGACCAAGCCGAGCCAGAGATCGAGGAATTGGGTCCACCGATCGATTAGCAGTCGACCGGGCATCGATGCGTCCATCTCTGTTTCAACTGGGCGAACGAGAGCATATATACCCACTGAGGCCAGAGGCCGAGACGATTGCGAGCGGGCATGGCACCGCTCTCGCCGGCCTTCCTGATAGCGCCACACTGGTAGAACCGCAACCACTGGAGTTTGCCATGCCGAGACCCTCAGCAGTGCTCGCAGCCGTCTGGACAGCACTTCTCCTCGCACTGCCCGCCTCGGCGGCGACTGAGGGGCCGAGCGACGTCGTCGCACGCTTGAACGAAGGACTTCTCGGGATCATGCAGAATGCCGAAAGCCTGGGCTATGAGGGCCGGGCGGAGGCGTTCGCCGATGTTCTGGCCCCGACCTATCACCTGAGAGTGATGAGCCGCGCCTCGGTCGGTGCCTATTGGCGCAAGCTCGACATTCCGCACAAGAGGCGATTGATCGACGCCTTCGCCCGAATGACCTATGCCACCTATGCCCGCCGTTTCACCGGCTACTCGGGCGAGCGCTTCGAAATCGTCGGCGAGGAGCCGTCGATTCGAGATCTGGTGCTGGTCCGCACCCGCCTCGTGAAAAGCAACGGCGAGGCGGTCGACCTCAATTATCTGACCAAGGAATACAAGGTCGGCTGGCGTATCGTCGATGTCTACCTCGATGCCAAGTACAGCGAGCTCGCCCGGCTCAGGGCCGAGTACACCTCTGTTTTGAAGCGGGATGGCTTTGAGGGTCTGATCGCCAAGATCGAGGCCCAGATCGAGGACGCCGCGGGCTCGAACGGCTAGCTTCAGAGGCGAAAGATTGATCGAGGTCACGTCCCGGATCGCCATCGACGAAGGCGAGATCGAGGAGCAGTTTATCCGCGCCTCCGGTCCGGGTGGGCAGAACGTCAACGCCGTGGCGACGGCGGTGCAGCTTCGCTTCGACGTTGCCGGCTCGCCCTCTCTCCCCGACGGCGTGCGTGCCCGGCTGGCCGCGCTGGCCGGCCGGCGGCTCAACCGTGACGGCGTCCTCGTCATCGAGGCACGGCGTTACCGGACCCAGGAGCGGAACCGCAGGGACGCCCTCGACCGCTTGATCGCGCTGATCCGCCGGGCCGCCGAGCCCCAGCGGCCCCGGCGCAAGACCCGGCCCTCGAAGGCAGCGAGAAGAGCGCGTCTCGACGCCAAGAAGCGGCGCGGCAATATCAAGCGCGCCCGTCGCGGGCCGGGTGCGGACGACTGAACGTTACGCCTGCATGCTCGCCAGACTGTCGACGACAGTCAGGTCGCCGGTCGGTGGGTAAGGCTTCGAGGTGGTCATCTGCCAGGTCCCGGTGTCGCGACAAGTGGTTGCCGCAGACCTTTAGCTCGAAGCCTCCGCGGTTTCACTGAAAACACGTGGCGGCGGATTCTTCGATTCAGACGGCCCAATATTCGGTAATCAGGCCAGGTGCGAATTCCTAGGACATTCGACTGGCCCGGCTATCTAGGTCAAGCCCGTGGGTGTTCCGGGCGGCAAAGTCTGATAGAGGCGGATTCTGTACAGAAGTTTCTTTCGATACGGTAGCTCGTTTGGACCTATGGCTCATCGCCTTGCTAGCATATCGTAGTGGAGATCGTTCTCGCCGGACCTCTCAAAATTTTGGAATCCTTTGTCTTTCAATAGATTCAAAATAGTATCGAGATCCACCCAGTTGCTATCTACTTCGAAGTAGACGTCGCTTATCTTATCGAAAAACGAGCAGGCGGCTAGTTGCTTTAGGACACTTTCTTCTAAGCCCTCCACATCGATCTTAACAATGAGTCGATGTTCATTTCCAACGATATTCTCAAGTTCCTTGTGAGTGATGCATCTAATACTAACCGGAACGTCACTCCAAGTCTCATCGCCGATATCCCGCATTGTTGCAGCCCCGCTGTGCGATGCCTTAATATGGATGCTCGAAGCACCTTCAACATCGCTTATTGCGACCTCGTGGACATCGATGTTGGATATCTCATTAAGCTCGATGTTTTCTCGCAATATACTGGCAGTTTCCTCTACTGGCTCAAACGCATGACATCGCCTGCAGTTTGGGTTCTTTGATGCTAAGAGGGAATAGAGGCCTTGGTTGTCCCCTATATCCAGAAATTCGAAATCTTCGTCTATACTCTCCAAGAAATCACTAAAGAAATACCCATAGAACCCCCAAACATAAAACTCGAATGTCATATCCCCCCAATTGCTATTTAGTCTTACCCCATATGCAGAATTTACGACTGAGGGGCGCAACAGACGCAACAACCTGAATCTTAGCCGATTGCCGATCCCTTTGGGACCTTCGCGTCGTAGAAGTAGGATTATTCTCCTAAGCATTCGGTGCTGCTTATATCACTCACGGGCTCGCTCCGTTTGGTAACTGAATGGGCTCCATTCGAGGTCGACATTTCCCAGATAGCGCCAGCGTCGTTTCGACGCAAGGACAGCGCCACGCAATCTTCAAGAATAACTGACCCGACCGCCTTTCCAAAGCGGTCGGCGCAATAGGCCGGCGAGCGGCAAGACTGCCAGATTTCACTGCACGACGCCTCAATCGTGCTCGGGTTCAGGCACCGACTGTGGCTGGCATGACGAACGAGATCTCGTTCGGGAGCTCACCATTTCGCTGACGGGGTTGCCGCGAAGACGGGGACGAACGTAGTCTGAAGTCAGATATTCCTACCAATTGGAACGGGAGCGGGCGATGCCCGGGGTCGAGGGACGGATCGCGCTTGTGACCGGCGCGGGCAGCGCGGGCGGCATCGGCTTCGCGACCGCGAAGTTGCTCGGGGCCGCGGGTGCCAAGGTCGCCATCACATCGACCACGGACCGCATCTTCGAGCGGCTCGAGGAGCTGGGCGGCGGAACCGGGAAAACCTTCGCGAAAGCCGCCGACCTCACGGACTCAGGTGTGGTCGCCTCCCTGATCGACGAGGTCGAAAGTCTGCTTGGCCCCATCGACATCGTCGTCAACAACGCGGGCCGGATGCAAGTCGGCAGAGAAGGACCGCGACCGCCGCTCCACCAGATGTCCGACGAGACCTGGCGCTACAGCATGGACATCAACCTGACGACGACGTTCTTCGTCACCCGTGCCGTGCTCGCCGGCATGATGGCGCGCAACTACGGTCGCATCGTGCATATCTCGTCGGTCACGGGTCCGGTGGTCGGCAGTGCGACGACCACCGCCTACGGTGCCGCGAAGGCCGGTATGCTCGGCATGGCGCGCTCGCTCGCCATCGAGGTCGGCCGCTACGACGTGACCGTGAATTGCATCGGTCCGGGCTGGATCGACACCGGGGTCCTCGGCGAAAATATGATCGTCGCCGGCCGCCACACGCCCGCCGGCCGCCCCGGCAGGCCGGAAGAGATCGGCCACGTCGCCGTCTTTCTTGCCAGCGAGGAAGCGAGCTACATCACGGGCCAGTTCTTAACCGTCGATGGTGGCAACACCATCCAGGAGTACAAGGTCGCGCTCCAAGGCGAGGGCTGAGTGATCGTCGTCGCGGGCGTTGCCAGCGTGGTCCCGATGCGCGGATTGCGCCACGTACTTGGTGGCATTACGCGACCTGGCCGACCTCCGCGAGCGGCCGGCGTAGGAGGCCGGCGAGCGGCAGGGTGGTGAGGATGACGCCGGCCAGCGTCAGAAGCGCGACCTCCAAACTGGCCGCGTCCGACAGCGCGCCGAAAAGCCAGGGCGAGACCGCGCCGGCGCCGATCCCGAGCGTGTAGAAGAGGCCGAAGGCACGGGCCCGGCTCTCCGGCGCCACGAACTCGGCGATCGAGCCGTAGAGTACCGACGAGGTACCGTTCAGCATCACGCCGATCGCCGGCAGCAGTGCCATCGCCGGCCAGAGCGGCAGGTACAGCAGCACGACGATGCCGGCTGCGGTCAGTGCCTCGGTCAGCACCACGGTCAGGATGATGCCGATCCGCTCGGCCAGCACGCCGCAGAGGAACTTGCCCACCGCACCGCCGATGAAGGTCAGGGCCAGGGCGAGGCCGATCCCCTCGACCTCGGCCCCCTTGGCGATCAGCAGGAAGGGCAGGAAGGTCAAAAAGCCGGGCCGGCTGGCGCCGTCGATGATCTCGATCGCCGACAAGTAGCCGAAGCCCCGGGCATGGCGGATGCCCCAGCCGCCACGCCAGAATCGGAGGCTGGCCTTGGCGAGCCTTCGGGCCGGTGCCGCGCCGGCGTCCAGCATCACCAGGAGGACCAGGATCAAAACTGCCGCCGCCACGCCGATCGCCCCGTAGCCGCCGGCTGCCCAGCGCCAGCCGAGCGCGGTGACGACCAGGGCCGCGAGGGCCGGCACCGCTGCCTTGCCGACGTCGCCGGAGAAATTGTAGATGCCGAGCGCGGCCCTTTGGCCACGGCCCTCGTAGGCCTTGGAGACGAGGGTCGCCGAGAGCGGATGCTGGACGCTGGAGCCGAGGGCGGCCACGGCCAACATGGCCACGAGGCTCGCCATGCCGCCGACGAAGCCGAGGCCGATGAAGCCGAGCCCGGTCACCGCCGTGCCGAGGGCCAGCAGGCGACGCTCACCCAACCGCTCGGCCAGCAGGCCGGCGGGGATTTGGCCGGCCGCCATCGCCGCCGAATAGGCCGACTTGACGATCCCGACCTGGGTCAGCGAGAGCGCGAACTCGGCCTGCCAGAGCGGCAACAGCAGATAGATGACGTCGGAGAAGCCGTCGTGCAAGAAGTGCGTGCCGGCGCAAGCGCCGAGCGTTGCCCGGCTGCGCTTGGCATCGCGCGTGCCGGTCGGCGGCGTCCCGGCGATACCGCTCTCGGCGCTCTGCATCGGCTCGGCCCTTCCTCGCCTCCCGACCGGTCCCTTGCCAGAAGGCGGCGGTTGTCGGCTAGACTGCGGCGGCACGATAGACGCGGCCGGCGAATAATCACAGCCCAGTAATGCGCCCGTCGTCGATGACCTGGAGGAGAGCCTGCCTTGAGTGCGTACGAGAAACCGCTGCCGCGACCGACACCGGAGACGCAACACTATTGGGAGGGTGCCAAGGCTGGCGAACTGCGCCTGCAGCGCTGCCAGGCCTGCCGGCACACCTATTTCCCGCCCAGGCCGTTTTGCCCCAAGTGCGCCAGCCGCGAGGTCGCCGTCGTCAAGGCGAGCGGCCGGGGCCGGCTCTACTCCTACGTCATCAACCACCGCCCGCCGCCGGGCTTCGAGGCGGACGCCCCCTATGCCATTGCCGTCGTCGAGCTGGAGGAAGGGCCGCGCATGATGTCGAACATCGTCGGCGTCGAACAGACGCCTGACGCATTGGCCCTCGACATGGCGCTGGAGGTGACCTTCGATGCCGTCACCGACGAAGTCACTTTGCCCAAGTTCCGGCCGGCGGAGGGCTGAGCCATGCGGCCGAAATCGATCGCCATCGTCGGCGCCGCCGAGACCACCGAGCTCGGCAAGATTCCTGGCCTCTCGCAGATCCAACTGCATGCCGACGCGGCCCTGAACGCCATGGCCGAGACTGGCCTTGGCCCTGCCGACATTGACGGCATCGCCACCGCCGGCGAGACCCCGACCACGATCGCCCACTATCTCGGCCTGACGCCGAACTGGGTCGACGGCACCGCGGTCGGCGGCTGCTCGTTCATGATCCACGTCCGCCATGCCGCCGCGGCCATCAACGAGGGCCTTTGCGAGACGGTGCTGATCACCCACGGCGAGAGCGGGCGCTCGGGCGTCGGCCGCTTCCGGCCGCCGGTCTCGCCGGCGAGCCTCGCGGGCCAGTTCGAGGTTCCCTACGGCCCCTTCGGCCCGCCGACCATGGTCACCCTGCCGGTGCTCCGCTACATGAAGGACCACGGCGTCTCGGAAGAAGACCTCGCCATGGTGGCGGTAATCCAGCGCGAATGGGCGGCGAAGAACCCGCGCGCCAGCTTCCGCGACCCGATCACCGTCGATGATGTGCTGAGCTCGCGGATGATCGCCTATCCCTTCCGGCTCTTGATGTGCTGCTTGGTCACCGATGGTGGCGGTGCCCTTATCCTGACCTCGGCCGAGCGGGCCCGGGACTTCGCCACCAAGCCCGTCTACCTCTTGGGCACCGGCGAGAGCGTCGAGACGCCGATGGTGAGCCAAATGGAGGATTTCTCTTCCTCGCGCGCCTTCCGCGTTGCCGGCGCCAAGGCCTTCGCCGAGGCCGGCATCGGCACCGGCGACGTCGACCATCTGATGGTCTACGACGCCTTTGCGCATTTGCCGCCTTACGGCCTGGAGGACCTGGGCTTCTGCGAGCGTGGCGAGGCCGCGGCCTTCGTCCGAGAGCGCAACACGGCCGAGGGCGGCAGGCTGCCGCTCAACACCAATGGCGGCGGCCTCAGCTACATGCATTCCGGCATGTACGGCATGTACGCGCTGCAGGAGAGCGTGCGTCAGCTGCGCGGCACGGCGCCGGCGCAAGTGCCGGGGGTCGAGGTCTCGATGGCGCTCGGCGTCGGCGGCATGTTCGCCGCCAGCGGTGCTGTCATCATGAGCAACCAGGCACGTTGAGGGTCGGTCGAGACGGCCTGGCGCAGGATCGATTTGGAGGGACGGCATGAGCGATCGGCCGAGCTTCCTCTTCTTCATAACGGATCAGCAACGGGCGGACTGGCTCGGCTGTTATGGCCACCCGGTCTTGAAGACGCCGCATATCGATGCCATTGCGGCGAAAGGCACGATCTTCGATCGGTTTCACGTCGCCTCGCCCGTCTGCATGCCGAACCGGGCGTCGTTGATGACGGGCCGTTATCCGACGGTGCACGGCCTGCGCTACAACGGTTGTCTGCTGCCCACGTCGGCGGTGACCTTCGTCGACGTGCTGGCCGCCGGCGGCTATCACACGGCCAGCATCGGCAAGAGCCATCTGCAGCCCTTCTCGAGCCGCGAACCGCTGGTGCCGCCGCGGGCCGATCCGGGGGCCTACGAGGAGGCGTGGCGGCCGGCGGGCGAGGATCAGGGACAGGAGGAGCCCGAGCGTTATACCGCCGATGGACGGTATGAGTTCAAGACCCCCTATTACGGCTTCCAGCAGGTCGACATGGTCACCAAGCACGGCGATCGCTGCGGCGGCCACTATCAGCAGTGGTTTCGCGAGCGGGCGCCGAATTGGCGGGAACTGCATGACGGCGCCAACGAGCTGGCGCACAACTATTCCTGCCCGCAGGCCTACCGTACGCCGGTCCCCAAAGAGCTCTATCCGACCGCCTACGTTCGCGAGCGGACGATTGCCTACCTGAACGACCGTGCCGGCGAAGATCAGCCGTTCTTCGCCTTCGTCTCCTTTCCCGACCCGCATCACCCCTTCAATCCGCCGGGCCGCTATTGGGACATATATCGGCCCGACGATTTCGAGGTCGGCCTGCCCTACGCGGCGCACCGGAACCCGACCCCGCCGATGCGGTGGCTGCATCGGCAATGGCAAGAACAGAGCCGGCAGATGACGCCGGAGACGGCGACCATGCTGGGCGACGAGGAACTGCGCCAAGCCATGGCGCTGACCGCCGGCATGATCGGTTGCATAGACGACGCGGTCGGCGCGATCGTGGATTGCCTGAAGCAACGGGGGCTCTACGAGAACACGGTGATCTGCTTCAATTCCGACCACGGCGACTATCTCGGTGACTTCAACATGCTGCTGAAAGGGGCGATGCCGTTCCAAGGCATCACGCGCGTTCCCTTCATCTGGTCGGATCCCGAGAGCAGAGCCGCAAAGCGGACAGACGCGTTGGCGTCGACCGTCGATTTGCCGGTCTCCATTCTCGAGCGCGCCGGCCTCGTGCCCTATGCCGGCATGCAAGGAATGAGCTTCTTGGCTTGCCTCGACGGCGCGTCCCGGCTGCGGGACGAGCTGCTGATCGAATACAACGACAGCGGCCCGCGACTGGGTTTCAAAACGCCGTCCCGCGTCCGTGCCCTCGTGGGCGATCGCCACCGCCTGACGATCTACAAGGGCCACGGCTGGGGCGAGCTTTACGACCTGAAGACGGATCCCTCAGAGACCAACAACCTTTGGGACAGCCCGGCACATACGGGCGTCAGAGCCGAAATGACACTGAGCCTTGCGCATCATTTGACCGGGCTGATGGACGAAAGCCCAAAGGCACATCGGCTGGCATGATTGCGGTACCGGCCAATATCGATTTAGGGGCCACACGATCGAGGCCTGGCTCGTACCAGGGCGCGCGGTTTGGCGGCCGGCGAGGTTCGGTGATACCTTTACCGTGATTTGATTTCGGCGAGCGTCGGATGCGATTCGACGCGTCGCATAGAGGCAGGGAGACGACGATGAACCAGCTTGCCGAACCTTCTTCGGGGCCGTCGCGGGCCGAGCACGCGGCCGACATGGCTGCCTACTGTCGCGATGGCGAGCGCCTCGCCGAGGAGATCGGCAATCGCGGCCCCGTCCGTTTCGATGCGGACGGCAAGCTCCATCCCGACATCCTGGAGGCTTACTGGAAGCACGGCTTCTATGTCTTCGAGGGCGTGGTCGGCGCCGACGAGGTCGCGGAACTGCGCGCCGACGTCGACCACATGCTGGAGCGCGCACCGATCGCCCCCGGCGCGACGGTGGACGCCCAGGGTCGCCCGGCGCTAGGCCGTGACTATGCGCGCGAGACCTATACCTTCATCAAGCCCTTGTCTGACCCTTGGGGTGGGACCGACAAGCTCAACGGCCGGCATCCGACCCAGATGACCCAGCCGGCGGCCGATGCGGACGCACCCGAGGATGTCGTCTATCTGATGTACGGCATGTGCCAGGCCATGCCGTCCGGGTTGCGGGTTTACGGTCACCCCTCGCTCTTGACGATCGCCGAGGCGATCAACGGCGAGGATTTCGTCCCCTACAACGACGCGATCTTCGTCAAGCAGCCGGGGCTCGGCGGCTCTGTC
This sequence comes from Alphaproteobacteria bacterium, assembly GCA_030746295.1. The sequence goes on along the minus strand of JASLMY010000069.1, from coordinate 6,043 downwards.
GCCTGGCACCAGGACGGGGTCACGCATTGGGGCTCTGCCGATTGGGACCAGGGCATTCACGGCTTCAACTTCCAGGTCCAGCTCTACCCGACCACCCCGGCGAACTGCCTCTGGGTCGTGCCGGGCACGCACAAGCTCGGCCGCATCGACATCAAGGAGCGGGTCGCCGCGAACGGCGGCAGCGACAAGCTCCCGGGCGCAGTGCCGCTGATCTGCCAGCCCGGCAACGTCACCGCCGTCAATCGCCAGATGCTGCATGGCTCCTTCGCCAACACCTCGCCCGACCTCAGAGTCTCCCTCACCTTCGGCTTCCATCGCCGAGCCTCGATCCTGGGTCAGCGGGGCGCCCTCGCCGTCGACTCTGACGCCTACTACGACGAGCAGCGGATCTTCGAGCGCTCCGCCGTGATCGCCGTCGCGATCGACGCCCGCCGCCAGCGTTTCCCCGACGAGGCCGCCTTCCGATACCAGCCGTTCCAGGGCTTGGAGGGCGACTTCCAATTCAACGAGGAGACCGTCGAACGCGTGATCCGGGACTACAACACCAAGGATCTGGCGATTTGACGGGTAAGGCCGGAGGATCGCTTCGGCCCCATGTCGCCCGCGCGCGCGTGACCTGCGAGGCGCCGACCGCCATTTGGCCAGGCCTCTGAACGGTCGGCCGATCCCGACACCCGATACCGGATAGGCGGTCATGCGCGAGCTGCTCCGAACGAAGGTTCGCGTCGCCTTGCCGGCGACGTTGGCGATCCAATCCTTCGGCACCATGTGCGGCTTTGCCGGTGCCGTCGTGGCGGTGCAGGCCGCCGCCGATCTCGGTGTCAAGGCGACGAATATCGGCATCTACACGGCGGTGATGTACGTCGTCGGCATGCTGTCGGGCTTGGGCGCCGGCAGCGTTCTCGCCCGCTTCGGCGGCATCCGGACCTGCCAGGTGGCCTTGCTGGTGGCCGTCCTCGGCCTCGGGCTGGCGGGCGCGGTGCCGCTCTGGCCGGCGACGCTGGCGGCCGCGGTATTGATCGGCATCGCCATGGGGCCGTTCAATCCGGCCAGCTCGCGAATACTGGCCCGACATGCACCGCCGAAGTGGCTGCCCTTCGTCTTCTCGGTCAAGCAGACCGGGACACCGATGGGCGGCATGCTGGCCGGGCTGCTGCTGCCGGGGCTGATGGCGCTCTATGACTGGCGGGTCGCGATCATCGCCATCGCCGCGCTGCCCTTGCTCACCGCAATCGGGGTGCAGCCGATACGAGACGAGCTCGACGACGACCGCGATCCCAGCTTCCGCATTCGCCTCGGTGGGGTCATCGACTCGCTACACGTGATCGTGGCCAGCAAGCCACTGGCCACTCTGGCCGCGGCCGGCTTTCTCTATACCTTCGCGCAGCTCGCCATTCTGGCCTTCATCGTGATCTATCTGGTCGAGGCGCACGGTCTCTCGACCGAGGTCGCGGGCGGCGTCTTCGCGATCATCCATGGCTCCGCCATACCGGCGCGGGTCGCTTGGGGTGCCATCGCCGGCCGCTTCCTCAGCAGTTGGCTTCTGCTCGGCCTGATCGGTGTCTTGATGGCTGCCAGCATCGTCGCGATCAGCTTCTTCACACCCGATTGGCCGTTCTGGCTGACCGCGCTGGTCGCCGTCCTGCTGGGGGTCAGCACCAACGGCGTGCTCGGCCTCTTGCTCTCGGAGTTCGCACGTCTGGCGCCGCCGGACAAGATCGCCGAGGCCGCCGGCGGCGGCCAGTTCTTCCTCTTTTTCGGAATCGTCACTGGACCGCCCATATTCGGCGCCATGGTCGAGTTCGGCGGCGGCTATGCCAACGCCTTCTATCTGATCGCCGCCGCGGCGCTCGTCGCCGGCGTCTATCTGCTTCTGACCGCCCGTCGCCACAGATAGTAATTCAGCATCGACGCTCGCAGGTGGCCGGCGGCGGCGATCAACGCGAGAGGCGATCGTCGAGATATTCTTGGAGATCTTGCTTCAACTCGTCCTTCGTGACCTTGCCCATCGGGTTCTTGGGGAGCGCGCTCACCGGCACGATCAGGCTCGGAACCTTGTAGGCGGCGATCCGCTGGCCACAAAACTCCCGGAGGGCCTTCCGCGAAATCGCCGCATCGGTGACCACGCAAGCCACCGCCACTTCGCCGAGCGCCTCGTGCGGCCAACCAAACACGGCGGCTTCGAGGACGCTCGGATGGGCCAGAAGCGCGGTCTCCACTTCGATGGGGTACAACTTGGCGCCGCCGTTGTTGATGACGTCGTCGGTTCGGCACTTGAAGGACAGGTAGCCGTCTTCGCTCAAGGCGGCGACGTCGCCCGGATAGAACCAGCCGTCTCGGAAGGCGCGGGCGCTGGCCTCGGGATTGCCCAGGTAGCTGGACGGGTAGCCCGCGGCGCGATAGCGCACCTGTCCGATTTCCCCCGCCGGCAAGACGTTGCCGTCGTCGTCGACGATCTGCGCTTCGACACCGTCGACGATGCGGCCGACGGCGTCGGGATGGGCGTCTTGATCGGCCGGGGTGGCGAAGGCCAGCAGTCCGGCCTCGTTCGAGCCCAGCTGCTCGAAGCAATTCGGCGTCAGCCGTTCTCTTGCCAGAAGTCTCTGCTCATGCGTGGTCGGCGCACTGCCCACGACCATCGCCCGCAACTCGGGAAACAGCAGCCCCTTATCGGCGGCATGGTCCAGCAGCGCGAGCATATGCGAGGGGGTGAGTTTCAAATAGGTAATGCGCGCCGAAGGCACGAGATCCGCCATCTCACCCAGCGAGTCGTACCGCGGGACGACGACGGTCGCGCCCAATCGCAGCATGCCGAGGCTGATGTCCCGACCGACGACGAAACTCATCGGGGTCAGGCAGAGACAGCGCTCCGCATCGGTCCAGCCCTGTGCGGCGACATACTTCTCCGCCCAGGCGAGCATCTCCGCGTGGCTGCGCAAGAACGACTTCGGCTTGCCGGTCGTGCCGGAAGACTGATTCAGCATGAGCGGCAGGTCGCCGCCACTTGCCGGCTCAGGGTGTGGTTCCGCAGGCAACCGACGGAGTCCTTCCAAGGTGAGTGTCTTGCATTCGGGAAAGGGCTTCGTTCCCGGTCTCGCGATCATCGCTGAGACCGGCAGGTCCTTCATGCTCTCGAGGACCTCGTGGCGCGGCAGATGCGGACTGAAAGACAGGATAACCGCGCCGACCCGTGCCAGGGAGCACAGAAGGACAAGATGATCCGCCGAATCCGGCAGAGCGACGGCGACGGTATCGCCGGTCGATATGCCTGTCGCCCGCAGCTTCGAGGCCATCCCGTTGACGAGCTCGTCGAGCTGGCCGTAGGTGATGATCCGCTCGCCGTCTTCGATGGCGGGATGCTGGGGCCGATTGGCCGCGTGTTCGGCAATTACGGCGACGATATTCGTTCCGGGATTTCTTTCCGCGGACAGCGCCGACTCGAAAATCAGGAACTTGCCGCCGGGGCCGCGCGCGATCGCATCGACATAGTTGAAGCGGAAGGTGAACGGGTGGCGAAAGTTCTGCTGGAAGTGGGAGACGATCTCGGCCTCTTCCTCGGCCGCCAACGGTTGCTCTGCGACCAGGTTGAGGTCGATCTCCTCGGTGCTCGTCTGCACGAGTTGGTACTGCTTGACGCCGCTCTTGAGGAGCAGCGGCTCAGCGTCCAGCACTGGAAACAGGCGCTCGCCCGAGGGCAGCTGAACGCTTTGTCGCTCGCGGCCGATGATGCACTCGATCACCGGCAGGCCCCGGCCGCACGGGCAGGGTGCGCCGGCAATCGCCCGGTCGCCGATTTCGTAGCGGATCAGTGGCGTCGCGTAGCCGAGGAATCCGGTGACGACAACGCGTCCGATCTCCCCCGGCGCGCAAGGCTGGTCGTCGTCGTTCAGGATTTCGACGATGGCGCGCTCCGACATGACGTGCAAGTGATCGTGGTCCGGGCATTGCAGGGCCAGGATGCCGAACTCCTCGGAGCTGTAGTTGTCGCGCACCGGGATGTCCCAGTGCTGCGCGCAGAGCGACCGCAGGCCAGGCTCGAGGACCTCCCCCAAGGTGCGGACCTCGCGCAGCCGCTCGGGCCTCGCGCCGACCTCGACCGAGCAATGGATCAGCTCCTGCAACATGGAGGGGTGGCATTGCAGGTAGTCGGGATCGTCCGCCACCAGCATGTCGAGGAGACGCTTCGCCGGCACGCCGTTGGAGTAGAGCCAGGCGGTGCCGCTGCTGCCCGTGGCCCAGGCCCGTTGCCGGCGCCGTTCGCGGCCGTCGGGGGTGACGAGAATGCTGACGTTCGTGCCACCCAGGTCGCGCCGGAACCATTGATGCCCGCGCAGCGTCGCGGCGGCGGTGTAGAGGCTTGTCAGACGGGTCAGCTGGGCCTGCACCGGTCGCCCGCTCGAGCCGGTGGTCTTGACGGTATGCCGCCTGCCGTGGCCCTCGGGCAAGGTCTCGCTTGCCAAGGCTTCGCCCGCCTCCTGCACTAGCGCCCGGGTCATGATCGGAACCTCGGCGAAGAGCTCCGCCGTTAGGCCGTCGCCGATCCGCTCGACGATGGGGGCCAGGCGCGGCTTCTGGAACGGCACCGCCTCGTGGGCGAACCGGATCAAGGCGCCCGTGTGGGCCAGTTGTTGGGCGACCAGCCTCTCCGCTGGCCACCATTCCGTAAGCGAGAGATGATGGGCCAGGGCGAAAATCGTTTCGGTCTCGCGGCTCTTCAGGGCCGGCGAGAACCGCCGCAAGAGCCGGGACCTGATCGTCGATGGCGATACGCGGGCCTCGGCGCCACGCTCGGAGGTCTGCCGCGGTTCACGAGCCCGAACCCTGCCGGCGACGCGACCGTCCTGTGCCATAGTTGATGCTCACCCCGGATGACGTGGTGCGGCAGGGTATGGCCAATCCAAGGCGCCAGCAAGCGCGCACGGGGGGACAGAAGGCGTCTCCAAACCGCTGAAATATGGTCTTGCCCGGACAGGCTATGTGGCCGACGACGGCCCCGACCGCTCGATCTAGGATCTCGCCGACGACTAGGAACGGTGTCACCCGCGCTCTGTCGGCGCCTAGCTATTGCTCAGCACCCGCCTTCTAAGTTCGAATCGGATCCCTATCGCTTTCTAAATGCTCACGAAAGAACATGAGCATTTGCGGCATTGGCGCCGTATTGGCGAGATACATGCTTTGCCATCACGCCTTCAAGTATCAAGGTATAGATACTCCTCGCAACGAAGCCAGGAAGTTGTTGCTCAGAAATTTCCCCCCTGTAGCGGGGCAAGAACCAGTAGAACAGCCAAGCCGTCGTCAGGGAATCCGTGGCAACGCACAGCTCTTCCGACGCAATCCCATATCCTTTCCAGAAAGACCTCTCCCACCTTCTCAGTTGCGAGACTTTGAACCACGGTTGAAATGCCTTTGCTCGAATGGTCGACAGGAATGCAACTAAATCCCTCATTACAAAATCAACATCGAAATGCTCGAAATCGACGACATGTAACCGGTTTTGGTTCGAACTCCACAGTATATTTGGCGGTGTCATGTCGCCGTGGATCCGCGCTATCGGGATGTTGAAGAGACTTGTCCCTGTCTTCCTCATGGTCTGGTCAAATGTTCGCTCAGCAATGTCGAGGTAGCTCTGAAGGCTAGGTCCCAAGGATTTTCGATGATAGCTGAGAGACTCTTGGAACTCCGAAAAATCTAGAACCTCCAGTTGGCCATTGCTCGATTTATGAAGCCTCCTGAGCCAATCGCCGACTTGCCAAATGCACGCGCAAATCGATGCATCATCTTGTTTCCTACGCCAAGCCTTGCTCATCAGCATATCCAAGGTAGTGCCCGGGGCTGTTTCCCAAATGAGCACCTGGTATTCTTTAGAGCTAGCCACGAGGCTAGCCGTGGTCTCTCGAAAGCCATCCGACGCCATTTTCTTGTGGGCTTCGATCTCGACGTCTATTTGGTCAACAGCCGAGCGTTCAAGGTCCCTCGTGGGCGAAACGATATCGTTGGGGATAGTGACCGGTTTAGAGATTGGATTGGAAGAGTTGAGAAACAC
>JASLMY010000068.1 GCA_030746295.1 Alphaproteobacteria bacterium | reverse complement strand
GCTTTCGCTCGCCCGCTCGCTCAGCATCACCGAGTACCGGGAAACGATGATCGAATGGCCGGGCTTCGACGGCCCGGTCGGCGTCGTCGTCGAGATCGAGGTCAGCCACGACAGCGCACCCGACGGCCTGGTCTACGCGCCCGAAATTCGCATGGGGCCCATCATCGAGGTGCCGCTCGACGACGCCTTCGCCACGCTCACCTCGGGCAGCGGCTACTTCAAGGATTACCATATCGACCAGGAGGTGGGTCCCCTGGCGCTCCTGAAGGCAGTGCTGTTCCGAAGCAGGCCGGCCAGGAACCAACCCCCCCGACGATTGGACGCCAGTGGCCGGAGCCGGTTCACCTTCCGCCTCTTTCCGGGCACGATCGCCCTGTTGGACAGCCCCGACCGGCTTTGCCTGGACACCGTCTCGCCGGGTCTGCCCGTTTGCGGGACCGGCCAGAAGGCCGAAACGGGCTGCAAGCGGCCGGGTCGCCGCGCCAAGGTTGCCCCGATCTACCAGGACGGCAGCGACCTGAGCGCCCTTTGGTATTTCGCCGGCAGCAGCAACATGGTCGGGGACTTCAGCCCACAGCTGGCCGAGGCGCTGCGGCAGCACAGCGCATTACAGGGCGCGCCCGAGCGCTGGACGGCGATGCAGAAGCGCCTCGAACCCGACGGCCTGGGCCGAGCGGGCTACGGGCTCTGCCCGCCCGGGCCAAAAAGCCATAGCGCCTTCCAGATCTGCTATTGCCGCTGAGGAGCAGTGTCGCTAACGTGCCGGCTTTCCCAATCGCGCGGCTCATCGGGTTTTCATCGTGGGTATGAGCAAGCCAGACCTCGGCCGGGCGCTGCTGGCGCCGGCCAGCATCGCCCTCGTCGGTGCCTCCGCCGACGTCGCCAAGACGACCTCCAGGCCGCAGCGTTACCTCCGCCGCCATGGTTTCGCCGGGCCGCTCTATCCGATCAATCCTGGTCGCGAGGAGGTATTTGGCGAGCCGGCCTACGCCTCGCCCGAGGCGATGCCCGACGGTGTCGAGCACGTCCACATCATGCTGCCGACGGAGCGGGTGATCGAGACGGTCCGGGCCTGCGGCGAGCGCGGCGTCGCCTGCGCCTCGATCTTGGCCGGCGGCTTCGCCGAGGCGGGCGCGGACGGCCTGACCCGGCAACGGGAGCTGCTGGAGGCGGCAAGCACGAGCGGCATGCGCCTTCTCGGCCCGAACTGCATCGGCGTCATCAACGCCAGCGACGGCATCGCCATCTCGGCCAACGCCGTCTTGGAGATCGACCACCTGCTGCCCGGCCGGACCGGCCTCGTCTCGCAGAGCGGCAGCCTGATCGGCGCCATCCTCTCGCGCGGCCAGGCCCGGGGGTTCGGCTTCTCCAAGCTGGTCTCGGTCGGCAACGAGGCCGACCTGAAGCTGGGCGAAGTGGCGGACCTGCTGGTCGACGACGATGCCACCCGGATCATCCTCCTTTTCCTCGAGACGATCCGCGACGCTGGCCGGATCGCCGCCATGGCGGCCCGCGCGCATGCGGCGGGCAAGCCCGTGATCGCCTACAAGCTCGGCCGCTCCGAGCTCGGCGCCGAGCTCGCTACCAGCCACACCGGCGCGCTCGCCGGCAACGATGCCGCCGTCGACGCTTTCCTCGACGACGTCGGCATCCTTCGGATCGACACCTTCGAAGCACTATTGGAGACGGGCGCGCTGGCCGTCTGTGCGCCGGCCCGGAAGGCGCCGGCGACACGGGTCGCCGTGCTGACCACCTCGGGCGGCGGCGGCGCCATGGTGGTGGACCAGTTGGGCCTTCGCGGCATCGACGTGCCGGCCCCACCCGATGGTCTGCGTCGTGAATTGGCGGCCAACGGCATCGAGATCGGCCCCGACCGGCTGATCGACGTCACGCTGGCCGGCGCCCGGCCCGAGGTCTATGGCGCCATCCTGGCAGCATTGTTGGACTCGGGCCACACCGATGCCGTCGTCGCCGTGGTCGGCTCGTCGGCCCAATTCCATGCCGAGCTGGCGGTCGCCCCGATCCTAGAGACGCGGCAGCGGCAGAAGCCGCTCGCGGTCTTTCTGACGCCCGAGGCCGACGCCTCGCTGGCGCTGCTGGCCGAAGCCGACATCGCCGCCTTTCGTACCCCTGAATCTTGCGCCGACGCCTTGGCCGCGGTGCTGCGCCGACGCACGCCGGCGGGGGCCGAGCGCCCACCGATCGGCGATACCGGCGCCGCGGCGGCCCTGCTGGCCGACGGCGCTGCAAACGAGCACGCCGCCCTCACGATCTTCGAAAGCCTGGGCGTCCCGCGCGGGCCCGCCGCCGTCCTCGACCTGCCGGTGACGCCGGAACAAGTGGCGGCGATCGATTTCTTTCCGGTCGCGGTCAAGGCGCTGTCGGCCGACCTCGCCCACAAGACCGAGGCCGGCGGCGTCACCCTCGGTGTCAACGACGCGGCCGAGCTGGCGTTCGTCTGTCAGCATATCGTCAAGACAATGGCGGCGAGCCAGCCGGAGGTGCGGCTCGACGGTCTACTGGTGCAGGCGATGGAGAGCGGCGTCGCCGAGGTCCTGATCGGCTACAAGCGCGACCCGCTGATCGGGCCGCTGGCAGTTGTCGGCTCGGGCGGCACCATGGCCGAGGTCTATGACGACGTCGCCGTCCGGCGGGCGCCGGTCAGCCTGGAGACGGCGCGAGAGATGATCGAGTCGCTGCAGGGGGCGGCGCTGCTGAAAGGCTTTCGAGGCGCGCCGGCAGCCGACATCGATGCCCTGGCGGGCGCCCTCGCGGCGCTGTCGGACCTCGCCCGTTTGCCCGACGCGGGCGTCTTGGAAGCCGAGATCAACCCGCTTATCGTCAAACCTGCCGGCGAGGGCGTGGTCGCCGTCGACGGCCTGATCGTCAACGCCAGCCTGGAAGGAGAGCCCTCGTGAGCCTGGCCGAAATCCGAAGCGACGCCGGCGCGGGTGCTACCCGGCACTTGATCCGGCTCGCCTGCCACCTCGGCTACGACGACCTCGATGCCGCCACCCGCCACGCCGCCAAACGGCACATCCTCGATACACTGGGCGCCATCGTCGCCGGTGCCCAGCAGAAGCCGAGCGAGATCGCCGAAGCGGTGCTGGCATCAACGATGCCTGCGGGCGTGGTCCCGGTGCCCGGGCGGGCCCGGCGGGCGGACCCGCTGTCGGCTGCCTACCTCGCCGGCGTCAGCGCGCATGGGCTGGAGCTCGACGACGGCTACCGCGCCGGCTCGGTGCATCCGGGCGCCGTCGTCGTGCCGGCCGCCTTAGCGGCGGCGCACCTGAGCCCGTGTGACGGCGAGGCGCTGATCGCGGCGGTGGTCGTCGGCTACGAGATCGCCTGCCGGATCGCCGAGACCGCGCACCCGCATGCCCGCTGGCGCGGCTTCCACAACACCTCGACCGCCGGCGTCTTCGCGGCGGCGGGCGCGGCCGGGGTCTTGCTCGGCCTCGACGAAGCGCAGATGGGGAACGCCCTCGGCCTGGCGGCGAGCTCGGCCGGCGGCCTCTTCGCCTTCATGAACGGCGGTGGCGACGTCAAGCGTCTGCACCCCGGCCACGCCGCCCGCGAGGGGCTACAGGCCGCCCTCCAGGCCCAACGCGGCATGGAGGGGCCGCCCGACGTGCTGGAAGGCCGGGACGGTTTTTTCCAAGCCTTCGCCGGCGGCGATGTGGCGAAGCGCGACTACGGGGCGGTCGACCTCTTCGCTTCGCCGCCACCCTTCGCGATCACGCAATGCTACGTCAAGCCGCACGCCTGCTGCCGCCACATCCAGCCGGCCCTGGACGCCATGTTGGCGCTCTTGAACGCGCACGACCTGGCGCCGGACGACGTGGCGGCGGTGGAGGTCGGCACCTATGCCGTCGCCGCCTCGCACGCGGCGAGCGGCTGGGAGAATATGGCGACGGCGCAGCTCTCCTTCCCGTTCGTCATGGCGACCGGGCTCCGCAAGCGCCGGGTGACGCTCCACGACTTCGACGAGGCCGCGCGCTGCGATCCCGAGACCGTCGCCGCCTGCGCCAAGATCGAGGTGACCGTGGCGGACGCCGCCGAGGCCGACTATCCGCGCCGGCGCCCGGCCGAGGTGCGCCTCGTCACCACCGACGGGCGTGCCTTCGAGAACGCCGTCGACGAGGCCTCCGGCGACTACCTCTACCCCCTCGACGACGACGCCCTGGCGGCGAAGTTCACCGGCCTGGTGATGCCGGTCCTGGGTGCGGAGCGAACCGCGGCGGCGCTCGACGCCCTCTGGCGGCTGGACAGCGCCGAGGCCGCCGGTGCGGTCGCCGAGCTATTGGTGCCCGCGGTATAGGGCCGGCCGGCCCTTACCAGCCGACCGCGTAGCAGGCCCGGCGGAAGTCGGCGGCGCCCTGATAGATGCCGCTCGCCATGTCCGACTTGACGAGGCACATGGCACCGGCCTTGTAGTCGCCCGCCGGCCACCACTGGACCTCGTGGCCGAGCGCCGCCAGCGCATCGCCGGTCTCTTCCGCGATCGAGCCCTCCAGCATCAGGCGGCCGGGGTAGTGGTTGTGGGGTTCGAACGAGTTGGGAAAGCTGGCAGTGGCGAAGCGAGGCGCCTCCACCGCCGTCTGCGCCTCCATCGCGAAGACCTCGAGGTTGAGGAAGGTCTGCACCATGGCCTGTATCTGGACGTCACCGCCCGGCGTGCCGAAGGGCATGACGTACTCGCCATCGCGCACCGCGATCGCCGGGTTCGGCGTCAGCCGCGGCCGCTTGCCGGGTGCGGCGCTGGAGGGATGCGCCGGGTCGGTCCAGGACTGCGAGCCCCGGGTCGAGGGGCAGAGGCCGGTGCCGGGCACCACGGGGCCGTTGTGCGAAGTATCGCTCGGCGTCGCCGAGAAGGCGTTGCCGTCGCTATCGACGACCGCGATATAGGAGGTATCGAGAGCCGTCGCCGGCTCGTCGCGCGCCTCGACAGGCGCCGTCGCCGCGGCGATGGCGGCCCCGCGCGACGGGTCGCCGGCCGGCGGCATGTCGGGCCAGGCCTCGTTGTCGCGGATCAGCGCCCGGCGCTCGGCCGCGTAGGCCTCGGAGAGAAGCCCATCCAAGGGCACCTCGACGAAGCGCGGGTCGCCGATATGGGCGTGGCGGTCGGCGAAGACGAGCTTCATGGTCTCGGTTAGCGCGTGGATGTAGGCCGGTGAGTTGTGGCCCAAGCCTTCGAGGTCGATGCCATCGAGGATGTTCAAGGCCTGCGGCAGGGCCGGCCCCTGGCACCAGGGACCGCAGGCGTAGACGTCGGTGCCACGGAAGCGGGTCGAGACCGGTGGCTCGACGGCGGAGCGATACTCGGCCAGGTCCTCCGCCCGCATCAGGCCGCCGTTGGCCTCGTGATAGCGGACGATCTCTCGGGCGATGTCGCCCTTGTAAAAGGCGTCCCGCGCCACGGCCAGTGCGGCCTCGCGATCGCCATTCGCCGCCGCCCGCTCCTCATCCGCCATGTATTGCAGCGTCCGGGCGAGATCGGCCTGCACGAAACGGTCGCCGACCGCCGGCGGCTGGCCGCCCGGCAGGTAGATCGCCGCGTTGGCGGGCCAGCGGCGGTAGCCGTCGGCGTTCTCGGAGATCAGCTTGGCCATCAGCGGGTGCATGACGAAGCCGTCGGCGGCGAAGCGGATCGCAGCGCGCGCGACCTCGCCGAAGCGCATCGTGCCGTAGCGCGCCAGTGCCGTGATCCAGGCGTCGGGGGCCGCCGGCACCACGGTGCGCAGGATACTCTCAGGGATCGCGCCGTCGTGCTCGCGCTGGAAGAGGTCGGGCTGAAGCGCCTTCGGCCAGACGCCGAGGCCCGAGATGGTGACGACCTCTCGGGCTTCGGCCAGGTAGATCATGATCGGCGCGACACCGGCGATGTTGACGAGTTCGCTCTGCACCACGCCCAGCACCAGGCCGCCGGCGACGCCCGCATCGACGGCGTTGCCGCCTGCCTCCAGTATCTCGAAGCCGGCATGCGCCGCCAGGTAGTGCCCGGCGGAAACCATGTGCCGCGTCCCCTGCAACGCCGGCCGCATCGGCCCCGCCGCCCTCACCCTGCCCTCGTCCTCGAACTTGGTCGCCATCGTTTCCCGCCTCGTTGCTTCGCCGATCCCACCAATCAAGATAGGCCAAACCGCCGCCACTTGAAATCTCGTCGGGCCGGCGGTGGCACGCGGCCGACGACCCGTGGCCGATCAGCCAAACGAACGCATGGCCCCCTCATTCGGGCCGTCGCGCCTGCGGCCGATGCCCTAGCTGGCGAAACCACAATCCGGCCGCCAAGGCGGCGTTGCTGACGATGAAGAAGACCAAGGTGAGAACGACCATGGAAAGGTCGACATACGCCGTCGTCGCCATCCAATAGAACTGGAGGACCAGTCCCAAGGCACCGAAGAGGATGCAGGGCAGTAGAAAGGTGACGCGCAGGAGGGTCTCGTCGCTGGCACGCTCGGCCGCCTCGGCCTTCGACCACCTCGGGTACAGCAGCAAGATGCCGGAAAACAGAAGACCGACGAGCCCGTATCCGACGATTGCGGCCAGAGCCCAAACAAGCTCTCCGGCCCAGCCGTAGGCACTGGAGGCGAAGATGAGCGTGTACGCGGCAAGCGACATCGGAAAGACGACGACCATGGCGACGACGACCGCAAATACAATCCAGACCAGACGAAGCATCTCATGTCCCCCAGCATTGGCTCGACGGGGGCTCCGCGCGGCATCCGGCGGCGCTAGCCAACGCGCTCGCGCTTCGGCCCGGGCACCGGTCGGTCGCGGAGCGCCATCCTGCGTTCCCGCTCGACGCGACCGGCCGCGACAGTATATGCGGTTTTCGCGATGAAATCAGGCTTCCCGGCCATGCGCCCGGAGGGGCAGGACCGGAGACTTGGGCCATGAGCGACGAGATCGCAATGCCGAGCCAGACCACCGCCCTATCTCCGCGTCGTACATGATGCATCTCCAGGCGGATCGAATCGCATTTCATCAGGCTACCAAGTAGCGACGAGGGAACCCTGGCGCAGGCGGTCGAATGGGGATCACCGCCAAGGGGCCGCCAATTTCACGTCAGTTCATCGACAAGGATCGGCAACAGCTCCTCGGGATAGCCCAATGACGCTCTCACGATCGATCTTTGGCGCGGTGACCCTCGCCGTCATCGTCTTCCTTTGGATTTGGCTGTTTCCACCGCGCTGGTGGCTCAATCTCGCCAAGCCCGTCGACCTCACGGAACCAGTGAGCGCGGGCATGTCGGTCGTCGAGAAGTACGATTGCCGGCAGTGCCACTTCATCGGCAAGGCAGGAAAATCCAAGGGTCCGAGCCTAGCGGGGGTTACCGAACGTCTTGACGCCGTCTCCTTGCGGCTTTGGTTACGCGCCCCACGCGACATCAAACGGAACACCTCTATGCCCGACTTCCAGCTCTCGGATGGGGAGATCGAGGCGATCGTCGCCTACCTCATCGACCTGGACGACAGCGGCTCCTAGGCGCAACTTCGGGGGGCGGCTCCCTCAGCGCTCAAAGCTCTCGTGGTGTTTGTGCCACCACTCGGCGATGTCGAGGCGGCGGGCGAACCAGACTTGGCCCTTGTCGCCCATGTGTTGGATGACCTCGCGCAGGGCGGCACTGCGGGCCGCCTGGCCGACGAGGCGCGGGTGCAGGCCGATCGACATCATCCGCGGGTGGGTCTCGCCTTCCTCCCAAAGCTGGTCGAAGCCGCGCTTGACCGTGTCGGCGAAGTCGCCGGGCGAGCCGTAACCCTGGGGGGCGACGAAGCGGGCGTCGTTGTAGGTGAAGGTGTAGGGGACGACGAGATGTCGGTGTCCCTGGACCTCGACGTAATAGGGCAGGTCGTCGTTGTAGGCGTCGGAATCGTAGACGAAGCCGCCCTCCTCCACCAACAGCTCGCGGGTATGCACCGAGGGGCCGTAGCGGCAGTACCAACCCTTCGGCCGGACGCCGCAGGTCGCTTCGATGGATCTAATTGCGGCCTCGATATGGGCCTTCTCCTGGTCCCGGCCGAGGGTCCAGACCTCCTCCCAGCGCCAGCCGTGCGAGCAGGGCTCGTGCCCCGCCTCGGCGAGCCAAGCGGCGGCCTCGGGATTGCGCTCCAGCGCCACCGCGGCGGCAAAGAAAGTGATCGGTATGCGGAACTCGTCGAAGAGCCGCTGCAGCCGCCAGACACCGGCTCGGGAGCCGTACTCGTAGACCGACTCGATGGCGAGATCGCGGTATTCGGGCGCCATCTGATAAGCGAGCTCGCCGAGCGCGGCCTCGCTGCGGCCGTCGCCGGCCGGCATGGCGACCTCCGAGCCCTCTTCGTAGTTGAGCACGAAGCTGACGGCGACGCGGGCCCCATCGGGCCAGCGGACGCGCGGCACATCACGGCCATAGCCGATGTAGTCGCGCCTCGGTCCGGGCACATCCTGGTCGACGAGTTCCATATTCCCCTCCCCTCGACGCGGCCCACGCCGACAGCATAGGCGATTTCCACAGCGAATTCAGGTGCCTCGGCCTTGCGCTCGAAGGGCCCAGCCGGGAGACTCCAATCATGAGCGAGGATATCGCAACATTGAGCCTGACGGAGGCGGCCGCCGCCATCGCCGCCAAGGAGATCTCATCCCTCGAGGTGACGGAGGCCAGCCTCGCCCGCATCGAGCGGCTGCAGCCGGTGTTGAACTGCTTCATCTCGCTGCAGGCGGAGGCAGCGTTGGCCGCGGCGCGAGCGGCCGATGCACGCCTGGCCAAGGGCGAGGCGGTCGGCCCCTTGCACGGCGTGCCGCTGGCGCACAAGGACATGTTCTACCGGGCCGGCCGGGTCTCGACCTGCGGCTCGGCGATCCGGCGCGACTTCCGGCCCGAGATCACCGCCACCGTTCTGACGCGGCTCGATGCGGCCGGCGCGCTCGATCTCGGCGGCCTGAACATGTCGGAGTTCGCAAACGGGCCGACGGGACACAACATCCACTTCGGCGATTGCCACAACCCCTGGAACCCGGCGCACGTCACCGGCGGCTCCTCCTCCGGCTCGGGCTCGGCGGTGGCGGCGCGGCTCGTCTATGGCACGCTCGGCTCGGACACGGGCGGCTCGGTGCGGATTCCGGCGGCCCTCAACGGTCTCGTGGGGCTGAAGCCGACGCAAGCGCGGATCAGCCGCCACGGCGGACTGCCGCTCTCCTTCTCCACCGACTGCTTCGGGCCTTTGACTCGCACGGTGGCCGACTGCGCCCGGCTGACCGCCGTCATCGCCGGCCACGACCCCCGCGACCCGACCTCGAGCCGGCGCCCGGTCGACGACTACGAGGCCAGCCTGGAGGCCGGCATTGCCGGCACCACGATCGCCGTTGCCCGAACCTACGGCAGCATCGAGGTCGTGCCCGAGGTCGCGGCCGCCAGCGCCGAAAGTCTTGCCGTCCTGACCGACCTCGGGGCCGAGACGGTCGAGGTCGACCTGCCCGACCCGGCCGAGCTGAGCGCCCTTTCCAACATCGTCTCGCGGGCCGAGGCGGCGGCGAGCCACCGGCAGTGGATCCGCACCCGCCGGCAGGACTATTCGCCTCAGGTCCGCCGGCGGATGGAGGTCGGGCACATGATCCCGGCGACCCGCTACATCGAGGCGCTGAGTGCCCGGGCCCGAATTCTCGACGAGTTCGCCCAAGCGGTCTTCGCCGAGGCCGAGGTCCTGCACTTGCCGACGGTGGCGGTGCCCGCACCCCGCATCGACGAGAGCGACATCGGCGACAGCGAGACCCTGCCCCAATTGCTGCTGAGCCTGACGGGTCTCACCCGGCCGATGAATTACCTTGGCCTGCCGGCGCTCAGCCTGCCGGCGGGGTTCAGCGCCGATGGCTTGCCGGTGGCTTTCCAACTGGTGGGCCGGCCTTTCCAGGAGGCGATGCTGTTCCGGATCGGCCACGCCTATCAACGGGCGACGGTCTGGCATCGGCGAACGCCGCCTCTCGCCAGCCCTGAGTAGCCGGCGCCATGCCGATTTCCAGACCGTAAATCATGAGCGAGGTCGCCACCGCGGACGACGGCATGTCGGCCTTCATGCGTTGGTCGACCCTGTTCGCGGTGACGCTGGCGACGACGCTTTACGCCACGACGATCCTGGTGGTCTCGGTGATCTTGCCGCAGATGCAGGGCACGCTGTCGGCGACGCAAGACCAGATCGCCTGGGTCGTCACCTTCAACATCCTGGCGACCGCGGTAGTGACACCGATGAGCGGCTGGCTGACGGCGAAGTTCGGCCGCCGCAAGGTGATGCTCTACTGCATCGGCGCCTTCACCGTCTCGACCTTTCTTTGCGGCATCGCCGATTCCCTGGTGCCGCTGGTGCTCTACCGGATCGCCCAGGGCGGCTTTGGGGCACCGCTCATTCCGCTGGCGCAGGCCACCATCCTCGATATCTTCCCCAAGCACCAGCACCAGAAGGCGACCGCGATCTTCGGCATGAGCGTCGTCGTCGGGCCGATTATCGGGCCGACGCTCGGCGGCTTTCTGTCCGAGCTTTTGAACTGGCGCTGGGCCTTCTTCATGTTGGTGCCGGCGGGCGTGCTGGCACATCTCGCTCTCTGGCTGGTGTTGAAGGAGCCGCGTCGGCACGCAACGGCCGTGCGTCTGGACTGGACCGGCTTCCTCTCCCTTTCAGTGGCGGTCGTGGCCCTGCAACTGATGCTGGATCGGGGCCAGCGGCTCGACTGGTTCAATTCGGTCGAGATCAATATCGAAGCAGCGCTGGCGGTAATCGCCTTCTACGTCTTCACCGTCCACATCCTGACGACGGAAGAGCCGTTCCTGAACCCGCGCCGCTTTCTGAACCGGAACTACAGCCTGGGGCTGATCCTGGTCACGATATACGGAATGCTGAACTTCACGCCGATGATCCTGCTGCCGCCGATGCTGCAAAACCTGATGGGCTATCCGGACTCGATCATCGGCACGCTGCTGGCCTTTCGCGGTGCCGGCGCGACGTTGGGCTTCTTCCTGGCGATCTTCGTCGGCCGCCTCGACCCCCGCGTCGGCATCACCGTCGGCTTCGTCGCGCAAGCGCTGTCGGGCTGGTACATGGCCAGCTTCGACATCAACGTCACCGCCGCCGACGTCGCCTTGACGAGCTTCGTGCAAGGCATCTCGGTCGGCCTGATATGGGTGCCGCTGACGGTCGCCACCTTCGCCACGATCGAGTCGGAAGACCTGGCGGAGACCTCGGCCGTCTACCACTTGCTGCGCAACATCGGCTCCAGCGTCTTCATCTCGCTCAGCGTCACCACCGTGATCCGAACCGCGACGGCCAACTACGCTGGCATGACCGAGTTCATCACCCCCTACAACGAATCCCTGCTCTACCCCACCATCCTGGGACAGTGGAACCCGGACACCACACCGGGTCTGGCGGCGCTGAGCGGCGAGATCCAGCGGCAGGCGTTGATGATCGGCTATCTGAACGCCTTCGGCCTCTACACCATCGCCTCGCTGTCGATCCTGCTGTTGGTGTTTCTCGTCAAGCCACCGATGCGCCAGCGGCCGAGTACCTGAAGGCGCCCGGCGAGGTGGTAGAATCCGTCGAATAGTGGCGGGCTGGGCAAGCTTTGCCGCGCCGCCTTGCCGCGGCACGACTCGGACGGGCAAGAATTCCTTAATCTCGGGCCTTTATGAGGTACCAGGACTGGCATGCTCGGTGCATGGATTGCAGGCACCCCGAAACGTGGAGAGGGTTCCCATGAAGATCGACAAGCTTCCGCTGCAAGCGCCACCGACGCACGGCACGCACAAACCCGCGGCGCCCGCGCCGAGTCCGGCGCCCGCGCACGACGGCGAGAGCGAAAGCCCGAGCGTCGTGGTCCAGGTTTCGGACGCGCGCGGGGGCAAGAGCGCCCAATCCCCGGCCCACGCGGCGCGGGCCATGATGGCAGAGTACCAGTCGCTCGGTGCCAGCTTCGGCGGCAAGAACTTCGGTCAGCTGGTCTCGCAGATCGCGCGGGGCCTGGACACCGATTCGCTGTTCCAGACAGCCCGGAGCGACGCGCCGGAGACCGACGCGGCCGCCGCGAGCGAGGCGGGTGGCAGCGACGACGCCGCCGTCGAGAACGGCGAAGCCGGGCCTGCCGGCGAGGTCGCGCCAGAGCTGAGCCTGGCCGAAGCATTGCTCGAGGCGACGGCCGAAGGCGCCGAGGAGACCTCGGATGCGAGCCTGCTCGAAACGCTTCTCGAGGAATCGGATACGACAGCCTGATAGCGCCGCTCCAGGCAAGAGACTGGAAGCGGCCCATGGACGCTACTCCTGCCGTTCCCGATCGGTGGGAAGACGTCACCGTCGCGAGCCTGGGGCCGGCGCTCGGTAGCGCGGCCGGCTGTCGGCCGGTCAGGTGATGGCCTGGCGCCCCTCGTTCTCTTATGCGTAGACTCCGCCAGCAGGCGAATCGAAGCCCAGTGGACCCCAAGCTCGGGAGAACATTCACCATGCGCCGTCTCGCTTTCCTGCCGATACTCTTCGCCCTTCTGTGGCTGCCCGCCTGGGCCAATTTCGGCGATGGGCAGGCCTATTTCTCCAGCGGCGACTACAAGGGCGCCCTCGAGGCTTGGCGCCCGCTCGCCGAGGCGGGCGATCCCCGCGCCCAGTACAGCCTCGGCATCCTCTACGAGCAGGGCCTGGGCATGGAGAAGGACCTGGAGCAGGCCAAAGGCTGGTACGAGCGGGCGGCCAAGGCCGACTACGCGCCGGCCGCCGCCGCTCTCAGGGCGGTACTGGCGAAGCTCGAGCCGGAGCCGGAGCCGGAGCCACCGGCCGCCGCCCCGACCGGAACGCGGCCGGCGACCGCCGCGCAACTTCCAGCGCCCCCGCCGCGCGCCTTGAGCGAGCGCGAGCAGATCGAAGCACTGGTGCACGAGCTGATGCGGCAGGCGAACCTGCAGATGCGCTCGGGTCAGCTCAGCTACGACAAGGTCGCCGTCACCGAGGTCTCGGACGGATTCGAGGTCGACGTCTACGCCATCGTCTTGTTGGACAACGACGGCAAGCAGATAGACATCGGCGACGTCGGCGCCCGCATCACCCGACAGGGCGAACGCTACTATCAGATCGGCTTCCTCCTGCCGACGACGATCTACGGTCGCGAGCCTGGCGAGGAGCAATCGGCCGAGATCACCATCGGGCAGCAGACCAACAGCATGCTGTGGGACCGCGACCTCGAGATCGTCGTCGATTTCGACTTCGATTGGCGCGACCTGGCGGTCGTCGATCCGAAGGGCCACAAGGTCGCGCGTATCTCCAGCGTCGCCATGCGCTCGGACATGAAGGAAAACGAGGAGCGCTGGTCCGGTCCCGTCGTATTCGACGTGCAAGGGGTCGAGGTCATGAATGGGAACGAGGAGCGTTTCAGCCTCGGCAAATTCGGCTTTCGCACCATCGTCGACCGCCTCGACATGGTCCGCTACGCGGCCATCTCGCGGGCCGTCGCCCAGGGACAACAGACGCCCGAGCAGACCATTCAGGCACTCGAGCAGTTGCTTTCCGGGATCGCGGTCGAGTTCAACCTCGAGGATCTGGCCGTCGAGCGACCGAGTCAGGAGCCGATCCGACTGGCGAGCGCCAACTATCGACTGGGGCTAGACGGTCTGGACCAGGCATTGGCCTCGTTGAACATGTCGTACGACCACGGCGGCCTGAAGGGCACGCCGCCAGAAGTACCAGAGCTCGCGCCCCGTGAGGCCAAGATCCGCTTCGCCTTCGTGCGCCTGCCGATCGCCACCCTTCTCCAGAGCGGCGTCGCAGCGGTTTTGGAGTACATGTTCTTCGGCGAGGTCGGCTCCCAGGGTGACGTTTTGAACCAACTGCGAATGGCGCTCTCGGAGGCCCGAACCGAGCTTCGGATCGAGGACGGGCGCTTCGAAGCCCCGACACTGGAGATCGGGCTCGGCGGCGTGCTCAGCGCCGACGCCCAGGCCGTCTGGGGCTTGGCCGGCGATGTCGGCCTCACGATCCTCGGTCTCGACACTCTGATCGACGCCTATCTGAAGAACGGCCCGAGGCGGCCGCAGGGTGCGCCGCCGTCGTCGCTGCCGGCCTTGCTGAAGCATTTCGGCAAGATTTCCGGCGACGGCCGCACCTATATCTACAACTTCCAGGTCACGCGCGAGGGGAAGGTTCTGGTCAACGGGCAGGACGCCATGCCGCTCGTCGCTGCCTTCTTCTCGGGTTAAGGCAGCGTCAGTGCCGGCTTCGCCGCGCCGGCCGTTCTCTGCTACAACATCGAGGCGGAAAGAGACGGCGAAGGCGGCGTGTTGGATCAGGGCATGCGTACGAGCGAGGCCAAATTCGCGGTCGGACAAGTGATCCGACACCTTCTGTTCGGCTATCGGGGCGTGATCTTCGACGCCGACCCGGAGTTCAGCGGCAGCGAGGACTGGTATCAACAGATGGCCTTGAGCCGGCCGCCTAAGGATCGGCCCCGGTATCATGTCCTGGTGCACGACGCCCAGCACACGACCTACGTCGCCGAGCGAAACCTGGAGCGCGACGATTCCGGCGAGCCGGTGCGCCACCCGATGTTGGACGAGTTGTTCGAAGGCTTGGTCGACGGCCGTTACGTGGCCCGGCGGCGGGGCCTGGTGTAAGCCGATGAGCGCGGTCATCGATGCCGTCGCGGCGCTGCTCGGCCTGGCGGCACTCTTCGGCTACCTGAACTACCACTTCCTGAAGCTGCCCCGGACCATCGGCATCGTGGTGATCGCGCTGGCCGCCTCGCTGGCGGTGCTGGGGCTCGACGCCGTGGTGCCCGAGCTGACGCTCGGCGACGGCCTCTATCGGGCGATGTCGGCGATCGACTTCTCCGAGACGCTGATGCAGGGCATGCTGAGCTTCCTCTTGTTCGCCGGCGCGCTGCACGTCGACCTCTCCGACCTCGCCAGCCGCAAGTTGGCGATCGGCACCATGGCGAGCGTCGGCCTCTTGACATCGACCGCCATCGTCGGCTTCGCAATGTGGGGCGTCTTTGGCTTGGTCGGGCTCGACTTGCCCTTGATCTACTGCCTCGTCTTCGGTGCCCTGATCTCGCCGACCGATCCGGTAGCGGTGTTGAGCGTGCTGAAGACGACACGCGTACCGCCGACGCTCGAAGCCAAGATCGCCGGCGAGAGCCTGTTCAACGACGGGGTCGGCGTCGTCGTCTTCACCATCATCGTCTCGATCGCCGTCTCCGGCGCCGGCGGCGCCCAGATGGGCGCGCTCGACGTCGTCGTGCTGTTCCTGCAGGAGGCAGTCGGCGGTGCCGTGCTGGGGCTCTTGGCCGGCGGCATCGTCTACTACGCCATGCGCGGTGTCGACGAGTACAATCTGGAGATCATCCTGACTCTGGCGCTGGTCACGATCACCTATCAGGTGGCGCTCGCGCTGCACCTCTCAGGCCCCATCGCCGTCGTCGTCGCCGGCCTGCTGATCGGCAATCACGGCACGCGCCTGGCGATGAGCGAGGAGACCCGAACCCATCTCTTGAACTTCTGGTCGCTGGCCGACGAGATCCTGAACGCGCTGCTGTTCTTGCTGATTGGCCTCGAGGTCCTGATCATCCAGACCCTGCCGAGCTATCTCTGGGCCGGCGCTATGGCGATCCCCGTGGTCCTGCTGGCCCGTTTTGTCTCGGTCGGCCTGCCGATCACGGCATTGGGCGCCTTCCGCGAGTTCACTCAAGGGGCGGTGCGGGTGCTGACCTGGGGCGGCCTCAGAGGCGGCATCTCGGTCGCCTTGGCGCTGTCCCTTCCGGCCTCGCCCGAGAAGGACGCCATCGTCACCGTCTGCTACGCGGTGGTGGTCTTCTCGATAATCGTCCAGGGCCTCACGATCGGCCCGCTGGTGCGCCGCGTCGTCGGCTCGGCAGGTGATCTCTACCGGCATTGAGGGGCTGATGTACGACAAGAACGAGGTCCACGTCCTGGCCCGGGAGACGGTCTTTCAGGGCCATTTCAAGATCGACCGACTGCGCCTGCGCCACCGGCTCTACGAGGGCGGCATGGGAGCGGAGATCGTGCGCGAGGTCTTCGACCGCGGCCATGCCGTCGCTGTGCTGCCCTACGACCCGACGCGCGACGAGGTGGTGCTGGTGGAGCAATTCCGGATCGGCCCCTATGTCGGCGACGACCCGCCCTGGCAGCTGGAGATCGTCGCCGGCCTGGTCGAGGACGCCAAAGACCCGGTCGCGGTGGTGCACCGCGAGGCGGCGGAGGAAGCCGGCCTCGAGCTCGGCGAGCTGGTACCGATCGTCGACTACTATTCCAGTCCTGGCGCGACGACCGAGCGGATCGGGGTCTATTGCGCCCGTGTCGATACCGACGGTGTCGGCGGCGTGCATGGCTTGCCTGAAGAGGGTGAGGACATCCGCGTCGTCGTGATGTCGTGCGACGAGGCCCAGGCCGCCCTCGCCGAGGGCCGCATTCTGGCGAGCCCGGCGATCATCGCCCTGCAATGGCTCGCCCTCAACCGCGAGGCCCTGCGCCGGCGCTGGCAAACCTAAGCTGGGGCCGGCTTGATCGCAGCCGAGGCGGAAGCTAGTCTCCGGCCGTCCGTGCGTCGGCCAGGACAAGCTGTTTGGGGAGAGGGAAATGAACGTTCTAGGCGGTCTCGTCGAGGCGATCGGCAACACCCCGCTGATCCGGCTGAAGAAGGCCTCGGAGGCCACGGGCTGCGAGATACTGGGCAAGGCGGAGTTCATGAATCCCGGTGGCTCGGTCAAGGACCGGGCCGGCCTCTTCATCATCGAGGATGCCGAGAAGAAGGGGCTGTTGCGGCCGGGCGGCGTCGTCGTCGAGGGCACCGCCGGCAACACCGGCATCGGCCTGACGCTGGTCGGCAACGCCCGCGGCTACCGCTCGGTGATCGTCATTCCCGAGACCCAGACGCAGGAGAAGAAGGACATGCTGCGGCTTTGCGGCGCCGACCTCCGCGAGGTGCCGGCGGTGCCGTACAAGGACCCCAACAATTACGTCAAGTTTTCCGGCCGCCTGGCCGAGGAGCTGGCGGCGAGCCACGAGGCCGGCGCGATCTGGGCCAACCAGTTCGACAACATCGCCAACCGCGACGGCCACTACCGCACCACCGGGCCGGAGATCTGGCGCCAGACCGACGGCAAGGTCGACGGCTTCGTCTGCGCCGTCGGCACCGGCGGCACGCTGGCCGGCATCGCCAAGTACCTGAAGGAGCAGAACGCCGACATCAAGATCGGCCTCGCCGATCCGCGGGGCGCGGCGCTCTACCACTACTACGCCCACGGCGAGCTGAAATCCGAAGGCGAGTCGATTACCGAGGGCATCGGCCAGGGCCGCATCACCAACAACCTCGAGGAGTTGGAGGTCGACTTCCCATACCTGATTCCGGACGAGGAAGCCCTGCCGATCAACTTCGACCTGATCATGGAGGAAGGGCTGGCGCTGGGCTCGTCCAGCGGCATCAACGTCGCCGGCGCCATCCGCCTCGCCCGCGACCTCGGCCCCGGCCACACCATCGTCACCATCCTGGCCGACGGTGCTGCCCGCTACATGAGCAAGATGTTCAACGTCGCTTTCCTGAAGTCCAAGAACCTGCCCTATCCCGAATGGTTGCCCGAATAGGAGTGCCGCGATGACCGAGGAGCTGTTTCGCGAGGACGCCTACGCCCGAAGCTGCGAGGCCACCGTGACCTCGGTCAACGAGCGCGGCGGCATCGTTTTGGATCGGACCGTCTTCTATCCCACCGGCGGTGGCCAGCCCGGCGACTGCGGCGTCCTGCGCCTGGGCGACGGCGGCGAGATCGAGATCGCCACCACGGTAAAGGGCGAGGCGCCGGGCGAGATCGTCCACGTGCCGGCCGAGGGTCAATCCTTGCCCGATGCCGGCATCACCGTCACCGCCGAGATCGACTGGGAGCGCCGTCACCGGCTGATGCGGATCCACACTTGCCTGCACCTCCTTTCCGCGGTGCTGCCCTACCCGGTGACGGGTGGCCAAATCAGCGATGGCAAGGGCCGGCTCGACTTCGATCTCCCTGAGATGACGATGACCAAGGAGGAGATCACCGAGCGCCTGAACGCGCTGGTCCAAGAGGGCCACGAAGTAACGCCGACCTGGATCAGCGACGACGATCTGACGGCCCAGCCTGACCTGGTCAAGACCATGGCGGTGAAGCCGCCCATGGGCCAGGGCCGGGTCCGCCTGATCGAGGTGGCGGGCTGCGACCTGCAGCCCTGCGGCGGCACCCATGTCCGCAACACGGCCGAGATCGGCGGCGTCATGGTGCGCAAGATCGAGAAGAAGGGGCGCCAGAACCGCCGCGTGCAGATCGTCTTCGCCGACGAGTGAGTCCGGTGATTAATGACGGGGGATTGGGATGAATTACAAACGCGACGACGCTCTCGTCTCGACCGATTGGCTGGCCGGGCACTTGGACGACGCCGATCTCAAGGTGGTCGACGGCTCGTGGTACCTGCCAGCCGAAAAGCGCGACCCCAAGGCCGAGTATGCGGAGGCGCACCTGCCGGGCGCCGTCTACTTCGACATCGATGCCGTCGCCGATGCCGCCTCGCCCTTGCCGCACATGTTTCCGAGCGCCGAGGTCTTCCAGCAAGCGGTCGGCACGCTCGGCATCGCCAATGGCGACCGCGTCGTCTGCTACGACGGTGGCAGCATGACGGCGGCGGGCCGGGTCTGGTGGATGTTCCGGGCCTTCGGCCACCAGCGCGTCAGCATACTGAATGGCGGCTCGGGCAAGTGGCGCCGCGAGGGCCGGCCGATGACCGCCGAATTGCCCGAGGTCGTGGGCCAAGCCTACAACGCGACATTCGATGCCCGGCTGGTGCGCTCGGTGGAGGAGGTACTCGCCATCGCCGCCGACGGCGCCGAGCAGATCATCGACGCCCGCTCGGCCGGCCGTTTCGACGGCACTGCACCGGAGCCCCGCGCCGGGCTGCGCTCGGGCCACATGCCGGGCGCCTGCAACCTGCCCTACAACGACTTGCTCGCCGACGACGGCACCTTGAAGGACGCCGACGAGTTGGCCGGGCTCTTCGAGAAGAGCGGCATCGGCCTCGACAAGCCCGTCGTCGCTTCCTGTGGCTCCGGCGTCTCGGCCACGGTGCTGTTGCTGGGCCTCCATGTGCTCGGCCACGAGGGAGGCTCGCTCTACGACGGCTCGTGGTCCGAATGGGGCAGCCGCGAGGACACCCCGGTCGTGCGCTGAAGGAGGAGGCCAAGCGATGCGCGATTTTCTCCCCGGTCGATTTGGAGTTGCGTTCGCGATGCTTTTCCTCGTTGTGAGCGTTGCCGGCGCCGAGGCTACGGCGGGGGTCGCCGAGGATATCGAGAGGCTTTGCAAGATCTCGCAGCCCGACAATCAGCGGCGGCGCGAAGGTTGTCGCAGTCGGCACACCGAGGCTGCCGGCCACTTGGGGCGAAAGCTGGAAAAGGGCAAGAACGATTCCGAAATACGGCAGATCTTCGAGCGCTGCGCCAAACCGCACCGCATGGAGGACAATCTGCTCGACTGGTATCGAATCAATCTCTGCTTCGATCGCGAGTCGCGGCCCTACCGCAACTTCAAGAAGACCGCCGCAGCCGCCGAGACCGACACTTTCACCAGAAAGATCGTCGGCTTCTGCCGCACCAAGCGAACCTACCGTAGCGGCGCCTTCACCTGGCGCGAGCGCGAGCGCTGCCGGCAGCAGCAACGCGAAGCCGGCGAGGCGGTGGCCGAGCTCTACCGGAAGACCGCGTCCGGCTCGATCGCCCACAAGGGAATGGACTCCTGCGCGCGCGAGCATCGCAACGACAAGGGCCAGTATGATTGGCAAATCGTCAAGCGGTGCATCGACAACTTCATGCGCCGATGACCGCGTGCCGGGCGCGCCAACGCCGCTCCGGCGTTACCTTGTGATAAACTATTCGACTTAGGATTCGGCGGCAGTTGCCGTAACAAAATCGGAATCATCGACGATGAAACGCTACTATTTCCTGGTTCTCTCGTTGGCGTTGGCCCTGCCGCTCGGTGCCAAGCCGGCGGCGGCGGCGGAATACGAGGCAGATGCCCGGATCTACTGCGAGGACGAGAACCCGGGCCAGCCTAAACGGGTGGAGCGATGCGTGCGCGGCCAGTTGAAGGCCGCCGGCCTGGTCGGCACGCTGCTGCAAGAGCACGCCGACGAGGCCGAGGTGAAACAAATCTACGCGCGTTGCGTGAGAGAGATCCGCAAGTCCGCAAACGCCGTCAACTGGGTCTACATCAACGGCTGCATGAACCGGGAGATCAAACAGTTCAACAGTTTCAAACGGGCCACCGAAGGCATCAAGGACAACGAGT
>JASLMY010000067.1 GCA_030746295.1 Alphaproteobacteria bacterium | reverse complement strand
AAGTTCCCCTACAAGCTCGAATGGATGGCGCGCCTCGTTGCCCATACGAAGACGCTGCTCGAAGCGGAGGAGCGGTTCGTGCTCGGCGGCGATTACAACGTCTGCCCGACCGACGACGACTGCTTCGATCCGGCCGGCTTCGCCGACGACGCCCTCTGCCGGCCCGAAAGCCGGGCCAAGTTCCGCGAGCTCGTCTACCTGGGCCTGACCGAGGCCTTCCGCGCCCTGCACCCGAGCGAGATCGCCTACAGCTTCTGGGATTATCAGCGCGGCGCCTGGCAGAAGGACCACGGCCTTAGGATCGACCATCTGCTGTTGAGCCCCCAGGCCGCCGACCTGCTGGCCGAGGTCGGCATCGACCGTGGCCCCCGAGGCAAGGAGAAGCCGTCGGACCACACCCCGGTCTGGTGCCGCCTGGAGGAATAGACATGCTCAAATGCGCCTTCTTTCTGAAACGCATTCCGGCGCTCACGCGGCCCGAGTTCTTCGCCTGGTGGCTCGACGAGCACCGGCCCAGGGTCGAGAAGATCCCGGGCCTCCGGCGCTACGCGATCAGCCTCGAGGCGGCCGGCGAGGACGGCACGCTCGACGGCATGGCCGAGCTCTGGTTCGACGATGCCGCCGCGGCCGACGCCGGCTTCGCCAGCGCCGAGGCCAAGACCGCCCGGGCCGACACCGAGGCCCACGCGATCCGTCGCGAACGGATTGACCTCACGGAGCACCCTTTCGTCGACCTCGGCACCGATCCGAAGTTCCGACTGGTCTCGGCCCTGAAGCGGCGCCGGGACATGGACCGGGCCCAGTTCAAGGACTGGTGGCTCACCCGCCACGCGCCGATGGTGATGGAATTCCCCGAGTTGCAGCGCTATCAGGTCTCGCTCGTCGAGGACGGACCGGAAGGCTTTGCCGACGGCCTCGCCGAGGTCTACTTCGCCGACCTCGACGCCCTGCAACGCATCACCTCCAGCGCCCAGGTGAAGGAGGTGCAGCAGGATTCGGTCGAGCACACCTCGGCCATCGAGCGCCTGCTGGTCGAGGTCCACCCGGTCTTCTGACGCCCAGTCCCGTCATTGCGAGCGAGCGGAGCGAGCGCGGCAATCCAGATCAGCAGTGGAAGGTGGCCATTGCCCGTGACGCTTCAGACGATCTCGGCAAACAGGTCCTTCCAGCCCGGGTTCATGCCCTCGATCAACGCCAACTTCTTGGCCCGCGAGCCCGCCTTGATCTGCTTTTCCCGAGCAATTGCCGCCAACATGTCGTCGTAGACCTCATAGTAGACCAACAACTTGCATCCGTATCTCACCGCGAAGCCAGCCCCCTGCCCTAGCCTGTGTTGGGCGACACGGCGGATTAGGTTTGAGGTCACGCCGGTGTAAAGCGTGCCGTTGCGTTTGCTCGCCATGATGTAGACAGCCGGCTGCCTCAAATGCCGAACCCCTGGATTGCTTCGCTCCGCTCGCAATGACGATGTTCATAGGGTTGGTTGACGAACCTTGCAACCGTCATTGCGAGCGAGCGTAGTGAGCGCGGCAATCCACGACGGTGAAGCATGGTTCCCCCAGCTTCGCACATCAGACGATACACTCGGGCAAGCGTCTCTCAATCGGGTCGATGGCACCCAACTGGATTGCTTCGCTCCGCTCGCAATGACGGCGCGCAGCGGCTCAGCCGACGACGGCGGTGGCCTCGATCTCGACCTTGGCGCCGTCCTCGACGAAGCCGGAGACCTCGATCGCGGTCATCGCCGGGAAGTTCTTGCCGATGACGCGGCGGTAGGCCTGGCCCAGCTCGGCGGCGCGGGCGAGGTACTCTTGCTTGTCGCCGAGATACCAGGTCATGCGGGTGAGGTGCTCGGGGCCCGCGCCGGCCTCGGCCAGGATGGCGACGATGTTCCGCAGCGCCTGTTCGGCCTGGGCCACGAAATCGTCGGAGGCGAAGGTCTCGCTCGCGTCCCAGCCGACCTGGCCGGCGACGAAGACTTGCCGCCCCTCGGCGGCGATGCCGTTGGCGTAGCCCTTGGGCCGCGCCCAGCCGGGCGGCTGTAGGGTTTGCATGGGCTTTCCTCCCTCTCTCGTTTCATTCCGCCTCAACCGCGGCCCGCTCGCGCAGCTTGTAGCGCTGCACCTTGCCGGTCTCGGTCCGCGGCAGCTCGGCCAGAAATCCGATCCGACGCGGGTACTTGTAGGGCGCGATGCGCTGCTTGACGAAGTCTTGCAGCTCTCGGACCAAGCCTTCGCTCACGGGATGGCTGTCGGCAGGCACGACGTAGGCCTTGGGCACGCTGCCGCGGTCGGCATCAGGGGCGGCGACGACGGCGCATTCCGCGACCGCGGGGTGGCTTAGCAGGGCGTCCTCGACCTCGGGCCCGGCGATGTTGTAGCCGGACGAGACGATCATGTCGTCATTCCTGGCCGCGTACCAGAAGTAGCCGTCCTCGTCGCAGGTGAAGCTGTCGCCGGTCAGGTTCCAGCCATCGCGGACGTACGAAGACTGGCGGGGGTCGTCCAGATAGCGGCAGCCGGTCGGCCCGCGCACCGCCAGCAGCCCGGTCTCGCCCGGGGGCAGCGGTCGCAACTCCTCGTCGACGATACGGGCCTCGTAGCCCGGCAGGGGCTTGCCGGTGGCACCGGGCCTGACCGCCTCCAGCGGTGCCGAGATGAAATGGTTCAGCATCTCGGTGGTGCCGATGCCGTCGACGATTGAATGACCCGTCGCCCGCCGCCAGGCCTCGAAGGTGGCGACCGGCAGGGCCTCGCCGGCAGAGGCGCAAAGCCTGAGGCTGCCGAGGCGTTCGGCTCCCCCGCCCTGCCCGGCCATGGCCCGCAGCATCGCCCGATAGCCGGTCGGCACGGTGAAGCAGAGCGTCGCCTCGTAGTCCTGGATCGCGTTCAGCAAGACCTCCGGCGACAGCGTCTCCAGCAGCACCGTGGAAGCGCCGAAGCAGAGCGGAAAAATTGCCAGCGTACCGAAACCGAAGGTGAAGGCGAGCGACGGCGTGCCGATGAAGACGTCGTCCGGCACCGGCTTCAGCACCGCGCGCGGAAACGTGCGGGTGATGGCGATGACGTCGCGGTGCGAATGCATCGCCCCCTTGGGCGCGCCCGTGGTGCCGGAGGTGAAGGCGATCAGCGCGATGTCCTCGGCCGCGGTCGGAACGTTGGAAAAATCGATAGGCTTGGCGGCCATCAGCCGCTCCAGCTCGCCATTGGCCGCGCCGGTGCCGTCGAACTCGGCTATCCGTTCGAGGCCGGGAGCCAGCTCGCGGCAGCGCGCCATCTCCTCAGCCAGGCGGCGGTCCGTAAGGGCGAGCTTGGCCTCGGTCCGGTCGACGATCGCCGCCAGCTCGCCGGCGCGTAACAACGGCATGGTGGCAACATTGATGCCGCCGGCCTTGGCGACGCCCATCCAGCAGGCGACCGTCATCGGGTTGTTGGCGCTGCGAATGAGGACGCGGTTGCCGGGGACGACGCCGAAATTCTCGACCAGGACATGGGCGACCCGGTTGGCCCGCTCCAGCAGCTCGGCATAGGTCCAGGTCACCGCCGTCCCGCGCAACGCCGGGCGCGCGGCGAAGCCCCGTCCGATGGCCCCGTCCAGCAGCACCTCGGCCGCGTTCAGGCGCTCAGGGAACGCGAAGTCGGGGGCCGCACGGTTGAAGTGGGGCCAGGCCTCGGGCGGCGGCAAACGGTCGCGCGCGAACGTGTCGATATGGGCCGAGTACACCGTCGCCGGGCTCCGGAAGGCTGCTGAACTTCTATGAGATTACCCGAAAGCGCCGATATCACCAGCGATCCGATCGGAACCAATTCTCGGTCTGCTCGTTCCACCCGAGTCATTCCTGCGAAAACGGGTATCCAGTCGCCGGTTGCCCTGGACTCCCGCTTTCGAGCGAGCGACGGCGGCGATGCGGTCCGGCACTTCCCTCAAATCGGCAGCACCAGGTCGGCCGCGCGGCGGAGGTTGCGGACGATCTGGTCGCGGCCGGTGAGGTACTGCGGCGGCCAGTACTGGCGCTCGTGGCCTTGCTGGGCGGCGGCGCGGAGCGTCCAGTAGGGATCGGCGAGATGGGGGCGACCGATGCAGCAGAGGTCGGCGCGGCCGGCGGCGATGATGCTGTTGACGTGGTCGATCTCGTAGATGTTGCCGACCGCCATGGTGGCGATGCCGGCCTCGTTCCTGATCCGGTCCGAGAACGGGGTCTGGAACATGCGGCCGTAGACGGGCCGCGCATCGGGGCTGGTCTGGCCGGCAGAGACGTCGATGATGTCGGCGCCGGCAGCACTGAAGGCCTTGGCGATGGCGACCGAATCTTCCGGGGTGATGCCGGCCGCCTCCTGGCTGATCTCGTTGCCGTCGGGCATCCAGTCGGTGGCCGAGACCCGGACCGCCATCGGCTTCGCCTCGGGCCAGGCGGCGCGCATGGCGGCGAAGACCTCCAGGGGATACTTGAGCCGCGCCTCCAACGGCCCGCCATATTCGTCGTTGCGCTTGTTCATCAAGGGCGTGATGAAGGCGGAGAGAAGATAGCCGTGGGCGCAGTGCAGCTCGACCATGTCGAAGCCGGCCGCCGCCGCCATGGTGGTGGCGCGGACGAACTGGTCCTTGACGCGGTCCATGTCGGCTCGCGTCATCGGGCGGGGCACCGGGTTCGCTTCCGACCAGGGCACCGCCGAGGGGGCGATCAGCTCCCAGCCGCCCGCCTCCAAAGGCTCGTCCATGCCTTCCCAGCCCCGCTTGGTGGCACCCTTCGGCCCGGCATGGCCCAGCTGCACGGCGATGCGGGCGCGGGTCTGGTCATGCACGAAGTCGACGATCCGCCGCCAGGCGTCGACATGGGCGTCGTCGTAGAGGCCGGCGCAGCCTGGCGTGATCCGGCCTTCGGCCGAAACGTCGGTCATCTCGGTGTAGACGAGGCCCGCACCGCCCTGGGCGCGGGCACCGTAGTGCACCAAGTGGAAGTCGCCCACCAGGCCGTCCTCGGCCGAGTACATCGACATCGGCGAGACCACGACCCTGTTCTCCAACCGCATCTCGCGCAGGCGGAGGGGCGAGAACATCGGCCGGGTCGGCCGCCGCTCGGCGCCCTCGGAGCCCTCGGCGACGAACCAGCGCTCGACCCCCTCCAGCCAGCCCGGGTCGCGCAGCCGCAGGTTCTCGTGGCTGACCCGCTGGCTGCGGGTCAGCAGCGAGTAAGCGAACTGCAGCGGCTCGAAGGTGACGTAGCGGGGCACATTCTCGAACCACTCGGTCGAGTTGCGGGCGGCGCTCTGCAGCTTCACGACCTCGAGACGGCGGCTTTCCTGATAGATCGTCAGCGCGCTCTCGAGGTCGCCCTCGTGGTGCACCGCGTCGGCCAGCGCGATGCCGTCCTCGAAGGCGAGCTTGGTGCCCGAGCCGATGGAGAAATGCGCCGTATGCGCGGCGTCGCCCAAGAGAACGACGTTGCCGTGATGCCAGGTGCGGCAGTTGACACGCGGGAAGTTGAGCCAGGCCGAGCCCCGGAGATGGGCCGCGTTGCTGCGTAGCCGGGCACCGCCGAGATAGGGGGCGAAGATCTCCTCGCAGACCCGGATTGACCGTGCCGGGTCCGGATCGTCGAGCCCGAGGCCGCGCCAGGTCGGCTCCTGGCACTCGACGATGAAGGTCGACGTTCCGGCGTCGAAACGGTAGGCATGGACCCAGATCCAGCCGTGCCGGGTCTCCTCGAAGATGAAGCTGAAGGCATCGAACACGGCATCGGTGCCGAGCCAGATGTACTTGTTGGTCCTGAGGTCGATGTCGGGCTCGAAGGTGGCGGCGAAGCGCTCGCGGTAGGCGCTGTTGAAGCCGTCGGCGGCGACGATCCGGTCGGCGTCGGCGAACGCCTCCGGCCCGCCGGCCTCGGTCTCGAATTGGAGCGCGACACCGAGATCGCGCGCCCGTTCCTGTAAGATCTGCAGCAGACGCCGGCGGCCGACACCGCAGAAGCCGTGGCCGCTGGAGGTCACCACCTCGCCCTTGAAGTGGACGTCGATATCGTCCCAATGGGCGAACTCGGCCAGGATCGCCTCGGCGCTGTCGGCGTCGTTCTCGGTCATGTTCTGGAGCGTCTGGTCGGAGAAGACGACGCCCCAACCGAAGGTGTCATCGGGGCGGTTGCGCTCGACGATCGTGATCTCGTGGCCGGGGTCGCGCAGCTTCTGGGAAATCGCGTAGTAGAGGCCGCCGGGGCCGCCGCCAATACAGGCAATCTTCATCGCGCCCTCGCGTGCTCAGCCGAACCGGATCGCCCACTCTGGGACGATTCGATGCCTCCGTTCAATTCACATGTCGGAGGGGCCGGGCCCAGCCGGCCGTCGGCGTCAGTCGTTGCGCGACTCGAACTGGGCGAACTCGTTCATAAACGGGGCGGCGATGTCAGCGTTGATCTTGCAGTCGATCAGGATCGGCCCGTCGGGCTTCTCCAGCATCGGCGCCAGCGCGCGAACCTCCTCCAACGTGCGCACCGTCGCCGCCTGGAAGCCGAAGGCCTCGGCGACGGGGGCGAAGTCGACGTCGGGAAAGAGCGACTTCGAGATCGGCAGTTGGTGCATCCGCAGGAAGTGCACCTCGGCACCATAGGCGCAGTCGTTCATCAATATGATGACGATCGGCAGGTCCTCGCGCACGACGGTCTCCAGCTCGCCCAACGTCATGACGAAGCCGCCATCGCCGACCACCAGCACGGTGGTGTTGTCGGGCCGGGCCTTGGCGACGCCCATGGCGGCGCCGAAGCTGAGGCCGATCGAGGCGAAGTCGCTGGTCAGCTTGAAATGGGCCGGACCCGGCGTCGAAAGGTAGGGCACGATGCCGAGGAAGTTGCCGCCGTCGTAGACCATGTTCCGGTCCTGGGGCAGCATCTTGTCGAGCTCGATGCCGAGCGAGCGCGGATCGAGCGTACGGGCGGTGCCGGCGTCCTCGAAATCGTCGGCGAGGTCGAACTCGGCCAGGAACTTCAACGTCTCTTCGGAATGGCAGGGCTTGTCCTCGGCCGACCGGTCGGGCAAGGCGTCGAGCAACTGCTCCGCCACCAGGCGGGCATCGCCGACCACGGCGACGTCGGCGTCAAGCCAACGGCCGATGTGGCTCCGCATTCGATCGACCTGGATCAGCGGCACCTCGGGCACGAAGGTGCCGAAGCTGGTGGTCAGGAAGTTGAGGCCGGCACCGAAGACGATGACGCAGTCCGCCTGGTCGATCATCCGCCGTGCCGCGGAGTGCGAGAACGAGCCGATGATGCCGAGGTTGTGGGGATTGCCGCGGAACATGTCCTTGCCCCGGGCGGTCGTGATCAACAGGGCGCCGATCTTCTCGGCTAAATTCTCCAGCGCCTCCTTGGCACCGGCGCGGTGGGCGCCGAGGCCGCCGATGATCAGCGGCCGGCGGCTCTTCTCGAGAAGCGCCGTCGCGGCACCGATCGCTGGCGGCCGCGCCCCGACGGGGGCCTTCGACGGCGGCGGCAGTGCCGGCCGCTCGTCGTCCTCCGCAATCTCGATCTCGGCGTGCTGGACGTCGACCGGCAGGCGCAAGGTCGCCGTACCGCCGAGCTCGGCCGCGGCGATGGCATCGGCCAATGCCGTCCGCGCCGCCCGCGGGCTGGTCGCGACGAAAGTCCTGAGGCCCGCCGCAGAAAGCACGCCCTCGGCGTTGAATTCCTTATAGTCGGGTCCGATGCCGTTGATGGCACCGCCCAGCACGTTGGCCTCGCCATAGATGATCAGCACCTTCGAGCCGGTTCGGCTGGCATAGACCGAGGCGTGCAAGCCATTGGCGGTGGCCGGGCCGCGGCCGATCACGGCGATGCCCAGCCGGCCGGTCGCCGCGGCATACCCCTCGGCCATGACGACGGCGCTGTTCTCGTGCCGGGCGCCGTGGAAGGCGATGCCGATCATGTCGAGCGTCGCCGCGAAGTCGGCGGTGTCGTCGCTCATCAGGCCGAAGACCGCCTCGACCCCGTGCGCCTGCAAGTCCTCGGCGAGAATCTGATAGGTGTGGATACGGCGTCCCGGTCGGCCGGCGTCTTCGGTGTCTGTCACTGCTGCGCTCACAATTCCCTCCCCTCGCCCTTCAAGAGGTCGTCCGTAGCGAGACCTCGACGGCCGACCCCTCTGTCGGCGTCTGGCGATGGCTTGAGTATAGGTCGGACGCGGCGCGGCGCAAAATACCCCGGCCGCGCGCTCTGCGGCATCACCGCCGCGGCGAGAGGCCTATTCGCCGTGGGTGCGGCCCTTGGGGCTGACCCGCACGCCGGGGCGCAGGTTCTGGTAGGGCAACAACTCCGGCTGGTCGATGAAGGCGCCGGGGGCCCCTACCACCAGCACCTCCTCGGCGATCGGCTGGAAGTCGGCCCGGAAGTGGACCGAGCTCTTGAGGCCGAGGATCTTTTGCTCCGAGGGCTCGATGCCGACATGGCGGAAGAGCTCCTGATCGGCCGCCTGCATCCGGTTGCTGGAGACGACGACGCCGACGCCGCCGATCTGCAAGAGCGCCGTCGGACCGAGGTTGACCTTGGCGCCCCGGAACATCGGCCCGGTGCAGGTGACCCGGCCGTCGCCCAGCTTGGCGACCTGGAAGCGGCCCTCGAAGGGCGGGCCGCCCTCGGTGAAGCGCTTGCCGCCGAGGGAGAGGTCGACTTCCGCCCCCTCGCCGGCCGCGTGCGCAGCCGCCGCGGCCTCGGGGTCGACCATGAGGCCGATAACGGTCCGGTCGGCCTGCAGCTCGACCATGGCGCGCAACAGGCCCGTGGTGTCGGAGGTGGCACCGGCGCCGCAGTTGTCCTGTACGTCGGCCAGCACGAAGGGCTTCAGCGCATTCGAGGCCATGGCCTTGGTGACGGCCTCGCCAGGGCTCAGGAACGGGACCTGGAATTCGGCCTCGCGCGCCATGATGTGATCGTAGAGGGCGTCCGCCGCCCGGTCGGCCGCTGCCTGGTCGTCGCCATAGGCGACCACGACCGGGCCGCAGTCGTTGATGTCGGCCGGCGGGAAGCCGGGCGTGAACGACAGCGAGTGGACGCCCGGCTCGCCCTCCATGGCCGCCAGCGCCTCGTAGACGCCCTCGGTCGGCTGCATCATCGTGCACTGACCGGTCAGCGGCATGAGGAAGGGCAGCGCGCGCCGTGCCTTGGCCGGCCGGGCACCTTGCAGCAACCCGTCGAGATAGCGCATCGCTCGGCTGCCGGTGTCGGCCATGTCGACATGCGGGTAGGTCCTGTACGCGATCAAGCCGTCAGAATGGTCGAGCATGGTCTCGGTGGTGTTGGAATGCAGATCGAGGCTGACGACGAGCGGCATCTCGGACCCGATCGCGTGGCGGACGCGGCGGATCAGCTCGCCCTCGCCGTCCTCCAGATGCTCGGTCACCATCGCGCCGTGCAGATCGAGATAGACCGCATCGTAGGGCTCGAGGTCGGCCAGGCCGGCCAGCACGATTTCCGACATCCGCTCGAAGGCATCCTCGGTCACGTGCGCCGACGGCACAGCGCTGGCCCAGGCGATCGGCACCGGCTCGTGGCCGAGCTCCGCCGCCGTCTTCAGGAAGCCGGCGGTGCCGATGTTGAAGCTCGACATCACCTCGATGACCTCTTGGCCGCGGGTCAGACCGGGGAAGCTCTCGGTGCGAAGAAAATCGTCCCAGCTCGCCTTGATCGGCGCGAAGGTGTTGGTCTCGTGCATGAAGCCCGCGTGCGCGATCCGTGCCATGGCGTCGGTCCCCTGAATTCCGCGGCAAAAACAAGAAGCGGCGGCCCGAGGACCGCCGCGGCCACGATACCGAGCCACTCCCCGCACCGCAACGGCGTCAAACTCAATTGCGAGAGAGCACGCCCGTAAGATCGCCACTCAGCTCGTGGTGATGTATTCCCGGAGCTGCTCTGCCTCGGTCTCGACCTCGGCGAGGCGATGCTTGACGACGTCACCGATCGAGATGACGCCGGCCAAGTGGTTGTCCTCGACCACCGGCAGATGGCGGATGCGACGCTCGGTCATCTGAGCCATCACTTGCGGCCCGCTGTCGCCGGGCTTGCAGGTGACGACCTCGGTCGTCATCAGGTCGCGAGCCCTCAGCCCCAGGCAGGCCGTACCCTGCTCGGCGACGCCACTGACGATGTCCCGCTCGGACAGCACGCCGACCAGCGTGCCGGTCTCATCGCGGACCAAGACGGCGCCGATCCGCTCGTGGTTCAGCGTCTTGGCGACCTCGTCGACCGCATCGTCCGGGGCGACGGAGACGATACGGTGCCCCTTCCCTTTCAGAATCTGACTCACTGACATGCGCGGCTCCCTCTGGCACGAGTGACGGCAGCCGGCGATCGGCTGTCCGGCCTCGAAGGGGCGGCGGCGGCCCGCGGCGAAGCGGTTCTTCCGTGGTCGTCCGCCGGAGGCGCCCCGTGACCGGCGCTTGCGCGTTGCGGCTACCCAGATGCCGGCGCCGACCCATGGGTCACTGGCGCCGACCCGGCCACTCTATCACGAACGACGCCAGGGGGCACGGAAACCGGCGGCGTCCTCTCAGCCCCAGATCTGGGCCAGGACGCGGCGGAAGTTTTCGCCGAGATAGCCCCGGACCTCGTCCTCCGCCCAGCCGCGGGCGAGCAATGCCTCGGTGATCTTGGGCAGGTCCGCATGGCTGTTGCATCCGTCGAGGTAGCGCGAGGGGATGTCGTGGCCGAAGGCGTCGTTGAAGCGGTCGATCCCGACCCAGCGACGCGGCGTTTCACGCTCGTAGGCGATCCGCCGTAGGTCGCGGCCCACGGCAAGATCGGTGCCGAAGCCGACCCGATCGATGCCGGCGATCTCGGCAATGTGCTCCAGGTGGCGGAGATAGTCGTCGATGGTTGGCCGCCGGGCCGTATCGCCGTCCCAGCACATCGGCCCATAGATGCTGGCACCGATGAAGCCGCCGCCGACGGCGACGGCGCGGATCAGCTCGTCCGACTTGTTGCGCGCCAGGTCGGTGACCGCCTTGGCGTTGGCGTGGGTGAGGAGAACCGGCTTGCGGCTGGCCCCGATCGCGTCCATCGCCGTCCGCTCGCCGACATGGCTCAAGTCGATGGCAATGCCGAGTTCGTTCATGAGGCGGACGATGTCGTGGCCGAGCGAGGTCAGGCCGCTGTCCTCGCTCTCCAAGCAGCCCGAGCCGAGGAAGTTTTGGTAGTTATAGGTGAGCTGCATGACCCGAAGGCCGAGGCGATGGAAGAAGTGGAGCCGCTCGGGCCGGTCGGCTAACGGCCGTCCGTTCTGCCAGCCCATGACCAGTCCGGTCCGCCCCGCCGCGCGGGCCGCCTCGAAGTCGGCCGCGCACTCGATCAGTTGCCACGGGCTGTCGGGCGCCTCGACACGGGCGAGCCACACCGCCATCGATTGGCAGGCCTCGGCGAAATCGGCCTCGAAATGACAGACGGTCAGGTTCAGGGCATCGACGCCGCCGGCGTGCAACGGCGCGACCTCGCCATCGCCGTGATAGACCAACGCATCGACGACCAGCGCCGCGTCGTGCAGGGACCCGGCGGCGGTCATGGCGGAACTCTCAGGCCGCTTCCAGACGGGCCAGGGCCTCGGCCAGCTTGGTTCGGGTTTGCTCGGTCTCCTCGCGGCGCTCGCGCTCGCCCGCGACCACGTGCTCGGGCGCCTTGGCGAGGAACTTCTCGTTGGCGAGCTTGGCATCGATGCGCTTGAGAACGTCACCCAGCTTCTCGAGCTCGCGGCCGAGCCGGTTCCGCTCCTCGTCGATGTCGATGGCACCGGCGAGCGGCAGCATCACCGTCGCCTCGTCGAGAACCGCCTGGACCGAGCCCTTGGGCGCCGCGCCGTCCAGGGCCTCGGCGCTGTCGAGGCGGGCCAGCCGCAAAATCACCTCGCGATGGGCCTGCAGCCGGGCCAGACTCTCAGGGCTCGCATCGCGCAGCAAGAGCGGCAGCTTGGCGCCCGCCGGCACGTTGCTCTCGGCCCGGACCGAGCGCACCGTCGAGACCAGGCGGATCAGCCAATCCATTTCCGTGTCGGCCTCAGCCGTCACCAGGTCGTCGCCATGGCTCGGCCACTGGGCGATGGCCAGCATCTCGTTGCGATCGCTCAAGCGCTCCCACAGCTCTTCGGTGACGAAGGGCATGAAGGGATGCAGGAGCTTCAAGATAGCATCGAAGGCCCAGGCGGCGGTGGCTTGTGTCTCGGCCTTGGCGGCCGCGTCGTCGCCCATCAGCAGTGGCTTGATGAACTCCAGGTACCAATCGCAATAGGTGCCCCAGACGAAGTGGTAGGCGGCCTCGGCGGCCTCGTTGAAACGGTAGTCGTCGAGGGCTCCGGCGATCGCGTCCTGGGCCCGCTTGACCTCGCCCACGATCCAGCGGTTGACGGTCGCGTCCAGGCCGGTCGGCTGGAAGTCGGCCGTCGGCCCGCATTCGTTCAGCTCCAGAAAGCGGGCCGCGTTCCAGAGCTTGGTGGCGAAATTGCGGTAGCCTTCGACGCGGCTCTTTGCCAGCTTGACGTCGCGACCCTGTGCGGCCTGGGCGGCGAGCGTGAAGCGCAGCGCGTCGGCGCCGAACTCGTCGATCAGCTCCAGCGGGTCGATGATGTTGCCCCGGCTCTTGGCCATCTTCTGGCCCTTCTCGTCGCGCACCAGGGCGTGGATGTAGACGGTGTGGAAGGGCACCTCGTCCATGAAATGCAGGCCCAGCATCATCATCCGGGCAACCCAGAAGAAAATGATGTCGAAGCCCGTGACCAGGACGTCGGTCGGGTAGTAGCGGGCGAGCTCGGGCGTCGCCTCGGGCCAGCCGAGGGTCGAGAACGGCCAGAGACCGCTCGAGAACCAGGTATCGAGGACGTCCGCATCGCGCGTCAAGGTCACCGCTTCGCCGTAGTGCGCCGCCGCAGCGGCTTCGGCCTCTGTCATCTCGACGAAGATCTGGCCGTCGGGGCCGTACCAGGCCGGGATCTGATGCCCCCACCAGAGCTGGCGCGAGATGCACCAGGGCTGGATGTTGCGCATCCACTCGAAGTAGGTGTTCTCCCACTGCTTGGGCACGAAGACGGTGCGCCCCGCCTCGACCGCCTCGATCGCCGGCTGGGCCAGCGTCGCGGCGTCGACGTACCACTGCTCGGTGAGCCAGGGCTCGATCGGGACGCCACCGCGGTCGCCATAGGGCACGGCGTGGCGGTGCTCTTCGACCGCCTCGACAAGGCCCTCCGCCTCCAGATCCGCGACCACCTTTTGGCGGGCCTCGAAACGCTCCATGCCGCGGTAGGGCTCGGGCACGTTGTCGTTCAGGTGCGCGACCTCGTCGAAGATATTGATCATCTCCAGATCGTGCCGGCGGCCGACCTCGAAGTCGTTGAAGTCGTGTGCCGGCGTGATCTTGACGGCGCCCGAGCCTTGCTCGGGATCGGCGTGTTCGTCGGCGACGATCCGAAGGCGCCGACCCACCAGTGGCAGGACCGCGTGGCGCCCCACCAAGTCGCGATAACGTTCGTCGTCGGGATGGACGGCGACGGCGGTGTCGCCCAGCATGGTCTCGGGCCGGGTCGTGGCGACGGTGATGGTGCGCGCCGCCTCGCCTTCGATCGGATAGCGGAAATGCCAGAGCTTGCCGTCGATCTCCTGCTGCTGGACCTCGAGATCGGAGATCGCGGTCCTGAGCTTGGGGTCCCAGTTGACGAGCCGCTGGTCCTTGTAGATCAGGCCTTGCTTGTAGAGGTCGACGAAGACTTTGCGGACGGCGGCGGAGAGCCCCTCGTCCATGGTGAAGCGCTCGCGCCGCCAATCACAGGAGGCGCCGAGGCGATGCAGCTGGCCGAGGATCGTGCCGCCCGACTCCGCCTTCCATTCCCAGACCCGCTCTACGAACTCGTCGCGGCCGAGGTCGATGCGGCTGATGCCCTCGCCGTCCAGCATCCGCTCGACCACCATTTGCGTTGCGATGCCGGCGTGGTCCATGCCCGGCTGCCAGAGGACGTCGCGCCCGCGCATCCGCTCCAGGCGGATGAGGATGTCCTGGATCGTGTTGTTGAGGGCGTGGCCCATGTGCAGGCTGCCGGTGACGTTCGGCGGCGGGATGACGATGGTATAGGGGTCGGTGTCGGCGCGTCGGCCGCATTCGAAGACGCCGGCTTCCTGCCAGGCGGCGAAGATGCGCGCTTCAACGTCCTTTGGACGATAAGTCTTGTCCAGCATCGCTGAACCCTTACCTCGAGGTCTGATTGATAGATTGGTCTGGCACCGCGGTCGCGGCGTCCGGGCCGGTCCCGGTCGGTCGTTGTTGCTATTCGTCCTCGGCTCTGCCGGAAATCCGATTGATTTCCCGCTCTACCAGACATTCTACCAGTGTCGGCAGATTGTCGTCGAGCCATTCCTTCAGCATCGGACGCAACAATTCCTTGACCAACTCCTCGAGGGTCTTGTGGCCGGAGCCCATGCGCACGCCCTTGGCGTCGCTCACCGCACCGGCGAGATCGGATAGCGAGGCAGCCGCGTCGAAGGCGGCCAAATCGGAGACGATGGCGCTATCGCCATCGGCCGGTGCCTCGTTCGTCGGCTCGATCGCCGCGACGGCGTCGAAGTCGGGTTCGAGATCAGGCTCGGGCTCGGGCTCGTCTTCCGGTTCGGGCTCGGGATCCGGCTCAGGCTCAGGCGCCTCGTCCAGCACCTCGGTCAGCTCCAGGATGTCGTCTTCGTCCTCAGCGGCCTCGTCCTCGGCGGGTTCGTCTTCGACGGCAGCCACTTCCGCCACCGCAGCGACCTCCGGCGTCTCGTCGGCCGTTTGCTCGACCGCGCCGTCGCCTTCTTCCGCCGCTTCTCCGCCATCGTCGTCGGAAATAATCCGGCGAATGGAGGCCAGGATGTCCTCCATTGACGGTTCTTGCTCGGACTCAGCGTTGCTCATCTACGCATCCTCGGGCCGGAGAATCGAAAGCAGGGGCAAGTTACGGCAAGAAAGGTTAAAAAACCATCCACGATGACACGGCCCCGTAACGCGGAGACGGCGTTATTGCGCCTCGTCCCAACCCCAATACCGGTCGCGGACCCTGTTGTAGTGGACGGTCGGATCGTAGGCGTCTACCGGCACGCCGAGCCCAGCCGCGGTCAACCGCCCGATCGCCGACAAAAGCGTGAAGCCGGCGACGTACTCGTTGCGCTCGGC
This sequence comes from Alphaproteobacteria bacterium, assembly GCA_030746295.1. Next base: position 5,365 of record JASLMY010000067.1, on the reverse strand, counting down.
CACCACCAGGGCGACACGGGCGTCAAGGAGCTCTTGCTCGGCGTCCAGTACATCGAGCGTCGTGCGCGAGCCGACGGCGGCTTCCTGGCGCACGCCTTCGAGGGCGATCTCGTTCGCCCTGACCTCTTCCAGACGGGCCTTGACGTTCGAGCGTGCCGTCTCCAGCAGCTCCCAGGCCTGAGTAATGAGCTCGACGACCTCGCGGCGAACCCGTTCGACCTGAATGCGGCGTTGGTTGCGGAATTCCTTTGCCTCGCGGACCTGAGCGTGGACGAGACCGGCCTGATAGATGGGGATGGTGACCCGGGCCAGCAGCGATTCGCTTTCCGAGGAGACGTTCTCGAGACTAGTCTCGCGCGAGCGCACGACCTGGCCCGCCAGATCGACCGTGGGCAGGACCTCTGCAAAGGCGACCCTGACGGCGTCGTTCGCCGCCCGCTCAGCGAAGCTGGCGCTGACGATTCGCGGGTTTTCCTCCAAGCCGATGCCGAGCCCGTCCCTGAGCGACGCCGGCATCGAGGGCAGCGGCGGGGCAGCGGTCAGACTCTGCGGTTGGGTGCCGACGACCCTTTCATAAGTCGCGCTGCTGACGGCCAGTTGCCCTTCGGCCTCGAGGCGCTCGGCGACGGTTCGGGCCAGACGGGCCTCGGCCTGGGCGACGTCGGTACGTGTCACCTCGCCGACCTCGAAGCGGTCGGTGGTCGCCTCGAGCTGTCGGCGAAGCACCTGCTCGTTGTTGGCGTTCAGCTGCACACGCGCCAGGTCTCGCAGCACGTCCATATAGGCGGTGACACCGTCCAGCAGCACCTGCTGCTCGGTCTCTATCAGGTCAGCGCGAGAAGCCAGGACCAGGTTCTCCGCCTGTTGCGTGCCGGCGACCGTCGCGCCGCCGCTATAGAGCGGCTGGCTGATGTCGAATTGACCGCTGAGTGGGGTCAGAGATTGGGTGGTGGAGACGCTGCTATCCGAACGCTCGACGCCACCGCTACCACTGACCGAGAGCGTCGGCCGCCAGCCGGCGAGTGCCTGCGGCACGCCTTCGTCGAGGACCCGAAGCGCGGCCCGCGCCTCGCGCAGGTCGGGGCTGGTGGCATAGGCCTTGGCCAAGGCCTCGTGCATGGTCTCGGCAGTGGCCGCCTCGAGGAAGATCAGAGGCGCAAAGAGAACCGGCACCAAACGCGCCAACAGACGGACAACAGCGAACATCATCCAGGCTTCCTTGCGGCCGACTCTCTGCCGCGACCCTAGTATAGCGGCGTTCGGGGATCAAACGCCTTCCGGCCGCCCAAAAGGCATCTCAAAAGACGAAGGCGGGCCGCGCCTCGAAGCCGGGCAGGAGGGCCACCTGGGCGTCGAAGAGCTCGAGCCCCGAGACCAGACCGTCGTGCTTGCCATAGCGCATCGCCCTGCCGATGCCGCCGCGGCGCTCGACGACGACCAGCCGGCCACCCTCGGCCAGCTGCTCGGGCAGCGCCTCGGGCAACCGCTCGATCGCACCGCCGATGAAGATGACGTCGTAGGGGCCTTGCTCGGCATAGCCGGCCTCGAGCGGGCCTTCGACGACGGCGATGTTGTCGATCTCGAGCTCGGCCAGGATCTCGTTGGCACGGGCGCCGAGCTCGGGTGCCGCCTCAAGCGCCACGACGGCGCTCGCCAGCCGGGCGATGACGGCGGAGGAATAGCCGCTGGCGCAGCCGATATCGAGGACCACGTCGTCGGCGCCGATCTCTGCCGCCTGCAGCAGCCGGGCGAAGGCGACCGGCTCCATCAGGTATCGGCCCTCGCCGACCGCGATGTCCTCGTCGAGATAGGCGACGCCGCGCAGCGGGCCGGGCAGGAAGGGCTCGCGCGGCACCGCCAGAAGTGCGGCCGTGATCCGCTCGTCGACCACCTTGTTGGGCCGGATCTGCCCGTTGACCATGGCCTCTCGCCGGCTCAGGCTCTCGTCCATCGGCTCACCGTCGATTCGTGGAGTCTGGAGCCTGAGTTATAGGTCCCGGTGGGACGTCTGACAACGCCGCGCTTGGAGCATGGGAGCCGAAGCGGCCGGCGCCGCCGAACGGCCCCGAGGCTCCGTTGACCGGACGCCGCCGGAGGCTTAAGTAAGCGGACAAGAGCGGGCGGCCCAATTCTCGGGTCCGCCCCTCACCCCCCTCCGGCGCGGTGGGAGAGTGGCTATCCAGCGGATTGCAAATCCGTTTACACCGGTTCGAATCCGGTCCGCGCCTCCACTACCGTAGAACGCTGCAAAGTTGGCACCGCGCGGCCCTGCGGCTCTCCACCGAGCGTTCGCGACCAATTGCCGCAGGCCGCCCGCCGAGGCCGCCGCGAGCGCCCAAGAAAAAGCCGCGTGGCGGAGGGAGGAAGCCAAGCGGCAGGCAGGGAGTGTCGGAACCATTCGACGTCGCCATTCTTTGCCGGCGCCGGAAGAAATGCATTGACCGCCGTCAAGTATGTCCCGTCGCCCGAGGTTGACCGTTATCGCCCGGGCCGGAGTGGGCTAGAATAGCCCTCCCATTCCGAGGCCGCCCGCCCGGACGGCACGACCCGCGTTCCGAATCCGACCATGCACCACCAGCTACGCGCCTCCCTCTTCGATCGTCTCGCGGGACGGGTCTTCTACGGCTGGGTCGTGGTCGCCGTCGCCTCGCTGGTGATGTTCGGCACCGGGCCGGGGCAGTCGCACCTGATCGGCCTCTTCTTCGACCCGATCTCGGCCGAGCTCGGCCTCTCGCGCACCTCCATCGCGCTGGCCTATGGCGGCGCGACGCTGGTCGCCGCCCTGTTGTTGCCGAGGATGGGCCGGCTGGTGGACCGGCACGGGCCAGCGGGCATGCTCTCCATCGTGGTCGGCGGCCTCGGCCTCGCCTGCATTCTGTTCGGCTTCGCCACCGGCTGGCTCTATCTGGCGCTCGGCTTCGCGGCGCTGCGCTTCCTCGGCCAAGGCTCGCTGATGCTGAACTGCGCCAACATGGTCTCGCACTGGTTCGAGCGCCGGCGCGGCTTCGCGCTCGGTTGCATGGCCTTGGGCTTTCCGATCTCGATCGCACTGCATCCGCCGTTGGTGCAATGGCTGATCGAATGGCTGGGCTGGCGCCAGACCTGGGTTTGGCTCGGCATCGCCACATGGGTTCTGCTGCTGCCGCCGGCCTTGTTGCTGCTCTACAACCGGCCGGAGGACGTCGGCCTGGCGGCGGACGGCCGACCGGGCTCGGCCGAGGGTGCGCCACGGGCCGAGCCGAGCGGCCTGACGCTGGCCGAGGCGCTACGCACGCCGGCCTTCTACATCCTGGCCGCCGGCTTGGCCTCGCTCTCCATGCTGGTGACCGCGCTGCACGTCGAGAACAAGGGCATCCTCACTCGCCACGGCCTGGACGCGCAAACGGCGGCGAACATGTTCGCCGTCACCGGCATCGTCGCCGCCCTCGCGATGCCGATCGTCGGGCGGATGCTGGACCGCTTCGAGACCAAATGGATGTTCTTCGGCGGCTTGCTTGTGATGGTGGCCTCGTTGATCTCGGTGACCTTCGTCGAGGGGCTTTGGGGTGCGGTCGGCTATGCGATCGTCTTCGGCCTCAACAACGGCGTCACCATGACCTACTTCTCGTTCATGTGGCCGCGCTTCTTCGGCCGCCGGCACCTGGGCCAGATCCAAGGCACCGGACAGATGATCGGCATCGTCGGCGCCTCGCTCGGACCCTTGCCGCTCGGCCTCGCGATCGACCTCTTGGGCGACTATGACCTGACGCTACGGCTTCTCGCCGTCATTCCCGCCGGCTGCGCCGTGGCGGCGCTCTTTCTCAAGGCGCCGAGGTTGGACTAGAGAGCGCAATGGTTGCCATGGCCGCGCCGAGACCCGACAATCGAGACAGACGCCGAACGCCACGAAAGGACGCCGCATGACCCACGTCCGTTATATGGACCGCATTCGCGACTACTACCTGGGCCAGGGCTACGAGAAGCCTTACGTCTGGGCGCATTTCGAAGAGGTGCCGTTTACCCCGCTGGCGAAGCCTTTGGCCGAATCGCGGGTGGCGCTCCTGTCGACCTCGGACGTCTCGCCCAAGCGCGGCGACGACGAAGAGATCCCGGATGCCGAGACCACGGTCGGTAACGTCTACGGGCTGCCCTTCGACAGCCCGACAAGCGATCTCTACAGCCGCCAGGAGAGCTATGACCGCTACGCCACCAGCCTGGACGACATCGATTCCTACCTGCCGCTGACCCGGCTTAGGGAAGGCGTCGCGGCCGGTCGCATCGGCGGCGTCACCGACGAATTCTTCAACCTCAACCGGGGCTATTCCAAACGCCTGATGCAGGAGACGACGGCGCCCCTGGCGCTGGAGCGCCTGCTCGCGGCGGGGGCCGACGTCGCCATCCTGACCCCGGTCTGACCGGTCTGCCACCAGACCGTGAGTCTGGTCGCCCGGCACCTGGAAGCGAACGGCATCCCGACGCTAATTATCGGCGCGGCGCGCGACATCGTCGAGCATTGCGGCGTTGCCCGCTTCCTCTTCGTCGACTTTCCCCTGGGCAGCCCCTGCGGCGAGCCCGGCAACGTAGCGATGCAACGCCAGATCGTCGCCATGGGCCTCGACCTCTTGGAGCAGGCGACGGCGCCGCGCACAACCTGGCAGGCACCACTCGCTTGGCCGCACGGCGAGGCCTGGAAGGCCACGGTCTTCACCGCCGAGCAACCGTTTCTTTCGGAGAATCAGGTCGCGAACTGGGAAGCCCGCAAGCAACGCTATCGGGATCAGAAGGCCACGGCGGAAGCCTGACGGCGACGGCGGCAGGAACGCGGCGAACGGTACCGACGGTGTCGACCGCTCCGGCCGCCGTCGACAGCGTCAGTCGCCGCCGCCCTGCCGCTCGTTCATGATCTTCAACTCGTGCTCGATGGAGTCCAATTGGCTCAAGACGGCGAGCAGGCCGGTCACGCCTAGATAGACGAGAAGCGTTCCCGCATAGCCGACCCCCAGCCAAAACACCACGACCGCCGGCAAGAGGCCACAGAGGACGGCCCACAGCGGGAAATCGCCAATTTCCTTCATCATCGATCTCTCCCCCTCTTCCATAAGGATTGCGCGTAGGTGATCCTGCTCCAACACGATAGGGAATGTGAAGCATTAGCCCGGATTCGTCACGAAAGATTCTAGAGTAGCGATTTTGGGGTTCTTTGGGGGGCGCTCGTGGTCAGGGGCCGGGATCTCGGAGTGGTGCCGGCGATTTTTTTTGTGCCGGCGGCGGTTTCGAGGCTCGGGTGTGGCGGCGTGGCGGATTTTGGCCACGCCGATGGGCGCTGGCAGCGGGGCAGTGGCCTCGGGACGGCGCTCGGGTCGAGGTCGCACGCTATCCTGCCTTG
>JASLMY010000066.1 GCA_030746295.1 Alphaproteobacteria bacterium | reverse complement strand
ATCAGGTGGCGCACGGTCTCGAGCGTGACTGTCGGCAACTCGGCGGCGGCCAGGATGTGGTTGAGGGCGCCGGCCAAGTCCGGCGCGGTCTCGACGAGCGTGCCGTCGAGGTCGAAGACGACGGCATCGAAGCGTTGGCGCCACGGCATCGGCTCAACCCCAGACCAGCATGATGAGCGGCACCGCGACGATCATGATCAATATCTCCAACGGCAGCCCGACCCGCCAATAGTCGCCGAAGCGGTAGCCGCCCGGCCCCAGTACCAGGGTGTTGCACTGATGCCCGATCGGGGTCAAGAAGGCGCAGCTGGCACCGACCGCGACGGCCATCAGGAAGGCGTCGGTGCTGGCGCCGAGGCCGGCTGCGATCGAGACCGCGATCGGCGCCATCACCACCGCCGTCGCGGCGTTGTTCATGACGTCGGACAAGGTCATGGTCAGGGCCAGGACAACGGCGAGCAGCAACCAGGTCGCATGGCCGCCGGCGAAGCTGACGAGGCCGCCCGCCAGCAGCGCCGCCGCGCCCGTGGATTCCAAGGCGCCGCCGACCGGGATCATCGCCCCCAACAGCACGATCACGGGCCAGTCGATGGCCTCGTAGAGCTCGCGCGGGCTGATGAACTCCAGCACCGTGAAGACCGCTACCGCGGTCGCCAACGCCACCGCCGGATTGACCCAGCCGAAGGCGATGACGCCCAAGGCCGAGGCGAAGATCGCCAGTGCCAAGAAGATCCGCCGGCGGGTGCCGAGGCGTAGGTCGCGCGAGCGCAGCGGCAACAGGGCCAAGCGAGCGATGGCGTCGGTGATGACGTCGTTGGCACCCTGCAGCAACAGCACATCGCCGACCTTGAAGCGCATCGCCTCGAGGCGGGTCGTGACTGGGCTCGTCTGCCGCGCCGCCGCCAAGAGCGTCAGGCCCTGGTTCCTGAGGCCGATGCCGCCCTGGGTGCGACCCTCGAGCGGGGAGCCGTGCCCGACCACCGCCTCGATCAGCGCGACCTCGTCGGAGGAGAGGTTCTCGGCCGTCAGGTCGTCGTCATCCGCCAACTCCAGGCCCGAGCCGGCGAGCCGGCTCTGCAGCGCCTGGGCGTCGCCCCGGACCAGCAAGACGTCACCTTCTCGCAGGCGGCGGCGCCGACCGGGCGCCGGCAACCGCTCCTCGCCTCTGATCCGTGCCGTCACCGTCAGGTCGTCCTCGGCCGCGCGCTCGAAGGCGGCGATGGTCTGGCCGGCGAACTCCGAGCCCTCGCCGATCCGCACCTCGGCCATATAGTCGGCGATGTCGAAGAGCCGCTCGGGCGGGGTTTGGCCGCGCCGGGCACTGGGGATGAAGCGGTAGCCGACGAAGACGAGGTACACGACGCCCACCACCGCCACCGTGGCGCCGACGGGGGCGAAGTCGAACATCGCGAAGGGCGCGCCCATGGCCTCGGCACGGAAGGTAGCGATGATGACGTTGGGCGGCGTGCCGATCATGGTGGCGAGGCCGCCCAGGATGGCGCCGAAGCTGAGCGGCATCAGGATCTCGGCCGGCGAAATCTTCTCCTTGTTCGCCGTCTCCAGCGCCACCGGCAGCAGGATGGCGAGCGCGCCGACGTTGTTCATAAAGGCGGAGACGAAGGCGCAGAGCCCGGTCAAGGCCATCGTCAGGTGCCGCGGCCGGTCGACCCAGCCCGACAGTGTATGCGCCAGAAGGTCGACGATGCCGGCATTCTTGAGGGCGCGCGAAATGATCAGCACGGCGGCCACCGTCACCACCGCCGGATGGCCGAAGCCGGCGAAGGCCTCGGCCCCGGGCACGACGCCGGTGAAGACCGAGAGGAAGAGCGCCACCGCCGCGACCACGTCGTAGCGTGGCCGGCCGACGACGAACGCCACCATGGCGCCGGCGAGGATCGCGAAGACGATGATCTGCTCGGTGCTCAACGTCGCCGCCGCCGCTCAAGAGCCCGGGGCCAAGCGCCGGAGCGAGATGCAACCAACCGATACACTAATTGATTTTGCCTCTGCATGGGGACTGTGGCATGTTCGCCGTTGATTCGAGAAACCCGAGGAATTGCAAGCCTTTGGACCATGCCTGAGAGTGCCGTCGTCATACTCGCTGCCGGCAAGGGCACGCGCATGAAGACCGACCTGCCCAAGCCCCTGCACCGGTTGGCGGGCCGGCCCATGATATCCCATGTGCTGGAGACGGTCGCAAGCCTGGCGCCGGAGCGAACCCTGGTCGTCGCCGCGCCGGAATCGAAGGGAGCCCTGGCCGAGGTCGCGGTGGGGGCGGAGGTCGTGGTCCAGCAGCGCCCCCTCGGCACCGGCGATGCGACCCGGGCGACACGAGCCGCGCTGGCGGGCTTCGGCGGCGATGTCGTGGTGCTCTTCGCCGACACGCCCTTGCTCCGCCCAGAGACCCTGGAAGCGCTGCTGGCAGCGCGCCGCGGTGCCGGCGATCCGGCCGTCGCGGTGCTGGGCTTTCGGCCGGCCGACCCGGCCCGCTACGGCCGCTTGGTGCTGGACGACGCCGGCGGCCTCGCCGCCATCGTCGAGCTTTCCGACGCGAGCGAGGCGGAGCGGCGGATCGATGTCTGCAATTCGGGCGTCATGGCGGTCGACGGCAAGGTCCTGTTCGAGCTGCTGGACGGGCTCGGCGACGACAACGCCCAGGGGGAGTTCTACCTCACCGACATCGTGGCGCTGGCGCGCCGGCGGGGCCGCTCGGCGGTCGTCGTCGAGGCCGAGGCGGAGGAGCTGATGGGGATCGATTCCCGCGCCGGCCTCGCCACGGCGGAGGCGGTGATGCAGGACCGGCTGCGCCAACGGGCGATGGCTGCAGGCGCGACCCTGATCGACCCGGGAAGCGTGCATCTTTGCCATGACACCGAACTCGGCCGCGACGTGGTGGTCCATCCCTTCGTCGTCTTTGGCCCCGGGGTCGCGGTGGACGACCGGGTCGAGATCCATTCCTTCTCGCATCTCGAAGGCTGCCACGTGGCGAGCGGTGCCCGCATCGGCCCTTATGCCCGGTTGCGGCCCGGGACCCAGATCGGCACCGCCGCGCGGATCGGCAACTTCGTCGAGGTCAAGTCGGCGGCCGTGGCCGAGGGCGCCAAGGTCAACCATCTGGCCTATGTGGGCGATGCCCACATCGGCGCCGGTGCCAATGTCGGTGCCGGCACCATCACCTGCAACTACGACGGCTTCAATAAGTCGCTGACCGAAATCGGCGCCGGCGCCTTCATCGGCTCCAACACGGCGCTGGTGGCGCCGGTCCGGGTCGGCGACGGCGCCATCGTCGGTGCCGGCAGCGTGATCACCGACGAGGTCCCGGACGACGCCTTGGCGACGACCCGGGCGCCGCAGAAATCGGTGCCGGACTTCGCGCCGCGCTACCGGGCCCGCAAGCAGGCACGGAAGGCGGCGGCCAAGGCCAAGTAGGCGACAGCAACGCACCAGGGGGACGAGGTAGAACGACATGTGCGGCATCATCGGCATCATCGGCGAGGGCGAAGTCGCGCCCAAGGTCCTGGAGGGCCTGAAGCGGCTGGAGTATCGCGGTTACGATTCGGCCGGCATCGCCACCTTGGTCAATGGCCATATCGACCGCCGCCGGGCCGAGGGCAAGCTCGTCAACCTGGCCGATCGGCTGGAGGCGGAGCCGCTCGCCGGCGACATCGCCATCGGCCACACCCGCTGGGCGACCCACGGCATGCCCAACGAGACTAACGCCCATCCCCATGCCACCAACCGGGTGGCGCTCGTGCATAACGGCATCATCGAGAACTTCCGCGAGCTCAAGGAAGAGCTCGTCGCCCACGGCAGCAACTTCGCCACCGAGACCGACACCGAGGTGGTTGCCCATCTCGTCACGGCCTACATGAACGACGGCATGGATCCGGTTCGGGCGGCGGAAAAGGCGCTCGGTCGGCTGGAGGGCGCCTTCGCCTTCGCGATCATCTTTGCCGGCGAGCACGACCTGATGGTCGGCGCCCGGCGCGGCAGCCCGCTGGTGGTGGGCTACGGCGATGCCGAGATGTATCTCGGCTCCGATGCCTTGGCGCTGGCCCCGCTGACCAAGCGGATCTGCTATCTCGACGAGGGCGATTGGGTCGTCGTCCGCCGCCAGGGGGCCGAGATCCACGACCGCGACGGCGCCGTGGTCGAGCGCGAGATCAAGGAGACCGCGCTGGCGCAGGCCTCGATCAGCAAGGGCAACTACCGCCACTTCATGCAGAAGGAGATCCACGAGCAGCCGACCGCGATCGGCGACACCGTGCATTCCTACGTCCACCCCTCGACGCGCCGCGTCGAGATGCCGGCCCTGCCGTTCGACTTTGCGACCCTGCCCAAAGTCTCATTCGTTGCCTGCGGCACCGCCCACTATGCCGGCATGGTGGCGAAATACTGGTTCGAGGACCTGGCCCGGATGCCGGTCGAGACCGACATCGCCTCCGAGTACCGCTACCGCAACCCGCCGCTGGTCGACGGCGGCCTATCTGTCTTCATCTCCCAGTCGGGCGAGACCATGGACACCCTGGAGGCACTGCGCCTGGCGCGCCGCGAGGGCCAGCACATCGTCAGCGTCGTCAACGCGCCCGAGAGCACGATGACCCGCGAGAGCGATATCGTCCTGCCGACCCACGCAGGCCCGGAGATCGGCGTCGCCTCGACCAAGGCCTTCACGACACAGCTCGCCACGCTCGCCTGCCTCGCGGTGACGGCGGCGAAGCAGCGCGGCATGCTGGCGCCGGAGCGCGAAATGGAGCTGACCCAGGCGATCACCGAGGTCCCCTCGCGGGTCGCGGCGTTGTTGCAGGCCGAGCATCATATCCATCAGATCGCGCTGGAGATCGCGCGGGCCCGCGACGTCCTCTATCTCGGGCGCGGCACCGGCTATCCGATCGCGTTGGAGGGGGCGCTGAAGCTGAAGGAGATCTCCTACATCCACGCCGAGGGCTATGCCGCCGGCGAGATGAAGCACGGGCCGATCGCCCTCATCGACGAGGACGTGCCGGTGATCTTCGTCGCCCCCGGCAACGGGCTCTTGGAGAAGACGGCGGCCAACGTGCAGGAGGTGGCGGCGCGCGGCGGCCGGGTGGTGCTGATCAGCGACGCGGCCGGTCTTGCCCAGGCCGGCGACCTCGCCTGGGCCACGATCGAGCTGCCGGAGGTCGACCCCTTCGTCGCCCCGCTGCTCTACGCCATACCGGTGCAGCTTCTGGCCTACCACGTCGCCGTCTCCAAGGGCACCGACGTCGACCAGCCGCGCAACCTCGCCAAGGCGGTGACGGTGGAGTAGTCCTCCAAGCCCTCGACAGAGCGGCCGCGCTCAGAGCTTGCGGCAAAGGATCTCGAAGGGGGCGACGCGGCCTTCCTCGACGTTCTGGGCGACGTTGCGCTGCATCTCCTTCATGCGCTCGCCCATGAAGACGTGCGGACCAAGCTTCGGCGGGCCTTGGCGGCGGACCCGCTCGCGCTGGGTGGCATAGAAATGGGTCAGCCGCTCGGTGGTATTGCGGAAGACCAGGATCTCGAAGCCGGCCGCCTCTATCGCCGCTCGGGTCTCGTCTGGCGTCGACAGGAAACTGGTCGCCTCGGTCTCGGCCCAGGGCACCGGATAGGTCGGCTGGCCGCCCGTGCCCAGGGTCAAGTTCGAGAGTGCCAACCGCCCGCCCGGCTTCAAAACCCGCCGGGCCTCGGCGTAGAAGGCCGCCTTGTCGGCAATGTTCATGACGACGTTCTGGGAATAGGCGGCTTCGAAGGTGGCGTCCTCGAAGGGCAGGTCGAGGGCGCTGGCGCAGGCGATCTCGACCTGATCGTCGAGGCGGGTCATGGTGGTCAGCCGCTCCGCCGCCTCGCAGAAGGCCGGCGTCAGGTCGATGCCGTCGACGCGGCAACCGAAGGTGAAGGCGAAGAAGCGGGCCGGCCCGCCGAGGCCGCAGCCGATGTCCAGCAAGCGCTCCTCGGCCTTCGGCGCCAGGATCTCGCCCAGCTCGTTGGTCGCGTCGAGGCCGCGGGAATGGAATTGATCGACCGGCGCCAGCTCCAGCGGCGTCACCTTGTCGAGATCGACGCCCGCGTCCCGGAGCGCCTCGACGACGACCTCGACAACGGTGTCCGCCGAGTAGTGCGCCTGAACCGCGGCTTCGTCGGACATCACGCGTGCTCCCTTGCAATGATAGCGGCGCTCAATGGCAGACCCTCGGCCGGCCGCGGATCGAGATCCGGTGCAGCAGGCGGCTGTCGGCCTCGCGGGTGGCGACGTCTATCGGCGTCGCCGAATGCAGGGTCTGCGAGGTATCCCAAATGGCGACGTCGCCGACCCGGTAGGCGTGCCGGTAGATGAACCGGTCCTGCAGCATGTGCGCCTTCAGCATGGCCAGTAGTTCGGTTGCCTCCGCCTCGGCCATGCCCTCGATACCGTAGGGCGTGCCGGCAATGCCGTAGAGGGCGGTGCGGCCGGTGACGGGGTGCGGCCGGGCGATCAGGTGCTCGACCGGCGGCACCTTGTCGCGTTGCTGATCGTTGACGAGCGGGGCGGCGATATTCTCCTCGCCCCGGCCGCTGGCCGCCCCGTAGTAGTGCAGTGCGACCAGGCCCCCAAGCCGCGACTTGGTTGCGTCGTCCAGGGCCTCGTAGGCGCCGTAGCCGTCCGCGATCAAGGTCTCGCCGCCCGAAGACGGCACCTTGATGGCATAAAGCATGGTCGCGGTCGCGGGCTCGGCCTCGTAGGACTGATCGGTATGCCAAAAGGCCGCCCCCAGGCGGATGCTGTCCTCCCTGTCTTTCTCCTCGGTGTTGCCGATGGCCATCATCTCGGGATAGCCGGGCATGCGCAGATGATCGAGGACGTGGGGGATCGGCTGGCCCCATTCGCGGCCGAAGGCGAGATAGTCGTCCTTGTCGAGCCGCTGCTCGCGGATGACGACGACGCGGTGCTCGTGCAGCGCATCGACCACCCCTTTAATTGTGGCATCGTTCAAACCTTCGGCGATGTCGATGCCGGTGATGCTGACACCGAAAGGTGCATGCAATGGCTCGATGGTCAGCATTGTCAGCCTCCGTGACGGGCTCCCGGGAAAATCCTATCAGCTCGCCCGCCAATCGTCACGATTGGTTGCGGCGCCGGCGGGCGGCAACGGTTCCGGCCCGTCGTCAAAGCTTGGATTGGTTCCAGTCCGGCGCCGGCTCGGTCGGGTCGGGCCTCAGGCCGACCGCTTCGATGGCGCGAATGGCGCAGTATTCGTCCTTGTCGGAGGTGTCGCCGGAGATACCGACGGCACCGATGATGTGGTCCTCGCCATCGCGGATCAGGACCCCGCCCGGCACCGGCACGAAGCGCCCGCCCGAGACCGCCGCCAGTGCTGCCTGGAAGGCGGGCCGGTCGGCCAGGCGGTCGCGCAAATGCCGCGTCGCCACGCCCATGCCGAGCGCGCCCCAGGCCTTTCCGCTGGCGATCTCGACCCGCATGATGCCCGAGCCGTCCTCGCGCTTCAGCGCCACCAGGTGGCCGCCCGCGTCCAGCACCGCCACGGTCAGCGGCATGAAGCCCTGCTCGCGGCCCGCGGCGAGGGCGTGGTCGACGATCCCGGCCGCGGATTCAAGCTTCAGATCGGTCATCTTCTCTCCTTTCACGCAGTGTTTCCAGTTCCAATTTGGCAATAGAACCAGATGATTATGGACATTTACTCTACTGATTAATAAATGAATTTCGGAAAAGGGCGGGCCGGCTTGGCGAGTCCAATTGGAGAGTCCAAGCCGGTGCCATCACGACCGTGCCGGCCGCCGGGAGACCAACAGGTTGACGACCGCGGTCATCGCCAGCTGGCCGTGCTGATTGAGAAGCCGATGCTGGAAGGCCATGATGCCCCGGTCGGCCCGGCTGGCGGAAGGCCGCTTGGCGGTGCATTCGGCGGCGAGGTCGAGGCGGTCGCCCGCACGCACCGGGGCGCTGTAGCGGACCTCTTCCAGGCCCAGGCCGGCGATCTGCGACAGGCCGGCCTCGGCCTCGAAGCGGAGTCGGTTCCAGACCGCCAGCGTATAGATGCCCGACGCGACGAGGCCGCCGAAGTCAGAGGCAGCGCCCGCGGCATCGTCCAGGTGCACCGGGCGGGGGTCGTAGCTTTGCGCGAAGGCCAGCATCTCCTCGCGCGCCACGCGATAGGGGCCGGCGGCGAGGCGGTCGCCGACCGCCAGATCCTCGAAGTAATGCGCGCTCATAGCGTTCGTCGAATGCCAGTGTGTCACCCGGCTCGGGCCGTCTGTCGTCCCGAGCCTCGGCCGACTATCATAGCCCCTTGACAGTCACCGCCCAGGCGCCGATTTCTGAGCCCTGACCATAGTGTGGTGGGTTTGAAGTTCCTCTCATTCGTGGGACTGACGCCGTGAGGAACTTCAAATCCATAAACCACACTAGAATCAAAAGGATGCTAGTGTTCTTATCCAATCAGAAGTTCGTCGGGTGCTTGCCACGAACGATGCGAACTTCTGATTGGGGACACGAGCCCGCGCAGGACGAAAACGCATGACGCCTTCTGGAGCGAGGATTTGGGGCCTTGGCCTGTCGGTGGCGATCTGCGTCGTCGTCTCGGGCGCGGCGGCGGCCGGCGAGTGGCTGCGCGATGCCAAGACAAACTGCGCGATCTGGGAGCCAAAGCCCCGACTCGGGATGACGCTCACCTGGAGCGGCGCCTGCGAGGAGGGCAAGGCGACGGGCGAAGGCGTCGCCCAGTGGCACTTCGACGGCAAGTCCGGCGACCACTACCAGGGCGCCTACCGGGCCGGCCTGCGCCACGGCCGGGGCATGTTCACCGGCGCCGACGGCAGCAGCTACGACGGCCAGTACCAGGACGGCGCCATGCACGGCCAGGGTCTTTGGCTCGACGCCGAGGGCAACCGCTACGAAGGCAAGCTCGAGAAGGGCAAGCCCGAGGGCAATGGCATCTACGTCGCCAAGAACGGCGACCGCTACGAGGGCACTTTCCGCCAAGGCGTCAACGAGGGCAAAGGCCTTTTCAAGTGGGCCAACGGCGAGAGCTACGAAGGCGAGGTCGCCGAGGGCAAGCCGCACGGCCGCGGCGTCTTCCTGACCGCCGACGGCGGCCGCTACGAGGGCGAGATCGCCAAGGGGGTGATGCACGGCGAGGGCGTCCTCGTTCTGGCCAACGGCGATGCCTACAAGGGCGTCTTCAAGGACGGCAGAATAGAGGGCGAGGGCCTCTTCAATTGGGCCGGCGGGGCCCGCTACAAGGGCCCCTTGGTGGCCGGCAAGCCACATGGCAAGGGCGTCTACACGGCCACCGACGGCAGCCGCTATGAGGGCCCGTTTCGCGCCGGCAAGATGGACGGCCGTGGCGTCTATACCTTCGCCAACGGCAACCGCTACGAAGGCGAGGTCAAGGCGGGCCGCCTCGATGGCAAGGGCGTCCTGGTGACCAAGGCCGGCGACCGCTACGAGGGCACCTTCAAGGATGGTCTCTTGCAGGGCCCAGGCGTTCTCGTCTCGGCCGACGGCCGGCGCTACCAGGGCGGTTTCAAGCAAGGCCTCCTGGAAGGCCCGGGGGTGCTGACCGGCGCTGACGGCTATCGCTACGAGGGCGGCTTCAAGGCCGGCCTGCCGAGCGGCCGGGGCACCATCGCCTGGGGCAAGAGCGGGCGCTACGAGGGCGAGGTCGCGGGCGGCCTGATGCACGGGCAAGGCCTCTTCGCCAACGCCAACGGCGATGCCTACGAAGGCGGCTTCGTCGAGGGCCGCCAGCACGGCCTCGGCAAGTGCCGCACCGGCAAGGACGGCCCTTGGCAGAAATGCGAGTGGAAGAACGGTGAGATCATCGGTTGGCCGGAATAATACCATCGAGCCCCTGAACTGATCTCTGCGCTGGCCAGGGGAATTTGGGTTCCGATTCCGACAAGCCGGGAATCGTCATTCCGGACGGCGCGCCAGCGCCGATCCCGAATCCAGGAATCGGCGTCGATCCTGGATACCCGCTTTCGCGGGTATGACGGTGATGTTGAAGGCGCATCGCCGAAATGGATCCGGGTCAGATCATTCGCTCGACGGCATAGGGCCGAGCGAGACCGACGGGTGCGCCGGGTCAGCCTTCGAAAACCTTCCTCAGCCAGAGCGCCGCTTCCGCGATCGCCTTGTCGCCCTGAGGGATGACGCGGGTCAGGACCATGAAGGCGTGGATCTGGCCCGGCCATTCGCGGTAGCTGGTCTCGACGCCGGCATCCGTGAGGCGGTCGGCGTAGGCCCGGCCCTCGTCGCGCAGCGGATCGAAGCCGCCGGTGATCACCATGGTCGGGGGCTGGCCCGTCAAGTCCTCCGCCAATAGCGGCGAGGCGGCGGGGTCGTCCTTGTCGGCCGCGTGCCGCAAGTACTGCTCCAAGTACCAGAGGATGCGCTCGCGGGGGATCACCGGATCGGCGCTGTGTTCCTGGTGACTGGCCCCGCTCATGTGCATGTCGGTGCCGGGGTAGATCAGCACCTGGCCCGCCGGTAGCGGCCCGCCCTCGACCGCCATCCGCTGCGAGACGACGGCCGCCAGGTTGCCGCCGGCACTGTCGCCGCCGACGGCGATGCGGGCCGGGTCGCCGCCGATCTCGCCCGCGTTCGCCGCCAGCCAACGGTAGGCGGCGAGGCAGTCCTCGACGCCGGCCGGGAACTTGTGCTCGGGCGCGAGGCGATAGTCGATCGCCGCGACCAAGCAGTCGGCCTGGCGGGCGAGCTTGGTGCAGAGCGCGTGGTGGCTTTCGAGATCCCCCTGTACCCAGCCGCCGCCGTGGAAAAAGGCGAGGACGGGCAGGGAGCCTGACACAGGCGAGCGTGGCTTATAGAGCCGGATCGGGATCTCGCCGGCCGGCCCGGGGATCGTGCGATCCTCGATCTGGGCGAGGGGAACGGGTGGGCTTTCCATCAGCTCGACCATGCGGCGGAGCTGCGCCCGTGCCTCGCTCGGCGTCGGGATGTAGCCGGGGATGCGGATCGAGGTGACGAAGTCGGCGACGAGTTGTGCCTTGGGATCCATCACCCGGCCGCCCGAGCGACGCCGCCGACCAAGGAGGTAGAGCCATGCCAAGGGCGCCGGCAGGCGGGTCATCGCCAAACCAAGGCCGGCGCGAAGCGCGGAGGTCGCCATCTCGGGTTCCCGAAACGTTGTTGTGGCTCGGGCCAACGATAGCCGAGGGCGCCCTCCCGGCGCTATTCGAAGATCGAGAGGTCCATATCCGGCATCCCGCCCATCCAGATCGGGAAGTCGCGATGATCGGCCATGTCGTCGCTGGTGTTGGGGTGCAGGAACACGACGAGGTCGTCGCGGTTCAGCATCAGCCAGGGCACGAACTCGGAAAAGAGCGCCGGCTTGAAGGCGACCTGATAGCTCCAGCGCGGATGCGGGCCGACGTTCTTTTCGTGGAAGCGCCCCATCTCGATATCGAAGAGATCGGTGATCCGCTCACGCAACGCCCAGGCGCGATCCCGACTTTCGGCATCGAAATAGACGTGGGCGTGGTAGCTCTCGATCTGGCCGGCGTCCTTCGGCTCGGCCATCCTCAAGCCTCCGCGCGCGCCACTTCCTTCTCGGAGAGGAAGCTCTGCAGCTCGCCCGACTCGAACATCTCGCGGATGATGTCGCAGCCGCCGACGAACTCGCCCTTGACGTAGAGCTGCGGGATCGTCGGCCACTCCGAGAAGTGCTTGATGCCATCGCGCAGGCTCGGGTCCTGCAGCACGTCGATGCCCTTGAACTTGATGCCGAGGTGGCTCAAGACGCCGACCACCGTGGCGGAAAAGCCGCATTGCGGAAAGACCGGCGTGCCCTTCATGTAAAGGACGACGTCGTTGTCCTGGATGTCCTGGCGGATACGGTCGAAGACTACTTGGTCGTTCATCCCCTGGTTCTCCTGAGTGTGGTCCCTGGTCCGGGCCGTCCCGCGGCCCTGCTAGTCGGTCGGCGTCGAGGTTTGCAGCGCCAAGGCGTGGAGCTGCTGGCCCATCCGGCCCTGCAAGGCGGCGTAGACCATCTGGTGCTGTTGCACCCGGCTCTTGCCGGCGAAGGCGCCCGAGACGACGTGTGCCGCGTAGTGGTCGCCGTCGCCGCGCAGATCCTCGATCGTCACGCGCGCGTCCGGAATGCTCTCCCGGATCAGCCGCTCGATCTCGCCCGCGTCCATCGCCATGCCGCGCTACCTCGCTTCGCTCTCTTCCATGAGGCTCGGAAGCCACCCTTCGTGGAGCCGCCGCAGCTCCCCTAACGATATATTCCGGCCACCCCCGAGCGTCAATGTATCGCCGCCGGTGACGCCGACGACGCGGGCCGGGACCCCCGCCGAGCCGGCGCGGTCGACGATGTCACCAGCAGACTCGGGGGCTGTCTGGATCAGGTAGCGGCCCTGGTCCTCGCCGAAGAGCCAGGCGGCGGGCGCGGATACGCCCACGGGCACCTCGATACGGGCGCCGATGCCGCCGGCGAGCGCCATCTCGGCCACTGCGACGGCGAGGCCGCCATCGGAGATGTCGTGGCAGACGGTCACCTCGCCGGCCTCGATCAAGCCGCGGACGAAGTCGCCGTTTCGGCGCTCGGCAGCGAGGTCGACGGGCGGCGGCGAGCCGTCCTCGGTGCCCTCGAGCTCCCGCCGGTAAAGCGACTGGCCGAGATGGCCCACCGTCTCGCCGACGAGGACGATGGCCTCGCCCTCGGCTTCGAAGGCGATTGTCGCGCGGCGCGCGAGGTCGGCGACGAGGCCGACGCCGCCGATCGCTGGGGTCGGCAGAATGGCCTGGCCCTGGGTTTCGTTGTAGAGCGAGACGTTGCCCGAGACGACGGGGAAGTCGAGGGCGCTACAGGCCTCGACCATGCCCTCGATGCAGCCGACGAACTGGCCCATGATCTCGGGCTTTTCGGGGTTGCCGAAGTTCATGCAGTCGGTGATCGCCAGTGGCCGGGCGCCGACCGCGGTCAGGTTGCGCCAAGCCTCGGTGACGGCCTGGGCGCCGCCCGTCTTGGGCGCCGCCTTGCAGTAGCGGGGCGTCACGTCGGCGGTCATCGCCAGGCCCTTCGCGGTGCCGTGGACGCGGACGATGGCCGCGTCGCCGCCGGGCCGGGCCACCGTGTCGGCCATCACCAGGTGGTCGTACTGCTCCCAGATCCAGCGCTTGGAGGCGAGGTCAGGCGTGGCCATCAGGCGCAGCAGCGCCTCGCCGGGCTCAATATCACCCCTCTCGTCCTCGATCTCGGCCGGTGCCGGTGTCGGCTGCCAGGGGCGCTCGTAAAGGGGCGCGTCGTCGACCAGCGGGCGGACCGGGATATCGGCCGCGACCGCGCCCTGGTGGCGGACGACGAGGCGGCCCGTGTCGGTGACTTGGCCGACGACGGCGGCGTCGAGCTCCCACTTCTCGAAGATCCCCGTCGCCAGATCCTCGGCGCCGGGGCGGACCACCATCAGCATCCGTTCCTGGCTCTCCGACAGCATGATCTCGTACGGCGTCATGCCGGTCTCGCGGAGCGGCACCCGATCCAGGTCTAGCTCGATACCGACGCCGCCCTTGTCGGCCATCTCGACCGACGAGCAGGTGAGCCCGGCCGCGCCCATGTCCTGGATGGCGACGATCGCGTCGGTCGCCATCAGCTCCAGGCAGGCCTCGATCAACAGCTTCTCGGTGAAGGGGTCGCCGACCTGGACCGTGGGCCGCTTCTCCTCACTCTCGTCGTCGAACTCGGCCGAGGCCATGGTGGCGCCGTGGATGCCGTCGCGCCCGGTCTTGGAGCCGACGTAGATCACCGAATTGCCGACGCCGGCGGCGGCGGAATAGAAGATCCGGTCGGCCGGTGCTACGCCCACGGTCATGGCGTTGACCAGGATGTTGCCGTTGTAGGCCGGGTGGAAATCGCATTCGCCGCCGACCGTCGGCACGCCGACACAGTTGCCGTAGCCGCCGATGCCGGCGACGACGCCGGCGACCAGGTGGCGGGTCAGGGGGTGCTCCGGCGCGCCGAAGCGAAGCGCGTTCAGGTTGGCGACCGGTCGCGCGCCCATGGTGAAGACGTCGCGCAAGATACCGCCGACGCCCGTCGCAGCACCTTGATAGGGCTCGATGAAGGAGGGATGGTTGTGGCTCTCCATCTTGAAAATCGCCGCCTGGCCGTCGCCAATGTCGACGACGCCGGCGTTCTCGCCCGGCCCGCAAATCACCCAGGGCGCCTCGGTCGGCAGCTTTTTCAGCCAGACACGGCTTGATTTGTAGGAGCAGTGCTCGCTCCACATCACCGAGAAGATGCCGAGCTCGGTGATGTTGGGCTCGCGGGCGAGCGCCGCCAGCACCCGCTCGTATTCGTCGGCGGTCAGGCCGTGCTCGGCGACGAGCTCGGGCGTGACCAGCGGCGGCCCCTGGTTGGAGGCGGCACTCATCGAAGCGCCCGCGCCAGGCCCTCGAAGAGGGCGCGGCCGTCGGTGCCGCCATGGGCCGGGTCGACGGCGTCCTCGGGGTGCGGCATCAGGCCGAGCACGGTCTTGGCTTCGTTGTAGATGCCGGCGATATCGTCGACCGAGCCGTTTGGATTGGCCGGCCCCGGGCTGTCGCCGGCGGCATAGCGGAAGGCGATCCGATCCTGGTCGCGAAGCCGGGCCAGTGTCTCGTCGTCAGCGTAATACTGGCCGTCGTGGTGGGCGACGGGGACCCGCAACACCTGGCCGGCCTCGTAGCCGTTGGTGAAGATGCTCTGGCTGGTCTCGACCGAGAGGTGGACCTCGCGGCAGACGAACTTCAGGCCGGCGTTCCGCAGCAGCGCCCCCGGCAAGAGGCCGCTCTCGGTCAGGACCTGAAAGCCGTTGCAGACGCCGAGCACGGGCACGCCCCGCCCGGCCGCGGCCTTGACCTCGGCCATCACCGGTGAATGCGCCGCCATGGCACCGGCGCGCAAGTAGTCGCCATGGGCGAAGCCGCCCGGTAGCACGATCAAGTCGGCCACGGGCACGGTCGTCTCGCCGTGCCAAACCAGCACCACCGAGGCGCCGGCCCGCTCGAGCGCGACCTGCATGTCGCTCTCGCGGTTGGAGCCCGGATAGACGATTACCGCCGCCTTCACGGCCACACGTCCAGTTCAGAATCGGTTCGGAGGTAAGCGAGCCGCGAACGCACTGTCTTCGAGACCTTCAATCCTCGAGCTCGATGGCGTAGTTCTCGATCACGGTGTTGGCGAGCAGCTTGCCGCACATCTCCTCGACGGCGCGGCGCGCCTTGTCGGGATCGCTCTCGGCCAGTCGCAACTCGATCAACTTGCCTTGGCGGACCTCGTCGACGCCGTTGAAACCGAGATTGCCCAGCGCCCGTTCGACCGCCTTGCCCTGCGGGTCGAGGACGCCCGGCTTCAGGTAGATGTGAACGCGTGCCTTCACCAGGGTCTGCTGCCCCTATTGCATGACCGCCGGACCCTTGAGGTCGCGGGGGCCGCCCTCGGGCAGGATGCCGAGGCGGCGGGCGACCTCTTGGTAAGCTTCGGCGACGGCACCAAGGTCGCGGCGGAAGCGGTCCTTGTCCAGCTTCTCGTTGCTTTCCGTGTCCCAAAGCCGGCAGGAGTCCGGGCTGATCTCGTCGGCGAGCACGATGCGCACGTCGTCGCCCTGGTAGAGGCGGCCGAACTCGCACTTGAAGTCGACCAGGCGAATGCCGACGGCGACGAACATGCCGTAGAGAAAATCGTTGATCCGGAGCGCCATCGACATCATCTCGTCGAGCTCGCCCGGACTCGACCAGCCGAAACAGGTGATGTGCTCTTCCGTGACCAGTGGGTCGCCCAGCTCGTCGGATTTGTAGCAGTACTCGACGATCGAGCGCGGCAGCGGCGTCCCCTCGGCGATGCCGAGGCGTTTGGAGATCGAGCCGGCGGCGACGTTGCGGACGATGACCTCGATCGGGATGATCTCGACCTCGCGGATCAGCTGCTCGCGCATGTTGAGCCGGCGCACGAAGTGGGTCGGCATGCCGATCTCTCCGAGCCGGGTCATGATGTGCTCGGAGATGCGGTTGTTCAGCACGCCCTTGCCGGTGATGACGCCCTTCTTCTCGTTGTTGAAGGCGGTGGCGTCGTCTTTGAAGTACTGCACCAGCGTGCCCGGCTCGGGCCCCTCGAACAAGACCTTGGCCTTGCCTTCATAGACTTTTCTACGCCTGGCCATGAGATATCCTCAGATGAGGCGGGACGCCGACGTCGATCCCCGGTCTGGCGCCCGAATTGGCGCGCAACATAGCCGACAACGTCGGTCGACACAATCTCGCCCCGGGAGCCGCCCTGGACCGTTCACCGGCCGCTGCCGGCACCCGGGACTCGGCCCGGGAAATCCGGTTGATTCCTTGCCGGCGCCGGACTATGTGGTTGTCGGGGCAGGAAAACAAAGCGTTGAGGAGCGAGGCGCCGATGAACACCTTCAATGACCGCGAGAAGACCTTCGAGAAGAAGTTCGCCCACGACGAAGAGACCAATTTCAAGATCACGGCCCGGCGCAACAAGCTGTTGGGCCTCTGGGTGGCGGAGCATCTGGGCCTCGAAGGCGACGAAGCCGAGGCCTACGCCAAGCAGGTGGTCAGGGCCGACTTCGAGGAGCCCGGTGAGGAGGACGTCTTCCGGAAGGTCTGGGGCGATCTGCAGGCCAAGGAATTGGACCTCTCCGAGCATCGGGTCCGCCGCCAAATGGCCGACCTGATGGAAGAGGCCCGCGAGCAAATCGTCAACGAGTAAGGCGCCGGTACCGCGACCAAGGGTCGCGGCGGCTTGATTTTGGCCCGTCCTGCGGCCATGCTTTCCGCTCCGAGCAAGGGCTGAGAGGGCAGGCCATGGACTACGTGCGCTACATCGACCGGACGCGCGAATACTACGCCGCCGAGGGCTATGAGAAGCCTTACGAGTGGGCCCATTTCGACGAGGTGCCGTTCACGCCGCTGGCGAAGCCGCTGTCGGAATGCCGGGTCACGATCGTTTCCACCAGCGACGTCCACATGAAGGACGACCAGGCGGCCCAGGGCGAGTTCAATTCCATGTTGGGCAACGTCTACTCGATCCCCTCGGACACGCCCGTGGAGAAGCTCTTCAGCCGGCAAGAGCATTTCGACACCCACGCGACCCATATCGAGGACGTCGATTCCTATTTCCCGTTGACCCGCCTGCACGAGTTGGCCGCGGCCGGCAAGATCGGCTCCGTCGCCGCCCGCTCGCACGGCGTCTTCACCAGCTACAGCTCCCGCAAGACGTTGGAGCAGGACGGGCCGGAGGTGGTCAGGCGTTGCCGTGAAGACGGCGTCGACGTCGCCTTGATGACGCCGATATGACCGGTCTGCCATCAGACGATCAGTTTGATCGCCAGATACCTCGAAGAACACGGCATTCCCACGGTCCTGGTCGCCAACGCCCGCGACATCGTCGAGCACTGCGGCGTCGCCCGGCTGGTCTATACCGACTTCCCGCTCGGCAATCCTTGCGGCGTGCCTTACGACGACGAGATGCAGCGCGAGATCGTCTCGATGGCGCTGGACCTGTTGGTCAGCGCCAAGGGTCCGCGCACGACGATCGAGGCGCCCTACGATTGGCCCGGCGGTGAGGCGTGGAAGTCCAAGATATTCACCAAGGAACAGCCCTTCCTGAACGAAGAAGCGACCGAGCGCTGGCTCCGCGACAAGGACGAGTACCGCAAGCTGAAGGACGAAGGGAAGGTCTGAAGCCATGGAGCGGCAAGTGATCGTCTACTCGACCCCGCTCTGCGCCCCGTGCGAGCAGCTCAAGGGCTATCTGCGGGCCAAGGGGGTCGAGTTCGTCGTCAAGGACCTGCTGATGGAGGAAGAGGCGGCCGAGCGCTTCGAGGAGATGAACATCCGCTCCGCCCCGATCCTGGAGGTCGACGGTGAGCTCCTCTTCGGCCCCGACCTCGGGCCGGAGGGTGTCGACAGGCTCTTAGGCCTCTAGGCGACGGGGCGCGCGCGCTCCTCCCGGGCGAAGGCGAAGACCAGGGCGGAGATCACCAGCAAGACGGCGAGGAAGCCGAAGACCGCCCTGTAGGCGACCTCCGGTGCCGCCGTGCCCTGGCTCTCGAAACCACCGACGATCACGCCCGAGGCGGACTGGATCGCCGAGATACCGAGGAAGACCGCCAGGTTCTGGAAGGTGAGGCCGCGCCCGACCAGGTGGTCGGGCAGGATTCGGCGGGCAAAGGCGTGGTTCAGCATCACGTAGCTGCCGCAGGCCGCGAAGAGCACCAGCAGTAGTCCCGCCAGCCACAGGCCCGGCGCCGGCCAGAGCGCCAGCACCGTCAGGACCGCCGCGGTCAGGCAGGCCGCCGAGACGATCAGCCACTTGCGGCTCGCGACCAGGCGGTCGATCTGGCCCCAGGCCATGACGCCGGCCAGCGCGGCGACATTTAGCGCCAGCAGCATGTTGCCGCGCGGGACCGGCGCAAGGCCGTGCACGTCGGAAAGGTAGGGCCCGCCCCAGAGCCCGATCACGGTCAGCACGCTGGCGTAGCCGACGAATTGGATCGCGGCCACGAGCCAGAGCTGGCCGTTGGCGACGACGGCACGAAGACCCTGCCAGACCTCGCCCCAGCTCTCGCCTTCGGCCTCGTGCCGCCGGCCGGGTGGGGCGTCGCGCACCACCAGATAGAGAGCCAGCGCAAAGACCGCGGTCAGCGCCGCCATGGCGTGAAAGGCGCCGCGCCAGCCGACGAATTCGACCGCCCCGGCAAGCGGCGTCGTACCGAGCAAGGTGCCCGCACCGCCGACCACGAAGAGCGTCGCCGAGAGGTGGGCGAAGCGCGATTCCGGGTACCAGCGGGCGATCACCACCATCGAGCCCATCAGGCCGGCGGCGCAGCCGAGGCCTATCAGGACGCGGCCGAGGCCGAGCAGCGCAGCACCGTCGGCGATCGCGAAGACGAGGGCGCCCAGGACCGCGAGCGCGAAGAGGCCCGACATCGTGCGGCGCGGGCCGAAACGGTCCAGCAGCACCCCGGCCGGGATCTGCGCCGCCGCGAAGGCGAGGAAGAAGAGACCGGTGACCACGCCCATCGCCTCGGCCGAGAGGCTGAGCTCGGCCATCAGCTCGGGCGCGATGGCGGCGTTGGCGACCCGGTAGAACTGGCTCGCGACATAGGCTGCGCAAAGCACCAGGTAGATCCTGAACGCGGCCGGCCGATGCTGCTCCTGATCGCTCACTCGTCAACCGGCCGGCGCCGCCCCCATACATAACTCCAAAATTAGTCTGTTGCCGAATTTATTTCGGTATTTTTGCTACTATTCCGTATTACATTTTGCGAATTGGGCTATATTTCGATATTGAGTCACTTGCCAAAGACGCGAGCGAAGATCGTGTCGACGTGTTTCAGGTGATAGTCGAGATCGAAGAGGGCCTCGAGCTCGGCCTCGGGCAGGGCGGCGCGAACCTCGTCGTCGGCGCGCAGGAGTTCGAGGAAGCTGCCGCCCTCGGCCCAGACGATCTTGGCGTGGCGCTGCACCGCGGCGTAGGCCGCCTCGCGGCTGAGCCCGGCTTGGGTCAGGGCCAAGAGGACGCGTTGCGAGTGGATCAGGCCGCCAAGCGCATCGAGGTTCCGGGCCATGCGCTCGGGATAGACGTCGAGCTTGTCGACGACGCCGGCGAGGCGCGCCAGCGCGAAGTCGAGCGTCACCGTGGCGTCGGGGCCGATCATGCGCTCGACGCTGGAATGCGAGATGTCGCGCTCGTGCCAGAGGGCGACGTTCTCCAAGGCCGGCGTCACCATGCCGCGGACGACGCGGGCGAGCCCGGTCAGGTTCTCGGTCAGCACGGGATTGCGCTTGTGCGGCATCGAGCTGGAGCCCTTTTGACCTTCCGAGAAGAACTCCGCCGCTTCCCCCACCTCGGTCCGTTGCAGGTGGCGGATCTCGGTCGCCAGCCGCTCGATCGACGCGGCGACGACGCCGAGCGTGGCGAAAAACATGGCGTGCCGGTCGCGCGGGATCACCTGGGTCGAAATCGGCTCCGCCGCCAGCCCCAGCTTTTCGGCGACGTGCGCCTCGACGGCTGGCTCGGTGCTGGCAAAGGTGCCGACGGGGCCCGAGATGGCGCAGGTCGCGACTTCCGCCCGGGCGGCTTGCAGCCGGGCGCGGTTGCGGGCGAACTCGGCATAGGCCTGGGCCAGCTTCAGGCCGAAGGTCGTCGGCTCGGCGTGGATTGCGTGGCTGCGGCCGATGCAGGGCGTCAGCTTGTGCTCGAAGGCGCGCCGCTTCAGGGCCGCCAGCAGGCCGTCCAGGTCCGCGATCAGGATGTCGGCGGCGCGCACGAGTTGCACGTTGAAACAGGTGTCGAGGACGTCGGAGGAGGTCATGCCCTGGTGCACGAAGCGGGCCTCGGGCCCGACATGCTCGGCGAGCGAGGTCAGGAAGGCGATGACGTCATGCTTGACCTCGGCCTCGATCTCGTCGATCCGGGCGACGTCGAAGCCGCCCTTGTCCCAGACCGCCTTGGCCGCCGCCGCCGGCACGATGCCGAGGGCTGCCTGCGCGTCCATCGCGTGGGCCTCGATCTCGAGCCAGATCTGGAACCGGGTCTCGGGCGCCCAGATGGCGGCCATCTC
>JASLMY010000065.1 GCA_030746295.1 Alphaproteobacteria bacterium | reverse complement strand
TCGCCGAGCCGCCGCTCGACCTCCAGCTCGCCCATGTGCGCCGGCAGGTCGATCAGGCCGTCGAGCCGCACCGCCTCAGGCACGTCGACGTAGAGATCGTCGATGCTCGCCGCCCCGATCCGGGCCAGCATCGCCTCGCGATCGCTCTCGGTCAGCGGCAGATAACGCATCAGTCCAGCCCCTCGATGAAGCTCTTGTAGGCCGCCTCGTCCATCAGGGCGTCGAGCTCGGAAGCGTCGTCGACGCGGATTTGAAAGAACCAGCCTTCGCCCATGGCGGCGGCGTTGACCAGCGCCGGGTCGGTGCCGATGGCATCGTTGACGGCGACGATGGCGCCGGTGACCGGGGCGTAGATCTCGGCCGCGGCCTTCACCGACTCCACGACCGCTGCCTCGTCACCCTTGGCGAAGCCGGCGCCGACCTCGGGCAGATCGACGAAGACGACGTCACCTAGCTGCTCTTGGGCGTATTCGGTGATGCCGCAGGTCGCGACCTCGCCGTCGATGCGTAGCCACTCGTGGTCCTCGGTGTATTTGACGTCGCTCATGATCCGCCTCCGCTTGCATGTCGTTGTTATGGTTGGCCGCGACTCAGCCGCGGTAGTAGTGCTGCTGGACGAAGGGCAGCTTGACGATTCGTCCCGGCAACGTCTTGGCCCGGACCAGCAGGCCGACCTCGGCGTCGATGTCGGCGTGGCCGGCGTCGGCGTAGCCCATGGCGACCGGGCCGCCGACCGTCGGCCCGAAACCGCCGCTCGTCACCACGCCGATGGAATTGCCGTCGGCGTCGACCACCGCCGCTCCCTCGCGTGCCGGCTGGCGCCCGTCGGGCCGGATGCCGACGCGCCGACGCGGCGCGCCGTCCTTCAGTTGCTCTTGGATGACGGCGGCGCCCGGAAAGCCGCCGTCCTCGCGCCGGCGCTTCGAGATCGACCAGACGAGTGCTGCTTCCACGGGTGTCGTGGTCGCGTCGATATCGTGCCCATAGAGGCAGAGCCCGGCCTCCAGGCGCAGCGAATCCCGGGCGCCGAGGCCGATCGGGGCGACTTCGTCCTCGGCCAGCAACAGGCGCGCCAGGCCGGCGGCCCGGCTTTCCGGCACCGAGATCTCGAAGCCGTCCTCGCCGGTATAGCCCGAGCGGCTGACGAAGCAGTCGGCGCCGGCCACCGTCATGGCGGCGGCCTCCATGAACACGAGCCCCGCCGCCGACGGCGCGTGCCGGGCAAGCACCTCGGCCGCCTTCGGGCCCTGAAGTGCGATGAGCGCTCGGTCGGGCAAGGCCTCGACCTCGGCCTGACCCGCCAGGCCGTCTTTCAGATGCGCCAGGTCGGCCTCCTTGCAGGCGGCATTGACGACGACGAAGAGGTCCGGGCCCCGGTTGGTGACCATCAGGTCGTCGAGGATGCCACCAGCATCGTTGGTGAGCTGCGTGTAGCGCATCCGCCCCTTGGCCAAGCCCCGGATGTCGCCCGGCACCAGCTGCTCCAGGGCGGCGGCCGGATCGTCGCCCCGGATCACCAGCTGGCCCATGTGCGAGACGTCGAAGAGGCCGGCCGAGGTCCGTGTCTGTCGATGCTCGGCCAGGATGCCGTCGGCGTACTGCACCGCCATCTCGTAGCCGGCGAACGGCACCATCTTGGCGCCGGCCTCGAGGTGCAAATCGTATAGGGGGGTCCGCTTCAGCGAATCCGGGCTTTGGCTCATGCGGTCCTCCGACAACGACATCGCGCGAGCCGCTGCTCGCGTCCTGCCCCATCTGTCGTCGGACCTGAGATAATCACCAGGCGCTTGTTGCCTGGCTTATGCCCTTCGGTGAGGCGCGCAACGATCGGCGGTCGCGCCTACTTTCCAGAGTGTCGCCCCTCGCGGTCCCTTTGCCTGAGAGTTTCCGGGGCCGTTGCTCCTTCGGCGCCGGCCGCGAATGCCTTGGCATTCCGCCGGTCTCTTCCGCGAGGTCCATTGACCTGGTCGACCCGTCCAGCACCGCCTACGGCCGGTCGAGCCGATGACGGAAGCTTAGCCGGTCATGCGGGGAAGTCAAACCGGGGCCACCCGCCGTGTTGCGGGGGCCGCCTCCTTGCGCTCAGCGATTTCGCCGGCGGATGTCCTCGAGCTCCTGCTTGCTCAGTTGGAAACCGACCAGGATCTCGAAGCTGACGCCCGATTCGCCGGGGCCAAAAGGAATGTCCTGCTCGGTCTCCTCACGGACGCCGACGCGCCGGCGGTCGGCCGGGAACTCGACCTGGCTGGTGAAGACCTCCTTGGCGAGGATTCGCTGGCTGGCGTCGATGATGGCGATGAAATAGGGCAGGGCCACGGTCGCGTCGGTGGCGGCGGGGCCCTGCTCGACCAGCAAGTCGATAGCGAGCTCGACCTCGACCTGGCCGTCGTCGTAGTCGCATTCGACCACGATCCGCGCCACCCTGGCCTGAGTGACGACATCGATCAGGTCGCGGCCGGGGCCGGGACGATAGCGGACGAGCTCGGATGCGTCTTTCAGCACCGTTGCCGCCGGGCAGGGTCGCGGCGGGGCGGTATCGAAAGTGCCGCAGCCCGCGAGAGCCAGGAGCGCTGTCAGGACGGCCGCCCGGCGCCACCGCACAGGCCTGGCCGGCGACCGGCCGGCACAGCTCAGATGTTGTTGTGGCTGCCGTCGCACAGCGGCGAATTCTCACTCTGCTTGCAACCGCAGAAGAAGACCTCTTTCGATGTCTCGGCCTCGTAGGCCACGGGCGTGAAGCCGGTACCCTTGTGCGCGCCGTCGCAGAACGGCTGTTTCTGGCTCCGACCGCAAGCGCACCAGAAATAACGCTTGCCCTCGCTCACCTCGATCGCATAAGGCGCGGCCTGCGCCACCACGGCCTCGGACATGTCTTCCCCTTTCCTTGCACACACGCCTGTACTAGATATGACCCCATCGGTCGCACCTTCGCCCCGATGGCGGGGCTCGAGGGGCAACTTAGTGAGAACCGCATCGCCACACAAGCGATCGCGCAAGCGTGGCGGCCCTGACGGGCGGAGGCGTGACCCCGGATGAGCAAACCCCCTCTCAAGATCCTCCTGGCGGCGCCGCGTGGCTTCTGCGCCGGTGTCGATCGCGCCGTCCAGATCGTCGAGCTGGCGCTGGAGCGCCACGGCTCACCGGTCTACGTCCGCCACGAGATCGTCCACAACCGCTACGTGGTCGAGAGCCTGGAGGCCTTGGGCGCGGTCTTCGTCGAAGAGCTCGACGAGGTGCCAGAGGACGCCATCGTCATCTTCTCCGCCCACGGCGTCGCCAAGTCGGTGCCGGCCGAGGCCGAGCGCCGCCATCTCCAATATGTCGACGCGACCTGCCCGCTGGTCTCGAAGGTGCATCGCGAGGCCGAGCGCCATCACGCCCTCGGACACCACATCGTCCTGATCGGCCATGCCGGGCACCCGGAGGTCGTCGGCACCGTCGGGCAGTTGCCGAGAGGCGCGATCACGCTCGTTGAGTCGGCCGAGACCGTCAAATCGCTCGAGGTCGAGGATCCGGGCAACCTCGCCTTCATTACCCAGACCACGCTTTCCGTCGACGAGACCGTCGACATCATCGGGGCCCTGAAGCGCCGCTTCCCCAAAATTCACGGGCCCAAGAAAGAGGACATCTGTTACGCCACGACCAACCGGCAGGCAGCGGTGAAGCAAATCGCCGAGCGCTGCGAGCTCTTCCTCGCCATCGGCGCGCCGAACTCGTCGAACTCGCTCCGGCTGGTGGAGGTGGCGCGCCAGGCGGGCTGCCGCGCCGCCATGCTGGTGCAACGGGCCCAGGACCTCGACTGGACCCTCATCGAATCGGTCCAGACCATCGGCATCAGCGCCGGCGCCTCGGCGCCCGAGCTCCTGGTCGACGAGGTCATCGAGGCGTTGCGCGCCCGGCGCGGCATCGAGATCGAGGAGATTACGGTGGCGGTCGAGGATGTCGTCTTCAAGCTGCCGCGCGAGCTGCGGCAAAGCGCCTGAGGGGTCCGCGGCGGCTGGCGTATGGCGGTCTACACCGAAGTCTCCGATGACGAGCTGACCGATTTCGTCGATCAATACGACATCGGCGAGGTGGTCGCCTGCAAGGGCATCGCCGAGGGCGTGGAGAATTCCAACTTCCTACTCCAGACCGAGGGCGACCTTTACATCCTGACGATCTACGAGAAGCGCGTCAGCGCCGCCGACCTGCCGTTTTTTCTGGGCTTGCTCGAGCATCTGGCGGCGCGCGGGGTGCCGTGTCCGACGCCGCTGCACGGTCGCGACGGGGCCGTCCTCAGGACGCTCGCCGGCAAACCGGCGGCGATCGTCACTTTCTTGAAGGGCAACTGGCCGCGCCGGCCGCAGCCGCAGCATTGCGCCGAGGTCGGCGCCGCGCTCGCCCGCATGCACCTGGCGGGGCTGGACTTCGAGATGCCGCGCGCCAACGACTTGTCGCTGGAAGGCTGGCGGCAGCTGATCGAAGCGACCCGGGCGCGGGCGGACGAGGTCGGCGCGGGCCTCGCCGACGAGATCACGTCCGAGTTCGACGACCTGGCGGCGCATTGGCCGGTCGGCCTGCCCAGCGGCGTCATCCATGCCGATCTCTTTCCCGACAACGTCTTCTTTCTGCACGAGCATCTCTCGGGCCTGATCGACTTCTATTTCGCCTGCAACGATTCCCTCGCCTACGACCTCGCGGTGTGCCTCAACGCCTGGTGCTTCGAGCGCGGCACCGAGTTCAACATCACCAAGGCGCGGCGCCTGCTGAGAGGCTATCGGGAGGTCAGGGAAATCGAGCCGGCGGAGCTGGAGGCCTTGCCGCGGCTGGCCCGCGGGGCGGCGCTGCGCTTCCTCTTGACTCGCCTCTACGACTGGCTGAACCGGGTCGACGGCGCCCTCGTCAAGCCCAAGGACCCGCTCGAATACCTGGCCAAGCTCCGTTTTCACCGCCAGGTGACGGAGCCCGGCGCCTACGGCCTCGATTGAGCGCGATGGCCGAACCTGCCTCGCAAACGGTGGTGATCTATACCGACGGCGCCTGCTCGGGCAATCCCGGCCCCGGCGGCTGGGGCGCCTTGCTGCGCTGGGACGGGCATGAGCGCGCGATCTCGGGCGGGGAAGCCGAGACGACCAACAATCGGATGGAGCTGATTGCGGCGATCCGGGCGCTGGAGGCCCTGAAGCGGCCCTGCGATGTGGCACTCTACACCGACAGCGTTTATGTCCGCGACGGCATCACCAGTTGGATCAGGCGCTGGAAGCAGAACGGCTGGCGCACCTCGGCGCGCAAGCCGGTCAAGAACATCGACCTTTGGCAACGGCTCGACACGCTCTTGGCCGGACATGAAATCGACTGGCACTGGGTCAAGGGCCATGCCGGCGACCCCGGCAACGAGCGCGCCGACGAGCTGGCCCGAGAGGGCATGGCGCCGTTTCTCTAGGCCTCGGCCTCTTCCGATGGCGCCTGGCTCGCCGCCGATTCCACTTCCAGCATGACGCCGTCGACGCCGACGACGCGGATCTGGCTGCCCTCGGCGAGGTCCGGACCGGCGATCTTCCACATCGTGTCGTCGACGTGCAGCCGGCCGCGGCCGTTCTCGATCGGCTCGGCGAGGGTGAAGCTGCGGCCGACGTATTGCTGCCCGCGCCGGTTCAGCTCCGGCCGGTCGGTCTCGATCGGATGGCGCTTCAGATAGCGGCGCGAGACCACGATGCTGGCCACCGATAGGACGCCGAAGATGAGGAACTGATACTGCCAGTCCAGGCCCGGCATGATCAGGACGATGATGCCGACGACGCCGGCGGCGACCCCGATCCAGAGGAAGATCGCGCCGGGCGCGAAGACCTCGAGGATGACCAGCAGGACGCCAGCCACCCACCAGTGCCAATGCACCAGGTCGTCGAGGAAGGTCATGGCTAGGCCCTGCCGTCCGCGGTCGGCACCGAGCCGCCGTCCGGGCGCGGCCGCCCAGGCGGGGTGGCCCCGTTGCCGCCGGCGCTGCTGTCGCCCCAGGCCTGGCGCGCGATCTCGCCGATGCCGCCGATGGCGCCGATCACGCTCGAGGCCTCGAGCGGCATGAACAGCACCTTCTGGTTTCGTGCACTGGCTATTTGGCCCAGCGCCTCGATGTATTTCTGGGCCACGAAATAGTTGATCGACTGCATGTCGCCGGCGGCGATCGCCTCGGAGACCATCTGCGTCGCCCGGGCCTCGGCCTCGGCCTCGCGCTCGCGCGCCTCGGCGTCGCGGAAGGCGGCCTCGCGGCGGCCCTCGGCAGCCAGGATGGCGCCCTGCTTCTCGCCCTCGGCGCGCAGGATCTCGGCCTGCCGCTCGCCCTCGGCCTCCAGGATGTTGGCGCGCTTGTCGCGCTCGGCCTTCATCTGCCGGGCCATGGCGTCGACCAGGTCGCGCGGCGGGGCGATGTCCTTGATCTCGATCCGCGTCACCTTGACGCCCCAGGGCGTCGTCGCCTCGTCGACCACGGTCAAGAGGCGGGCGTTGATCTCGTCGCGCTTCGACAACAGCTCGTCCAGATCCATCGAGCCCATCACGGTCCGGATGTTGGTCAT
The DNA here is from genome assembly GCA_030746295.1 of Alphaproteobacteria bacterium. Next base: position 14,120 of record JASLMY010000065.1, on the reverse strand, counting down.
CGTCAGGTTCAGGCTGGCGAGTTCCAGCTGGCGCACCTCGTAGGCCGCCTTGGGCGCGTCGAGGATCTGATAGAAGACGACCCCGTCGACCGCCACCATGGCATTGTCCTTGGTGATCACCTCCTGCGTCGGCACGTCGAGGACCTGTTCCATCATGTTCATCTTGGCGCCGACCCGATCCACGATCGGCATGATCAAGTGCAGGCCCGGCGACAGCGTCCGGGTGTAGCGGCCGAAGCGCTCTACCGTATACTCGAAGCCCTGCGGCACGGCCTTGACCCCCGCAGCCACGAAGACCAGCGCCAAGATGAGCGCAACAATTACAAAAATGGAGAATCCGCTGATATCAATACCGGTCTCAGACATTTGCAGTATTCCCCCTCTATTGGAAAGTGGAATTCTATGATCGTTCAATATGCTCTAAATTTCTCCTAATGCAACCGGAACTAGTCGATGATTTTCCGGACGGTTTCTTTTCGGTTGTCGCTAGAAGGCCATCGTTATTTCGCAACATCTTGATATTCAAGAACATTTCTTCTGGTTCCGCCGGGAGGCGTGATTTGCCGTCGCGGCCCATCCCCGCTTGCCAGGGACTTGCGATTGCCGCAGGCTCGAAGCAGGTTCCCTGCCCGGTGAGGTGGTCATGGCGAGCAGCAGTCGCATCCATTCCTTCCATCCCGACAGCTATGGCGACCTGAAGACGGCGGCGCGCGCCTTGGTGCATGCCTGGGGCGGCGAGGCACGGGCGGCCGACGCCTGCCGGGTCTCCAAATCGACGCTCTCGGAATACGGCAATCCGACCCATCCCGACCGCCACATGCCGGTCGACGTGGTGCTGGCGCTGGAACAGGGGAGCGGCGAGATGCCGGTCACCGGCCACCTGGCGGCGGCGCATCACTGCCTCTTGCTGCGCCTGCCCGACGAGCCGGCGGCACATGAATGGCTGGCGCACCTGACCCGGATCGGCAAGGAGGCGGGCGACGTCTTCGACCGCGCCGGCGAATTCCTGGCCGACGACGGCGAGATCGACGAGACCGAGGCGCCGCTCTTGCTGCGCGAGATCGACGAGCTGCTGCATGCCGCCGCGGCGATGCGCGCCGCGGTCAAGACCCGGCTGCCGGCGGTGGACGAATAAGCCAATGAAGAAGGGGGCCCAGGGCCCCCTTCTTTGGTTTTGCCTTCGCTGTCGGGCTCAGACCTGTCCCAGCATCGTCTCGGCGCTGCTCGACTGGGCCTCGCCCGGGTTCTCTTCGACGTTCAGCGCCTTGACCTCGCCGTTCTCGACCAGCATCGAGAAGCGGGTGCAGCGCTGGCCCAGGCCGCGCTCGGTCAAGTCGAGGCCGAGGCCAAGCTTGGCCGTGTAGTCGGCGCTACCGTCGGCCAGCAGTGTGACGCTGTCGCCGACGTTCTGGTCCTTGCCCCAAGCGCCCATGACGAAGGGGTCGTTGACCGACATGCAGGCGATGGCGTCGACGCCCTTGGCCTTCAGCGCCGCCGCGTTCTGCACATAGCCCGGCAGGTGCTGGGCCGAGCAGGTGGGCGTGAAGGCCCCCCGGCAGGCCGAAGAGCACCACCTTCTTGCCGCCGAAGAGCTCGTCCGTGCCGAGCGGCTTCGGCCCCTCGCCGGTCATCACCGTGAACTGACCTTCGGGCATCTTATCGCCGACCTTGATCGTCATTGCTTGTGTTCCCCTGTTGCTTGATTGGAGGTGCCGACGGCACTGCTCGGGGTTCCCCCGCCGCTTGGCCTCGGCGATCGTCGTTCGGAAAATGATATAGGCGAGTGGCGGTGCCAGGTCGAGAGGCGATGCCGCTGTCGGGCGCTATTTGGCAGGGGCGCTAGTCGTCGGCGCCGGCGACGACGCGGGTCTCGCCAGCGCCGGTGGCGTCGATCAGGGTCAGCGTCAGGTCGGTGCCGGCGAGCGATTTCGCATCCTTGCCGCCGCCGACCGCGAGCCGCAGGACGGCGCGGCGCCGGTCCGCGCTGAGGTGCACCTCGGGGCGGTCGAAGTAGAAAGGATAGGGCGCCTCGACGATCAAGTCGGGGCCGGCGAGCGGCGCCTCGGAGCGCGCCGTCACCTCGAGCGTCTGCGCGCCCGGCTGGCCCGTAAGCCGCACCGTCTCGATGGCGATCGGGCCTTCGCCGCCGGGCTTGGGCACGGCTTGCCGGAAGCGCTGGATGGCGGCCGTGTGCGCGGTCTCTCGGGCGGGCCCCGCCGGCAGCTCCAGCGCCAGCTCGGCGGTGACCGGAATGCAGATGTGCTTGCAGACCTGATAGTCGACCCGAAGCTTGACCGTGAGCGCTCGGCCTGGTGTTTCGGGCGTCAACAGGATCGGAAAGATGACCTCGTCGCCGTAGCCGAAGGTGTCGATGTCGAAGGCCGTGAACCGCTTCGGCGCCGGCCACAGCATCCGGGCCGACGCCAGGTTTCGCGAGCCGCCCCAGTCGAGCCGCGGCGGCGAGCCGGCGTCGCCCGGGCTCCGCCAATAGGTCTTCCACCCCTCGGCGAGCCGTATCTCTATGCCGAGGGTGAGGCGTGCGTCGGTGCCGACGGCGCTGCTGGCGGCGAGCAGCCGGGCCTCGGTCTCGGGCAAACCGGTCCAGGGCGTCGCCTCCGCGGCCTCGGCAGCGGTCACACCTGTGCCAAGCAGAAGCAAGAGCGCGGCGGCAAAGCTCCGCCCGATCGCCTTCATCGCCCCGGTCCAGTCATCAATTGCGGCCCTCGTCTTGGCTATCATCGGCGGCGGTCATATATAGCGAATGATGAAACCTCTGGGCTAACAATGTCGTGATCCTGTAACATGATGGGCGATTGGGAACGCTTCGAGAAATGGCAGAGATAGAGACCGACGACGGTTACCTGGAAGGTCAGTTGCTGATCGCCATGCCCAACATGGGCGACGAGCGGTTCCAGCGCACGGTGATCTTCATGTGCGCCCATTCCGCCCAGGGCGCCATGGGGTTGGTCGTCAACAAGCTGGCCGATCAGATCGATTTCAAGGACCTCTTGGAGCAGCTCCAGATCGAGGTGCCGGACTACAAGCAGGAAATCCAGGTGCACTCGGGCGGACCGGTGGAATCGGGCCGCGGTTTCGTGCTGCATACCACCGACTATTTCCAGGAGTCGACGCTACAGGTCAGCGAAGAGATCGGCTTGACGGCGACGGCCGACATCCTGAAATCGATCGCCGGAGGCGAAGGCCCGACGCATTGCCTTCTGGCGCTCGGCTATGCCGGCTGGGCGCCCGGCCAGCTCGATGCCGAGATCCAGGCCAACGGCTGGCTGCACGTGCCGTCGGATCTCGATCTGGTGTTCGGCGAGGGCCTAGACAGCAAGTGGGATCGGGCCGTCCAGAAGGTCGGCATCGACCCCTCGTTTCTTTCCATGGATGCCGGCCACGCCTGAGCCGGCGGCGGTTTCGCCGTCGAGGCCGCTACCAGAAGCGAACGCGGCCGCAGTCGACGTGGATGAAGCCTGACTTGGCGTAAAAGCCGGTGCCGCCCCGCTTCAGCGTCCTGGCGGCCCAGTACAGGTTCTCCAGATCGCGCCCCGGTAGGCTGATGTCGGCCGCCATGGCGCGCATGTGCAGGCTCTTCTTGGCGACGCCGCGGCTCTTGTTGGCGAGCATTTTGTTGGTCTTCGACGATCGGTAGCCGGAGATGATCTCGAAGGGCTCGGTCGAATCCATGACCTGATGCAGGCGGTGCAGCAGGTCGAGCAGGCGGTGGTCCATGGCTGCCTGCTCGTCGGTGCGCCAGTCGCGCAGGATCCAGTTGATCTCTTTCAGCCCGTCCTTTTGATAGCGGCCGTCGGCGTGGTAGACGGTGCTCAACGTCTCGCCGGTGTGAAGATGGCGGAATTTCAAGCTCCGCGGTCGGGCCGGGCGCGTCCGCGCCAGGGCGCCAAGTGGGGTCACCGCCACGACCGCGGGCAAGCCCAGGGCCAGCAGCCCCCGGCGGCTGTATAAAGCGCGCCCCTTGGGTGAATTCGTCAACGCTGTCCGTCTCCCGTCGTCAAGCACCGTGCCCATCGCCGCTGCCGCTCGGCCTCCCTTCCGTGCGGCGAATCGACGCTTCGCGCGGCCATTCTAACCGAACAAACGTTAGGTGCAATCTGGTTAAGAGACTGCTACCGGGACCGGGTGCTCGGGCCCCGGGCCTCAAGTGGACCGCTGCAACCGGTCCAGTGCCTTCTGCAGGCGCTTGTCGCGCTCGTAGATGTCGGCTCGGAAATGGACGCTGCCGTCCTTGTTGACCCAGGCGGTGAGGTAGGTGAGGTGGACCGGGATCGGCTTCTCGAAGTTCACCACTCGGCGCTTCTTGCCGGCGATCACCTGCTCCAGCCTCTCCTTCGACCAGTCCTCCTGATCGCTCAGCAGGACGGTGGCGAGATAGGTCGGGTTCTCCACCCGGATGCAGCCGTGGCTGAAGCTGCGCACCGTCTTCTTGAAGAGTTGGCGGGCCGAGGTGTCGTGCAGGTAGACGTTGAAGCGGTTCGGGAACATGAACTTCAGGTTGCCGAGGGCGTTGCCCTTGCCGGCGTCCTGGCGCAGCTTGTAGGGAAAGCTCCGACGTTTCACCGAGTGCCAGTCGATCGCGGTCGAGCCCAGCTCCCGGGCCGAGGCGTTCCAGTCGGCGAAGACCCTGATGTTCCTTTCCTTCAGATAGTTCGGGTTCTTGCGCAGTTTGGGCAGCATCTCGTTGCGGGCGATCGAAGGCGGGATCGTCCAATAGGGGTTGAGGACGATGTAGCGCATCTTGTCGCTGAAGACCGGGGTCCGGTGATAGGGCTTGCCGACGACGACGCGGGTATCCAAGACCGTCTTCGGCCCCTTCACCACCTTGAGGACGAAATCCGCCATGTTGACGAAGACGTAAGCCTCGCCGAGGTCGTCCGGCATCCAGCGCCGCCGCTCCATGTTCAGCAGGATCTGCTCGATCCTCGCCGTCACCGGTACGTTCAGCGCCGCCAGGCTCTTCTTGCCGACGGCGCCGTCGACGGTGAGGCCGTGGCGGTACTGGAAGTGCCGGACCGCGGCCTCCAAGGCCTTGTCGTAATGCTCGGGCTCGGCCGCCTCGACGGCGATGTCGCCCGAGGCCTTGAGACGGCGGCGCAGCAATGCAATCCGCCGGTCGCGCATCCCCGGCTTCAGCGTCTCGCCCGGCGGTACGGCTTCCCAGCCGCCCCTGGCCGCGATCGCGCGATAGTCGGCCAGCGCCCCTTTGAGGCGGCGGTACTCCTTGCTCTGGGGTGCCAAGGTGGCGAGGTATTGCACCAGGTCGGCGCCGGGGTCGGCCGCGGCGGCCAGCAGCTCGGCGGCCGGGACGGCGCTCGGATAGATGTGCAGCTCCTTGTCCACCCGGGCCGGATCGACCCGCCCGGCCGAGAGGTCGCTGCCGTAGCGGATCAGGGCGCGGCTCAAGCTGAACTCCAGATCGGCCTCGGCCGCGGCGCCGTCCGCCGCCAGCCCCTTGGCGATGATTTGGGCGTTGTAGTCGGTCGGGAAGAGGCCGTCGGCATCCGCTTCGACCAGGATTTTGGCGAGGCTCCTGGCGCTGGCATTGGCGCCGTCGGACCCGATCCAAAGGGGCTTGAAGCCCCGCGCCAGATAGAACTCGCGCAGGGCTTCGAATTCGTCGCCGTCGAGGCCCTTGGGCCGCGATTTCAGGGCGTCGTCGAAGCGGAGCTCCAATTGCTGTTCGACGCCATCGGCGCGGGCACGGTCGGCGGCGCCGAAGCTCAGGGCGAGGCCGAGCAGGATAGCGACGACGAGCCGGCCCGGCAGGCACCAGGATATCGCATGGATCATGTTGGGCCCCCAAGAGCAGACACTGTTGTTGGCCACCGGGACGCCTGGTCGCGGGGCCCCCGAGCAGCCACGATTCAACGTTCGAATCTACAAGAACCTGACGGTGCGGGGAACCGAGACTGTGGTCTCGGGAGCGGTTTGGTCGGACACTCGGCGAAAGTTGAGAAGGCGCTAGCTATTGCTGCGGCGCCGGCCGGGCCGGTTGACGGTCGGGCGCGGGTCCGAGGCCAGGAGCGCGAACAGCACGTGGTCGCGCCAAGTGCCGTTGATTTTGAGATACTGCCTGGCCAGTCCTTCCTCGTCGAAGCCGACGCGCCGCAGCACCGCCTTGGAGCGCTCGTTGCTCGGCAGGCAGGCTGCCTCCAGCCGGTGCAGGCCCAGGCTGTCGAAGACGAATTGGAGGACGGTGCCCAGAGCGTCTGTCATGTAGCCCTGTCCGGCATGCGGCTTGCCCATCCAGTAGCCGAGCGAACAGGATTGCGTCACGCCGCGGCGCACGTTCGACAGCGTCAGGCCGCCCAGCAGTGAATCATCGCTGGCGCGGAAGACGAAGAAGGCATAGCCATAGCCCTCGCGGGCGTCGCGGCCATAGCGCCTGAGGCGGCGTCGAAACGCGTTCCGCGTCAACTCGTCGGCCGCCCAGGTCGGCTCCCAAGGGGTCAGGAATTCCCGGCTTTCGGCCCTCAGCCGTGCCCAATCCGCCCAGTCACCGGGCTGTGGCGGCCGCAGGTAGACCTTGCGGCCGCGCAGCAGCGGCATGCCGCCGGACCATGGAGGGTTGCGCAAGAACGTCGACACTTGGCGCCTCGATCACTTGCCTTTCGTCAACCAAATCTTGCCGCGATCTCGTCGTAGCTGGCAAGTCCTCCGATCGGGCCCATCGCCGCCACGGCGGGCTTGCCGGCGCCGGCGATGCGCCGGCCGACGGCGCGCACCCGGGCGGCGTCGACGGCCTCGACCTTGGCCACCAGCTCGTCGATGACGAGCGGTCGGCCGTAGATCAGTGTCTGCCGGCCCAACTGCTCGCTGCGCGAGCCCGAGCTTTCGAGCGACATCAAGAGGCCGGCCTTAAGCTGGGCCCGGGCTCGGGCGACCTCGCGCTCGTCGGCGTCCTCGGTCAGCTTCAAGAGCTCGTCGCAGATCACCGGCACCAGCTCACCGATCTCGTCCTCGCCGGTGCCGGCGTAGATACCGACCATGCCGTCGTCGACGAAGGAGGAGGCGAAGGCGAAGACCGAATAGCAAAGGCCCCGCTTCTCGCGGACTTCTTGGAAGAGGCGCGACGACATCCCGCCGCCGAGCACTGTCGCCATCACCTGGGCGGCGTAGAAGTCGGGGTCATCGTAGGTCAGCCCCGGCAAGGCCATGGCGATGTGGACCTGTTCGAGCGCCTTCGCCTCACGGAAGTCGCCGCCCCGGTAGCAGGCCGGCGGCAGCGTCTCCTCGCGGTCCGGGCCCAATTCCCGGAAGGCTTCGCCCGCCAGACGCACGAGCGCCTGATGCTCGACTGCGCCGGCGGCGGCCAGCACCATCTGCGGCGCCCGGTAATGCTGGCCCATGAATCGGCGCAGCGCCTCGCCGTCCATGGCGCCGACGCTCGCCACCGTGCCCAGGATCGAGCGCCCGATCGGCTGCCCAGGAAAGGCGGTCTCCTGCAGGTGGTCGAAGATGATGTCGTCAGGCGTGTCCTCGGCTTGGCCGATCTCCTGGACGACGACGGCGCGCTCGCGGGCCAGCTCCTCTGGATCGAAGACCGAGTGCTGCAGGATGTCGGCCAAAATGTCGAGCGCCAAAGGCACGTCCGCCTTCAGGACGCGAGCGAAATAGGCCGTGTGCTCGCGCCCCGTATAGGCGTTGAGGTGGCCGCCGACGGCCTCGATCTCTTCGGCGATGGCTTGGGCGTCGCGGCGGCGGGTGCCCTTGAAAGCCATGTGCTCCAGCAGGTGGGCGGCGCCGTGCATCTCGGCTGCCTCGTAGCGCGCCCCGGCATCGACCCAGACGCCGACCGAGGCGCTTTCGAGGTGGCTCATGCTGTCGGTGACGACGCGGAGGCCGTTTTCCAGAACCGTGCTTTCGACGCTCACGCCGGCACCCCTTCCATCAACGCTGCTCCATTGCTCGACCGAGTGCCGCCAATACATGCGCCTCGACGGTGCCGAGATCGTTGGCCAGCACCGAGAACCGCTCCTCCCGCTCGTAGAGGTCGGCAAGGCGCGGCGGCAGCGCCGGCCGCTCCGCCGTCGCCCGGGCGACGGCGTCTGGGAACTTCGCCGCGTCGGCAGTGGCGAGCGTCACCGTCGGCGCGCCGTCGTCGTCGGTCGCCCAGGCGGCGGCGATAGCGACCGCGGTGTGCGGATCGACCAAGAGCCCGGTCTCGTCCCGGACCCGGGCGATGGTGCGGCTGGTCTCTTCCTCGTCGACGGCGGCGCTGTCGAACCACTGCCGGGCCCGTGCCAGGCGCTCGTTGTCCTCGATCCGGAAGCCGCCCGCCTCGGCCAGTTGCCCCATCAGCCGCGCCACCTCGGCGCCGTTCCGCTCGCAAAGCTCGAAGAGGAAGCGCTCGAAGTTGCTCGCCACCTGGATGTCCATCGAGGGGCTCTGCGTCGGATGCACCGTGTCGAGCCGATATTCGCCGGTGGTGAAGAAGCGGTGCAAGATGTCGTTGCGGTTGGTGGCGACGACCAGGCGGCTGACCGGCAGGCCCATCCGCATGGCCGCATAGCCGGCATAGACGTCGCCGAAGTTGCCGGTCGGCACGACGAAGCGCACCGGCCGCTCCGGCCCGCCGAGCTGCAGGGCGGCGTAGACATAGTAGACGACCTGCGCCATCACCCGGGCCCAGTTGATCGAGTTGACGGCCGAGAGCCGCGTTTGCCGCCGGAAGTCCTGGTCGTTGAACATACCCTTCAGAAGCGCCTGGCAATCGTCGAAGGTGCCCTCGATGGCGATGTTGTGGACGTTCGGCGCGGTCACCGTCGTCATCTGCCGGCGTTGCACCTCGGAGACCCGGTCGAGCGGGTGCAGGATGAAGATCTCGATCGCCTCGCGGTCGCGGCAGGCCTCGATCGCGGCAGCACCGGTGTCGCCCGAGGTGGCGCCGACGATGGTTACCCGCTCGCCGCGTCGGCCCAAGACCTCGTCGAAGAGCCGGCCCAAGAGCTGCAAGGCGACATCCTTGAAGGCCAGCGTCGGGCCGTGGAAGAGCTCCATCAGCCAGTGGTTGGGGCCGATCTGGCGCAGCGGCGCCACCTCGGCATGGGCAAAGCCGCTATAGGCCTGGGCCAAGAGCTCGCGAAAGCGCGTTTCGTCGATACCCTCGACGAAGGGCCACATGACCCGAAAGGCGACCTCCTGGTAGGCACGGCCCGACAGATCCCGCATTTCGTCGCGCTCCAGCCGCGGCCATTCTGCAGGCACGAAGAGGCCGCCGTCGCTCGCCAATCCGGCCAGCAACACCTCCTCGAAGCTCGACGGCGCGACGCCGCCACGGGTGCTGACGTATTGCAAAGCCCATCGGTCCCAACAGCGCCCTCTCGGCAGGGCGGCCCAACCTATCCGCGAGGCGTGTTGCTGGCAAGCTGCCCCTCTTCCCCAGCCGGCACCGTCTTCGCTACCCTTTGGTGCTCGAATGCAGGGGAGATAGGGCATGAGTTCCAGGATCGTTTTCGTCAAGCAGTTCACCATCACCGACGAGCTGGTCGCCGAGATGGCGCCGCCCGGCTTCGAGCTGGTCGTGGTCGAGGCCGGCAGCCCGGAGTACGAGGCCGCCCTGGCCGAAGCTGACTACCTCGTCGGCTTCGTCGACGCGACGATCCAAGAGCCGCTCTATGCCAAGGCGTCCAAGCTGAAGCTGATCCAAATGTTGAGCGCCGGCTACGACCGCGCCGATATCGAGGCGGCGCGCCGGGGCGGTGTGCCGGTGGCCAACAACGGCGGCGCCAACGCCGTTGCCGTGTCGGAGCACGCGATCCTGCTGATGCTCGCGGTCTCGCGGCGCCTGGTGGCGCAGCACGCCAACGTGGTGGCAGGCCGCTGGCGCGGCAACACCACGCCGCGCCTGCACGAGCTCAGCGGCAAGACCCTCGGCATCGTCGGCCTCGGCACCATCGGTAAGAAGACGGCGCGCCTCGCCAGCGCCTTCGGCATGCGGATCCTCTACTACGACATCGCCCGCCTTGCTGAGGACCAGGCGGACGCACTCGGCGTCGAGTTCCGGCTCTTGGCCGAGCTCTTGCGCGCGTCCGACGTGGTCTCGCTGCACGTGCCGCTCAACGAGTCCACCCAGGGCATGATCGGTGCGCCTGAGCTGGCGCTGATGGCGCCATCGGCGATCCTGGTCAACACCAGCCGCGGCCCGGTGGTCGAAGAGGATGCGCTGGTGGCGGCCTTGCGCACCGGCGCGCTGGCCGGTGCCGGTCTCGACGTCCTGACGGACGAGCCGCCGCCGGCCGACCATCCGATCTTCGCCCTCGACAACGTCGTGCTGACGGCGCACATGGCCGGCCCGACCTGGGAGAGTAATACCAGCCGAATTCGCAACGCCTTCGACAACGTCCAGCGGGTCGCCAGGGGCGAGCCGCCGCTCTGGGTCATTCCCGAGCTCGACGCCTGAGGGCGCATGGCCGAGGCGCCGCACCTCGCCTTCGTCGGCCTCGGCGTCATGGGCCGGCCGATGTGCGCCAATTTGGCCGCCGGCACGGGCCGGCCGGTGCTCGCCTTCGACCAGGATCCGGTGGCGCTCGAGGCGGCGGTCGCGACTGACGGCGTCGTCGCCGGCTCGCTCGCCGAGATCGGCCGGGCGGCCGACATCGTCTTCCTGGCGCTGCCCGGTGAGGCCGAGATCCGCCGGGTCTGCCTCGGGCCGGGCGGGCTGGTCTCGGCGGCGCCGGCGGGCCGGATCGTCGTCGACTGCAGCACCGCGCCGGTGGCCCTGGCGGTGGAGCTGGCGGCAATTGCCGAGAGCCGCGGTGCCGAGTACGTCGACTGCCCGATCGCCGGCACCTGGCAGAGCGTCGAGAGCCGGGATATCAGCCTGATGGCGGGCGCGACCGAACCCGCCTTTCGCCGCCTCGGCCCCTATCTCCGGGCGATGTCGGACCGGGTGATGCACTGCGGCGGGGCCGGTGCCGGCAGCACGGTTAAGCTGCTGCTCAATATGGTGGTGGCCCAGAACGTCGTCACCCTGGCCGAGGCCTTGACGGTGGCCAGGCAGGCCGGCGTCGACGGCGCGGTCCTGTTCGAGGCCTTGGCGCGCGGCGCGGATTCCTTCGCGCTGCGCCAGCACGGCATGACCGCGCTACTGCCCGATAGCTTTCCCGTGGGCCGTTTCTCCAGCCGCTACATGCTGAAGGACCTCGACTATCTGGCTGCCCATGCCGAGGGCTTGGGTCTAGGGCTCGAGGGTCTCGCGCAGGCCCGTCGGCTGCTCCGCGCCAGCATCCGGGCCGGCAACGCGGAAGCCTACTGGCCGGCCCTGATCCATTCGCTGGCGCCCGAGGCGGCGCCCTATACCCGAGAGGTCGACGGGGAGCTAATACGCCTGCACCACTTCTTCGACGATTGGTTCGCCGGCGTCCTGCCGGATAGTGATGTCGCCTTCGAGGCGTTTTCGGCCGCCATGGCGCCGGACCTGACCTTCATCAGCGCCATGGGCGCCGTCGTGCCGCGCGATGAGTTGCTCTCGGGTTTGCGCGCCGCCCACGGCGCCCGCGCTGGCCAGGACTACCGTGTTGTCATCGACAACATCCGCCACGGCCGGGCCATGGGCGATGTCTATCCCGTGATTTTCGACGAGTGGCATCAATCGCCCGCCGGCCGAACCGGCCGCGTCACCAGTGCCCTCGTCCGCCGTGCCGCCGCGGCGCCCCACGGCTTTCTCTGGCAGCACGTGCACGAGACTTGGCTCGCGGGTCACGCGCCGGAAGCCGGTTGAGGCTCACGTCCCACCGTAGCGGGCCGCCGGTGGCCTGCGCCAAGAGCGCGTCGTAGCCGGCGAAGCGCCGGCCCTGGCAATGCACGTTGCGGCAGAGCCAGTCGATGAAGGGTCCGAAATTGCCGGTGCCGATCGTGCCGTCGATATCGACCGCCCGGGCCGCCGTCTCGAAGAGCTGCGCCGCCGCCAGCGCGCCCAACGTATAGGTCGGAAAGTAGCCGAACGAGCCGCCGTACCAATGCGCGTCCTGCATGCAGCCGTCGCGGTCGTCGGGCGGGCGGATGCCGACCAGCCGTTCCATGGCCTCGTTCCAGGCCGTGGGCAGGTCGGCGACCGGCAAATCGCCCGCCAACAGCGCCTGCTCCAGCCGATAGCGCAGGATGACGTGCAGCGGATAGGTGACCTCGTCGGCATCGACCCGGATCAGGCCGCGCGAGACCCGCCGCGCGTGGCGGGCGAGGTTGGCCGGCTCCCAGGCCGGGCCTGAGCCCTCGAAGGCCTCGGCCAAGCGTGGGGCGAGGAAGCCGAGATAGGCATCCGAGCGGCAGGCCAGCATCTCGACGATCAGCGACTGGCTCTCGTGCACGACCATGCCCATGGCACCGCCGACCGGCTGGTAGCGCCACGCAGGCGGCAGGTTGCGGCTGTAGAGGGCATGGCCGGTCTCGTGCAGCACCGCCATCAGTGCGGGCTGGAAGTCGTCCTCGGTGTAGCGGGTGGTGATCCGGGCATCCTCCGGCACGCCGGCGGAGAAGGGGTGGTGGCTCTCGTCCAGGCGGCCGTGCTCGAAATCGAAGCCGATCGCCGTGATCAGCGCTTCGCCGAGCGCCCGCTGGCGCTGGCGCGGGAAGGGGCCGGGCAGCGGCAGCAACGGCCCGGCCGCCGCCTGGCGCTCCAGAACGCCGTCCAGGAAATCGGGCAGGAAGGCCTCCAGCTCGCTGAAAAGGGGCCCGATTTGATCGCGGCGGAGCCCCGCCTCGTAGCCGTCGAGGAGGGCGTCGTAAGGCGCCAGCCCGAAGGCCGCGGCCTTGGCCTGGGCGACCTCGTTGGCGAGCTCGACGAGGCGGGCGAGATGCGGCCGGGTGGCCTCGAAGTCGTCGTCTTCGCGGGCTGTCCGCCAGCGCATCTCCGAGGCTGCGTCGGCCTTGGCGGCGGCGGCGACCAGGTCGGCCGGCACCGCCGTCGCGTGCCGCCAACTGCGGCGCATCTCGCGCAGGTTCGCGGCCTGCCAGTCGTCCAACGCCTCTCCGGCCTCCTCGGCCCGTGCCAACAGGTCGGCCAGCGCCGGGTCGGTCCGCATCTCGTGGCCGATGACCCTCAGCGTCGCCGACTGCTCCGCCCGGGCCTCGGCGCCGCCCGCCGGCATCATGGTGGCGGCGTCCCAGTCCAAGATGCCGACCGCCTCGCCGACGAGCGCGATCCGCCGATAGCGGCGCTCGAGCTCTTGGTAGGCCTCCAACGGTTGCATCGCTTCCCTCTTCTCAAGCCTTGCGGTCGCGACCCAGGTGATAGACGACATAGATCACGGCAAGCACCAGGGCGAGCGCGAACCAGGTGATGGCGTATTGCAGGTGGTTCGAGACCAGCGTCACCTCCGGCGTGCGGCCGACCGGCAGCCGGTCGGGATCGGCCCCCGGCAGGGCCTCGACCACCGCCGGCAGGAGATCGAGGCCGAGCCATCGGGCCATCGCCGGCACCTCGTAGAAGAACCAGTGGCCGGCGGCGGCATCGTTCCGGGGGCCGAGCCAGCCGCCGTCAAGCTGCTCGGGTCTCAGAATACCGGCGATCTCGACCCGGCCCGGGTCCAAGCTCTCGGGCCGCGTCGCCGGGTCTCGCCGGGTCAGCGGCACCCAGCCCCGATTGACCATGATGGTACGGCCGTCATCGAGGCGGAGCGGGGTCAGCACCTCGGTGCCCGAGATGCCCTTATGGACGCGGGCGCCCAGGTAGAGCTCGTACTCGTGCCGAAAGCTGCCGGCGAGGCGGACCCGGCGATGAGACAACTCGGCGGCATCGAAGCGTCGCGGCAACGCGATCGGCGCCGCTGCCAGCCCTGCCCGCCGCTCGGCGATCAGCCCTTCCTTCCACTCCAGGCGCTGCAGCTGCCAGGCGCCGAGGCCGAGCAGGACCAAAAGTGCCGGCACCGTCATCAGCGTCGGCAGCAGGGTCGGGCGGAAGCGCAAACCGGTCTCAGAAGCCGGCCGCCCGATGGCGGTATTGCAGCGCGATCAGCAGGGCCTTGAAGGGGCGCAGCAGCAAGATCGAGCCGCCGATGACGACCGGGACCTGATAGACGAGATGGGCCCAGGTCGGCGGCTCGAAAGCGACCTCGACGATAAAGGCCAGCAGGACGGCGACGAAGCCGATGATGAAGATG
>JASLMY010000064.1 GCA_030746295.1 Alphaproteobacteria bacterium | reverse complement strand
ACCCCCAGTCCCTCAGGGTGGTTGTGTCTGCACCCGGGGGGGGGGGGGGGGGGCGGGCGCCCCCCCCCGCCCCGACTTGTGTTCGAGCGTAAACCGCCGCGCAAGACGGCGGGTCGATAAGGTCTAGGGGGCGTCCGCATGCTCGTCTTCATCGCCAAGCGACTGGCCTACATGGTCGCCACCATGATTGCGGTGTCGGTGCTGGTCTTTCTGCTGCTTGAGATCTCGCCGGGCAACGTCGCGACCAAGGTGCTGGGGCCCTATTCCTCCGAGGAACAGCGCCAGATCTGGCTCGAGGACAACGGCTACAACCGGCCCCTCTACATCCGTTACGGCGACTGGCTGGCCCGCTTCGTCACCGGCGACTTGGGTCAGAGCGCCCGCTACAAGCAGCCGGTGAACGTCATGCTCTGGCCCCGGGTCGCCAATACCGGGATCTTGGCTCTGGCGGTGTTTCTCGTCATGGTGCCGCTGTCTTTGGCTTTGGGCGTTCTCGCGGGCATGAAGGAGGGCTCGCTGCAGGACCGGGCGATAACGGTCACCGGAATCGTCTTCACCTCGGTGCCGGAGTTCGCCAGCGCCGTGCTGGTGGCGACCCTCTTCGTCTTCTGGCTCGGCATCCTGCCCGGCACCAGCGGCATGACCGACGGCTTCTCGGTGATCGAGCTGATCCTGCCGGTGATGGTGCTGGTGCTCTACGACTTCGGCTATGTCGCCCGGATGACCCGCGCCTCCATGGCCGAGGTCATGACCACCGCCTATATCCGCACCGCGGTCCTGAAGGGCCTGCCCTACTGGACGGTGATCCTGCGCCATGCGCTTCGGAACGCGCTCATCGCCCCCTTCACGGTGATCATGCTGCAGCTGAACTGGCTGTTGTCGGGCGTGATCGTGGTCGAGTTCTTCTTCTCCTACAAAGGCTTCGGCGCCCTGCTGTTGGAGGCGTCGCTGAACCAGGACATCTTCGTCATCGAGGCCTGCGCCATGGTCGCGGTCTTCGTCGCGGTGGCGAGCCAGACGCTGTCCGACATCGGCTACACCTATCTCAATCCGCGCATCCGGTTCAGTTGAGGGGGGCGACGTCATGGCCGAGACGACCCGAGAGACGCCCCAACGCCCGCCGCTGATCCTCAGGTTCCTGCGCTCGCTGGGGCTGTTGCGCGAGAGCGGCGTCGGCATGGTCGGCGCCGGGATCTGCGTCTTTTGGGCGTTGGTGGCGATCTTCGCGCCGCTGGTGGCACCCTTTTCGCCAACCGCCACGCTGGTCCCGATGCAGCCGCCCTTGTCGCCCTTCGCCGACGGCGGCACCTTCTGGCTCGGCACCGATCACATCGGTCGCGATATCCTGAGCCGCATCATCTTCGGCTCGCGCACGGTCCTGATCTATGCGCCGCTGGCGACGCTGTGCGCCTATGTCGTCGGCATCCTCATGGGCCTTTTCGCCGGCTACAAGGGTGGCTGGGTGGACGATATCCTCTCCTTCATCGCCAACATCATCCTCTCCTTTCCGGTTCTCGTGCTCTACGTCATCGTCATCGCCACCTTCGGCGCCTCGGGCACCAATATCCTGATCGCGATCACCTTTGCCAGCGCGCCGGGCATCATGCGCATCGTTCGCGGCCTCGCCCTCGACATCAAGACCCGCGATTACGTGGCGGCGGCGGAGACGCGGGGCGAATCGATCTGGTGGGTGCTGCTGGTCGAGATTCTGCCGAACGCCCGCGGGCCGCTCATCGTCGACGCCTGCCTGCGGCTCGGCTATGTCACCATCACCATCGGCGTGCTCGGTTTCTTGGGCCTGGGGCTGCCGCCGCCAACGCCCGACTGGGGCGGCATGGTCAACGAGACCCGGAGCATGGCCACGGTGTTCCCCTGGATGAGCGTCTTTCCCTGCGTCGCGATCTCCTCGCTGGTGCTGGGGCTCAACCTGCTGGCCGACGGGCTGCGCGAAATCTCGCTCAGGGACTGAGGAGACGGCGATGGCGGAAGCGGTGGCAGCGACGGACGGCGGCGACGAGACGCCGGTCCTCGAGATCGAGAACCTCTACATCTCCTACTTCACCCGCGCCGGCGAGATTCCGGCCGTCATCGACTTCTCGCTGAAGCTCCACCGCGGCGAGGCCATCGGCCTCGTCGGCGAGTCGGGTTGCGGCAAGTCCACCGTCGCCATGGCGATCATGCAGTACATGGGTGCCAACGGCGGCATCGTCGGCGGCAACATCAGGTTCAAGGGCCGTGATCTGGGGGCGCTCGGCGAGGAAGAGCTGCGCCGGCTGCGCGGCTCGGAGATCGCGATGATCTACCAAGAGCCGATGGCGGCGCTCAACCCCAGCCTGAAGCTTGGCCAGCAGTTGATGGAGGTGCCGCTCAACCACGAGGACGTCAGCGAGGCCGAGGCCTACGAGCGGGCGAAGCAGATGCTGGCCGACGTCAATCTGCCGGACCCCGAGCGGGTCATGGACGCCTATCCGCATCAGATCTCGGGCGGCCAGCAGCAGCGCGTCGTCATCGCCATGGCGCTGTTGTCGAGCCCGGCGCTGTTGCTGCTCGACGAGCCGACGACGGCCCTCGACGTCACCGTTGAGGCCGGCATCGTCCAGCTCGTGGCCGAGCTGTCGAAGAAGTTTGGCACCTCGATGCTTTACATCTCGCACAACTTGGGCCTCATCCTCGAGACCTGCGACCGGGTCTGCGTCATGTACTCGGGCGAGGTGGTCGAGGAGGCCGAGGTCGCGACCATCTTCGACGACCCCCGCCACCCCTATACGCACGGCCTCTTCGGCTGCATTCCGGTGCCGTCGGCCGACAAGAACGCGCATCCCCTGGTGGCGATCCCGGGCCAGCTGCCGCTGCCGCACGAGCGCCCGGCCGGCTGCAACTTCGGTCCCCGCTGCGCCCACTTCCGGGCCGGGACCTGCGACGACCACGACATTCGGATGGACGAGATCAACCATCCCACGGCCGACCACCGGGTCCGCTGCCTGCGCTGGCAGGGCCTGGACGAAGACCATGTCGAGACCGAGGTCGAGGTCCACGAGGCGGTGCCGCCGGGCGACGAGGTCCTCGTCATCGACGAGATGCAGAAGTACTACCCCGTCTACGACCGCTCGATCAAAGCGATCCTGTCGGGCAACACGGTGCGCTGGGTCAAGGCCAACGAGCGGCTCAACTTCGATGCCCGCAAGGGCGAGACGGTGGCGATCGTCGGCGAATCCGGCTGTGGCAAGTCGACCTTCGCCAAGGTCCTGATGGGCCTGGAGACGGCGACCGACGGGGCCATCACCTTCAACGGCGAGGATATCTCGGGCAAGGCGATCGGCGATCGATCGGCGGAGGAGATCGGCTCGCTGCAGATGGTCTTCCAGAACCCGAACGACACCCTGAACCCCAGCCTGACCGTCGGCCGCCAGATCGCCCGCGTCATTCGCAAGTTCGGCGTCGAGGCGAGCCCCGAAAAGGTGCACGAGCGGGTCCTGCAACTCCTGGACCTCGTTAAGCTGCCGCGCGACTTCGCGCTGCGCCGGCCGCGCCAGCTCTCCGGCGGGCAGAAGCAACGGGTCGGCATCGCCCGCGCCTTCGCCGGCAATCCGGCGATGGTGATTGCCGACGAGCCTGTCTCGGCCCTCGATGTCTCGGTGCAGGCCGCCGTCACCGATCTGCTGATGGACATCCAGCGCGATTTTGGAACCACGCTGCTCTTCATCAGCCACGACCTCTCGGTGGTCCGCTACCTCGCCGACCGGGTGGTGGTGATGTACCTGGGCCAGATCATGGAGCGGGGACCGACCGAGGAGGTCTTCTCGCCCCCCTATCACCCCTATACCGAGGCGCTGTTGTCGGCGGTGCCGATCGCCGATACCTCGATCGAGAAGCGCCATATCGTGCTGGAAGGCAACCTGCCGAGCGTCCTCGACCCGCCCAAGGGCTGTCCCTTCGCCACCCGCTGCCCGCGCAAGGTGGGTGCCGTCTGCGACGAGGAACGGCCGCCCGAGCAAGCCGTGGTGGGCGAGCATATGATCGCCTGCCACATCTCGCTCGAAGAGCTGGCCAAAGTCGAGCCGGTCATTCAGACGGCCAGCGCCGCCGAATAACGGCCCGGATTTCCGGCCGCGCCAAGAGACGATTTCAGGCGAGCCAAGATCCCCACTCACCTCATTCCCGCGAACGCAGGAATCCAGAGCAATGGCAACGGCTTACTGGATTCCGGATCGGCGCTGTCGCGCCGTCCGGAATGATCAGTCCAAGCCGCTCTGCCGATCAGCCCGGCTTGCGGGCCAGGAAGTCGTAGCCGAAGACCTCGAAACGGCGCGCGTTCTCTTCGCCGCCGGCACCGCCGAAGGTGTCGTGGGGCGCGCCGATCGCGACGTCGACGAAACCGCTATCTTCCAGCATCTTCCGCCAGCCTGCACACGGCAGGCCACCGGCGATTCAAGCAGTCCAGAGGTCGATGTTTTGAACTGCCGCCTCCGGTACCGGCTGGCCGTTGGCGATGTCGGCGAACTGCAAATGGCCGCCGGGCCTCAAGACCCGGGCGATCTCGGCCATCACCTGCTTCTTGTCGGCGCAGAGGTTGATGACGCCGTTCGAGATGACGACGTCGGCCCAGCCGTCCTCGACCGGCATCGCCTCGATCAGGCCCTCGCGGAAGGCGACGTTGTCGAGGCCCATCTCCCGCGCCGTGGCCCGCGACTTGGCGAGCATCTCCTCGGTCATGTCGATGCCGACCACTCGGCCGCTCGGGCCGACGTGGCCGGCGGCGATGAAGCAGTCGAAGCCGGCGCCCGAGCCGATGTCGACGACGCGCTCGCCGGCCTCGATCGGGCGCGGCGCGAACGGGTTGCCGACACCGGCGAAGGACTCGACGGCGGCGTCGGGCAGAGCGGCGGCGAGGCCGTCGTCGTAGCCGAGCCGGGCCGCCAGCGGTCGACCGGTGTGGAAGTGGTAGGTGCCGTCGGGCTCGGCCGCGACCTCGCGATACTTGGCCTTGACCTCCTCGCGAAGGGCCTCGGCGTCGACGCTCGGCGCCTCGGCGGACAGTGTCTCAGACATGCACGTATACCCCCCTTGGTGCGTCGGTGATTGGCATTGCCGAGCCTCTAATGTCGGTACGCGCGCGCCGGAGGTCAACCGACACGCTTGCGTCGGGCCGGCGAAGCCGGTCGCGATACGGCTCAATAGGGATAGACCGGCCGGTCCTTGGGGCGGAGGAGGAAACGGCGGAAGACCTCACCATAACCCTGGACGACATATCCCTGGTCGCCCCGCTCGGCCACGGTTTCGCGGTAGAAGCGGGGCAGCTCGTACCAGGCGAGATCGGGCCGGGCGTGATGCGCCCAATGCAGGTTGTTGTTGAGGTAGAGGAGCGCCAGCGGCGGTGCGGCGAAGAGCGTCGCGGTGCGTTCGTCTGCTTGCTCTGCCGGTCGGTGCTCGTGGTAGGAGCGCAGGAGGGTCAGCGAGATGCCGGGCCAGACCATGAACAAGAGATAGAACCAGAGCGGTACGCCCGCGTAGGTGAGCCAGGCGAGCACGGCTGCGACGGCCAGGCCGTGGCCGAGCCAGATCCGCCGGCGTGCAGGATCGCCGGCGGCGAGGCGCTTGGCCTCGGCGGCGAGAAAGCTGGCAACCAGCCACGGCGGTCCCAACAGCAGGCGGCCGGCAACGCTCTGCATCGCGACGTGAAGCGCCCGCTCGGCCCGGCTCGCCCGCGCCCAATCGGCCGGCGTCACGTAGAAAGTCTCCGGGTCGTCGGTTGGTGAAGCCAGGACGGCGGCCTGGTGGTGTGCCAGATGCCATTCGCGATAGATCGGGTAGGGCAGCCAGAGCGACAGCGGTAGCCCGGCAATGAGCGCGTTCGCCCAAGGCCGGCGGGTCGGGTGGCCGTGCACCGCCTCGTGCTGCAGCGAGCCGTGCCAGGCCACCAGCCAGGCTCCGATCGACGCCGCCAGCCACCAGGGCAGGGCCTCGAAGTTCCAACAGAGTGCGCCGTAGCCGGCATAAATCGTCGCCGCCACACCCCAGGTTGGCAGCTCTAAGCGCCGCCAGCCCGACACCGCACGACTCTCGCCGATCGCTGTCATTCATGCCCTCCACCAGATCGTCCGACCCGGCAGTTAAGCGTCACCGCTGGTTTGACGCCACGTTTGATTCCAGCACAACGTGAACATTAGAAAGCAAACATCTCTTATGTTGAAAATTCAAAACATTAGTGATTAAGTAGGAGAATCTGTTGGAGAAACGGGCTATCCGACTATGGACCGACGGGAAACTGGCCGCCTCTTCCGCGCCAATTTGAAAGAGGCCATGGCGGAGGCGGGTCTCAGTCAATCGGCGCTGGCTCGGCGTGTCGGCGTCGATCGCTCGACCCTCTCGCAGCTGCTGTCGGCCGAGAGCGACCGGCTGCCGAGGGCCGACACCGTGGCGGCGATGGCGGCGGCACTCCAGGTCAGCCTCGATTGGCTTCTGGGCTTGCGCCAGGAGAAGGACCCGGGGGCCGATATCCTGGATCAGGGGGTCGAGATCGCGGCCGACGCGCCCGAGGCGGCGGAGGAGCGGCTGCGTCAGTGGCACGAGGCGGCGGCCGGCTACAAGATCCGCTATGTGCCGGCCACGGTTCCGGACCTGTTGAAGAGCGACCGTGTCATCGACTACGAGGCGACGCCGTTCGAGGTCGTCCGGCCCGAGGACGCGCAGGCCCTGGCCGCCGATCAGTTGGCTTACAGCCGCCTGCCGGAGACCGATAT
Organism: Alphaproteobacteria bacterium; assembly: GCA_030746295.1. The sequence continues at coordinate 14,100 of JASLMY010000064.1, read as the reverse complement.
GGAGGTATGCAACACCGTCCAGTACATCGCCGCCTTCGCCCGCGGCGAGGGCCTTTGGGCCGGCCTCACGACCGAGGAGCGGACCCAGCAGCTGGAGCGGATGATCCATCTGGTCGAAGAGCTCTACCCGACCTTCCGCTGGTTCCTCTTCGATGGCAGGCAACGCTATTCCGCGCCGCTGACGATCTTCGGGCCGCGCCGCGCCGTGATCTACGTCGGCCAGATGTATTTCGTCTTCAACACCACCGAGCACATCCGCGTGCTGACCCGCCATTTCGACGACCTGATCCGATCTGCCGTCGTCCAGCCGACCGACGTTGCCCAGCATCTCCGCCGCCACCTGGCCGAGCTGGAGCGGGAGGCGGCGGCGTGAGCAGCCCTCGGGCCGGGCTGCCGATGTACGACCACCCCGCCTTCAGGGGCTTGGTCGACGACTGGTGGCGGGGCCTCGCCCGCGCCTTCACCGCCGAGGGCATCGCCAAACCGCCGGCGGCCCTCGATCGGGCAGTGCCGCGCGAGACGCTCTGGCGGTCGCCCGACCTGTTGTTGAGCCAGACCTGCGGCTATCCGCTGATAACCGCGTTTCGCGACGACCTAGTCCTGGTGGCCACGCCCTGCTACGCGGCGCCCGGCGCCGACGGGGCGACTTACCGCAGCCAGATCGTGGTCGCCCGGGACGCTGCCGCGGCCGCGATCACCGACCTCGAAGGTGCGGTGGCGGCGATCAACGGCTGGGATTCCCACTCCGGCATGAACGCGCTACGCCACGCCGTGGCGCCACACGCCCGCGACGGCCGCTTTTTTGCCGCCATCCGGTTGAGCGGCAACCATGCCGACAGCATCGCGATGGTCGCTGCCGGCCAGGCCGACGTCTGCGCCGTCGATTGCGTCACCCATGCCCTGCTCAGCGCCCACGTGCCAGAGGTGCTTTCCGGCACCCGGGTGCTGGCGCGGACGGCCCCGGCCCCGGCCCTGCCCTACGTCACGGCCTCGGGCGCGCCGGCCGACCTCGTCCGCCGCCTCCGCGCCGGCCTTGCCCGCGCCGTCGCCGACCCCGATCTCGCCGTCGTGCGCGAGGCGCTGCTGATCCGCGACTTCGAGGTCCTGGAACTCGCCGCCTACGACCGCATGCTCGAAATGGAAGCGGCGGCGGCGCGGGCCGGCTATCCGCAATTGGCCTGAAGCGCGGTCGGGCTCGGTTGTCGCGCTTGCGGCCCATCCCCTAGGATGCCGCCCACCCGTCAGCGCTGGCGAATGGAGGGATTGGCCCCGATGAGCGAGAAGACGATGCCCGAGGGCAAGGTCTACGGCCTTGCCGAGGAAGAGCTGGCCCGGCGGCCGACGGTCTTCCGGGACGACCTCTTCAAGGGCCAGACGGTGCTGGTCTCGGGCGCCGGCTCGGGTCTCGGCCGGGCGATCGCCTTCCTCTTCGCCCGCCTTGGTGCCGATCTGGTGATCTGCGGTCGCGACGAAGCGAAGCTGCGCACTGTCGAGACCTGGCTGCGCGACTTCGGCGCCGATGTCGACGTTCACGCCATGACGATCCGCGATGCGGATCGAGTGGCGGCGCTGATGGATGCCGTCTGGGAGAAGCACGGCACGCTCGACCTCCTGGTCAACAACGCCGGCGGCCAGTTCCCGCAGAAGGCCATCGACTACTCCGTCAAGGGCTGGAACGCGGTCATCGACACCAACCTGAACGGCACCTGGTACATGATGCAGGCCGCCGCCCGGCACTGGATCGATCACGGCCAGCCCGGCAACATCGTCAACATCGTCTCGATCTACCAGCGCGGCCAGCCCGACATCGCCCATACCTGTGCGGCCCGGGCCGGCGTCACCTACCTGTCCAAGACGGTGGCGGTGGAATGGGCGCCGCACAAGATTCGGGTGAACTGCGTCGCCCCGGGCTGCGTCGAGACCGAGGGCTTCAACGTCTATCCGCCGCTGGCGGCCGAGATGTACACCTATTCGAACCCGATGCTACACGCCGGCGACGTCCAGGACGTGGCCGAGGCCTGCGTCTACCTGGCCGCCCCTTCGGGCAAGTTCATCAACGGCGAGGTCCTGGCCATCGACGGCGGCCAGCAGATGTGGGGCGACGTCTGGAGCCACGGCCGCCCCAAATACTTCGACGTCGCCGACTGGACGGCGAACCGGGCGGCGGCCGGCGAGGGCGAGGCGACCGAAGATTAGGCGTTCGCCAGGACCTTTCCCCGCGACACAGCCGATTGTTGCCCCGGCTGCCGCATCTCGCTAACCTTTTCGCCACCTTGGGGTGCCTTCAAAGCAGCGCTTGGCGATCTCCGGTCGACGACGAGTCGGAGACGCCGCGCAGGAGGGCGTAATGAAGATCGTGCAGCACCGGTTGCAGGGGGATGACGGTGCCGCCGTCGCCTTCGAGCGGAGTCCGAACCAGAGCGGCGGCCTGGCGGCGCGATACCTCGTCATGCACTACACCGCCGGCAGCAGTGCTGCCGGCGCCATCGCCACGCTCACCAACCCGGCGAGCCGGGCCTCGGCCCATCTGGTGATCGCCCGCGACGGCGCCGTCACCCAACTGGTGCCCTTCAATCGGATCGCCTGGCACGCGGGCCGGAGCCGCTGGCACGACCTCAGAGGGCTCAACGCGCATTCGATCGGCATCGAGTTGGACAACGCCGGCCGTCTCGAGCGGCAGGGTAGCGAATGGCGTTCCTGGTTCGGCCGTGCCTATCCGAGCGACGACGTCCTGGAGGCAGCGCACAAGCACGAGAGCCGGGTCCGCGGCTGGCACCTCTACACGGTCGAGCAGCTGGCAGTGGCGACCGAGGTCGCCGGCGTGATCGTCGAGAAATACGGTTTGAGCGATATCCTCGGGCACGACGACATCGCGCCCGGACGCAAGGCCGACCCGGGCCCGGCCTTTCCTATGAACTCGTTCAAGAGCGCGGTCCTCGGTCGCCGGGAAGACGCCGACGAATTCCATGAGACGACGGCCCACCTCAACATCCGCGAGGGCCCCGGCACCGGGTACGAGAAGCTGGCGGCGAGCCCGTTGGCGCCGGGCACCCGGCTCAACCTCGAAGCCCGCGACGGCGCCTGGTGCCATGTCGAGGTCCTCGACGCCAACGGCCGCCCCGACCTCACCGGCTGGGTCCACGGCAACTACATTCGCCCGGCCTGAGCTGCGGCACGGGCTCAGTCGTCGCCGGTTGTTCCCCGCAGCTGCCCCTGGTCAGTTCTTGTCGGGATTCAGCTCGGCGCGCAGTTTGAAGATCGCCTTGATGTCCTCAAGAAGCAGTTCGGTGGCTGCCTGCGTCGACTTCAGCTGATCACTCCGCGCGAGCTTTCCTTTCAGGATGTCGCCCTGCAGCGCTATCACCTTGCCGAGGAGGTCGTGGTCGATACAGTACTTCGCGAGCGCCGTCCGGGCGTCACTGTCGTCGAGCGCGCTGATGCAGGCGACGACCAGGGCGTCGGCGTTGATGTTCTCGATGAACTTGCGCTGCATCGTGGCGATAGTCGCCGCGATTTTGTCGTTTTGCGAGAAGGCGGCACCCTCGACGGCCAGCACGTTGGTGGCCTCCGCCAGGCTCTTCACCGCGGCGCGAAGCTCGTCCTCGGCCTTTCGGTCCTCCTTGCCTTCGGTCTTGCTTTCGCTCGAGCCTGCTGTCGGGCCAGTGCCGGTGCCGGGAACGTCCGACCGCTCTTCCAGGATCTCGCTCAGCCTCTCGACCTTGCTCTTCAGGTCGGCCGACGCATCGCCGCTCGACCTGGTGCCGAGTGCCGCCAGCTTGCCGCCGAAGTGACCGGCGGCGAGCTCGCCCAAGAGCATCGTCACCATGGTGTCGTCGTAGCGGCTCAGCAGCACCGCGTAGGCCGTGTCCGAGATGGCGCCGTTGGCGTAAGCCTCGCAGGCCCGATAGAGGCCGTCGCGCAAGAGCTGGATGGTGGCCAGCCGCTCGGTCATCTGGGCCACGCTCTCGGCCCGCGCCACGGCCAGCGCGATGGCGGCCTTGGGGCTGACACCGCTCGGCAGCCCGGCGACGCCGAAGCTGCCGCCGGTGTTGAAGCTCTCCGAGACGGCCTTGGCGATATCCGGGCTGGGCTCGGCGCAGACGATATGCGTCGGCCGCACGCGGCCGCCACTGGCACCCGTGACACCGACCTTGTTGACGATGCGGAGATCGGCGCTGGTCGCCAGCACCTCATCGCCCTTGAGGGTGATGACGTCCTTCACGGTGGACGGCGGATTGGTGCATGCGGCGAGCAGGACACAGCCGACGACCGCCGCGCGCGCCTTCATGGCGTGGTGCCTCATGACATATCTCTCCCGCCGCGCCCCACCGCCGGATAGGCGATGCGGGCTCCGGCCCCGTGTCTTTGGCACCCACGCGTGGCTCGAAATGCGCCGCGGCATCTTCCCAGCCACATCCCATTATGGAGAGGTTGCCGATTGTTCAGCAACCCTTAAGGGAGCTCTCCGTCTCGCCTCCCCGGGTTCTTCCGAATGTCGGAAACGCTCCGAACGCAACCGCGACCGGGGACGGCCGGCTACTCCGCGCCCTCGACGACGATCAGGTTGCCGGTCGAGCCCGACTGGCGGAGCTGGGCCAAGGGCTGGTATTCCTCCGAGTTGTACCAGGCCAGCGCGTCGTCGTAGCTCGGGAACTTCAGGACCACGAAGCGGGGCAGCGGCTCGGCCCCTTCGAGGCTCTCGTTGCGGCCGCCGCGGACCAGGTATTCGCCGCCGTGCTTGGCCACCGTCGCCGGCACCTGGGCGCGGTATTTCTCGTAGACCTCCATATCCTGGATGTCGATGTTGCCGATGATGTAGGCTGCGGGCATGGCGTCGGTCCTCCTGGTTGGGGAATTCGTCGGCCCATTCTAGAGCCCGTCGGCGGCTTCGGCTACGATCCGGGCCGACGGAGCCGGAGGGCTCGGGGACGAAGCCATGGAAGCGATGATCGTCAGCGGCCAGCGCCGCCTCTCCCACGCGGCGCTGCAGGGCCGCGTCGCCCGCGCCGCCGGCGGCTTCGACGCCCTGGGCCTGGCCGAGAACGACGCCGTGGCGCTGTTGCTCCGTAACGACTTCGCCTTCTTCGAGGCCGCCTTGGGCGCGGTGCAGATCGGCGCCTATGCGGTGCCGATCAACTGGCACTTCACGGGCGAGGAGGTCGGCTACATCCTGGCCGACTGCCAGGCCCGCGTCCTCGTCGTCCATGCCGACCTGGTAGCGCGCTTGGAGGGACACCTGCCCAAGGGCATCGAGCTCTTCGTGGTGCCGACCCCGCCCGAGATCCAAGACGCCTACGGAATCGCCCCTGCCGCCGCGGTGGCGCCGCCGGGGGCGACGCTCTGGGACGACTGGCTCACTCGCCAACCGGCCTGGACGGCGCCGGCGAAGGCGCTCCGCTCCAGCATGATCTACACCTCCGGCACCACCGGTCGGCCCAAGGGGGTTCGGCGGGCGCCGGCGACGTCGGTGCAGGTGGCGAAGATCGCCGAGATGGTCTCCACCGTCTTCGACATGCGGGCGGGCGAAGCGCTCCGCACCGTGATCTCAGGGCCAATGTATCACTCTGCGCCGAACCTCTATGGCCTGAGCGCGGCGCGCAACGGCGGCCATGTCGTGCTGCAGCCGCGCTTCGACGCCGAGGGCCTGCTCAGGCTGATCGAAGCGCACCGGATCAGCCACGTCCACATGGTGCCGGTGATGTTCGTCCGCCTATTGAAATTGCCGGCGGCGATCCGCGCCAAGTACGACCTCTCCTCGCTGCGCTTCGTCGTCCACGCCGCCGCCCCCTGCCCGGCGGAAGTGAAGCGGGCAATGGTCGAGTGGTGGGGGCCGGTCATCAACGAGTACTACGGCGCCACCGAGACCGGCGCCTTGACCTTCCACGACAGCGCCGAGGCTCTGGCCAAGCCCGGCACCGTCGGCCGGCCGACGCCGGGCGCCCGGATCGAGATCCACGATCCCCAGGGCCGGGCCCTGCCGGTGGGCGAGATCGGCGAGGTCTACGGCCGCCTCGACGCCTATCCCGATTTCACCTACCAGGGTCGGGAGGCCGAGCGGGCCGATGTCGGGCGCGGCGACCTCGTCACCTGCGGCGACGTCGGCTACTTCGATGCCGACGGCTACCTCTTCCTCTGCGACCGGGCCCGCGACATGGTGATCTCGGGCGGCGTCAACATCTATCCGGCCGAGATCGAGGCGGTGCTGGTGCAGCTCGCCGGCGTGCGCGACTGCGCCGTCTTCGGCATCCCCGACGACGAGTTCGGCGAGGCGCTGATGGCCTGCATCGAGCCCGACGGCAGCCGGCAATTGGACGCCGCGGCGGTGCGCGAGCATCTCGGCCGCCACCTCGCCGGCTACAAGATGCCGCGGCGGATCGAGTTCCGCGACGCCCTGCCGCGCGAGGATTCGGGCAAGATCTTCAAGCGCAGGCTTCGTGATCCCTATTGGCAGGACGCCGGCCGGCGGATCTAGGCACGAGGGCAGAGGCGGCGCAAATCCGCCCTTCACAACCGGCGCCGCAGAGGTGAGGATATGCGGTTGGGGGCGAGTACTTGAGTAGGATCAAGAAACATGGCGACTGAGACGAGCGTGAAATCCGATATCGAAATCGCCCGCGAGGCGACGCTGCGGCCGATCGAGGCGATCGCCGAGCGGCTCTCCATCCCGGCCGAGCACCTCTACCGTTACGGCCCGGACAAGGCCAAGGTCGACCTCGGCTACCTGGAAAGCCTGGCCGATCGGCCGAACGGCAAGCTGATCTTGGTCACGGCGATCACGCCGACGCCGGCGGGGGAAGGCAAGACCACGACCACGGTCGGGCTCGGCGACGGCCTCAACCGGATCGGCAAGGACGCCATGATCTGCCTGCGCGAGCCGAGCCTCGGCCCATGCTTCGGGGTCAAGGGCGGGGCCGCCGGCGGCGGCTATGCCCAGGTCGTGCCGATGGAGGACATCAACCTCCACTTCACCGGCGACTTCCACGCCATCGGTGCCGCCAACAACCTGCTGGCGGCGATGACCGACAACCACATCTACTGGGGCAATTCGCTGGGCCTCGATGCCCGCCGCGTCAGCTGGCGCCGGGTCGTCGACATGAACGACCGGGCGCTTCGAAACATCGTCGTCAACCTGGGCGGGGTCGCCAACGGCTTCCCGCGCGAGGACGGCTTCGATATCACGGTGGCTTCCGAAGTGATGGCCATCTTCTGTCTCGCCTCGGACAATGCCGACCTGCGTCGCCGGCTCGGCAACATCATCGTCGGCCAGACCCGCGAGCGCCAGCCGGTGCTGGCCTCGGAGCTCAAGGCCGACGGGCCGATGGCGACGTTGCTGAAGGACGCGATGGCACCGAACCTGGTGCAGAGCCTGGAGAACAACCCGGCCTTCATCCATGGCGGCCCCTTCGCCAACATCGCCCATGGCTGCAACTCGGTGATCGCGACCAAGGCGGCGCTGAAGCTCGCCGACTACGTCGTCACCGAGGCCGGCTTCGGCGCCGACCTCGGGGCCGAGAAGTTCCTCGACATCAAGTGTCGCAAGGCCGGCCTCGCGCCCGACGCGGTGGTCATCGTCGCCACCATCCGGGCCTTGAAGATGCACGGCGGTGTCGCCCGCGACGCGTTGGGCCAAGAGAACGTCGGCGCCGTCGAGGCCGGGCTCGCGAACCTGGGCCGGCACCTCGACAACCTGGCCCGCTATGGCGTGCCGGCGGTCGTCGCCATCAACCGCTTCACCGCCGACACCGACGGCGAGGTCGCCGCCATCGAGGCCTTCTGCAAGGCCCGCGGTGTCGGTGTCGAGCTTTGCAACCACTGGGCCGAGGGCGGTGCGGGCACCGAGGGCCTGGCCCGCACCGTGGCCGAGCTCGCGGACGGCGGCAGCGCCGACTTCCGGACCCTCTATCCAGACGACTTGGGCCTTTGGGAAAAGGTTCGGACAGTGGCGCAACAGATCTACGGCGCCAACGACATCAGCGCCGAGAAGCGGGTCCAGGACCAGTTCCAGCATTTGCAGGACACGGGCTACGGCCACTTCCCGATCTGTGTCGCCAAAACCCAGTACAGCTTTTCGACCGATGCCAACCTGAAGGGGGCCCCCTCGGGCTTCACCATTCCGGTCCGCGAGGTCCGGCTCTCGGCCGGGGCCGAGTTCCTGGTCGTCATCTGCGGCGAGATCATGACCATGCCGGGACTGCCGCGGGTGCCCGCCGCCGAGGCCATCCACGTCGACGACGACGGCTTGATCCAAGGCCTCTTCTGAGGCGCCACCGGCCGCCCTTGACCGCGGCCGGCTCGGGGGCGAGGCTCGGGCGACGACAGGCTTCTTATCCGGGAGGCGCGCCATGGCGATCGCCGGCGACAACCGTTCCAACATGTTCTTCTGGCCTCGGCCCGAGTTGCCGATGGTCGACCGGGGCGAGGGCATCCACATCTGGGATTCGGAGGGGCGGCGCTACATCGACGCATCGTCAGGCCCACAGACGACGGCGCTCGGCCACGGCAACCGCCGGGTCGCCGAGGCGGTGGCCGAGCAGATGGCGAAGATCACTTATGCCTTTCCGAGCCACTTCCTGAACGAGCCGTCGGAGCGGCTGGCACATGAACTCGCCGAGCAAGCGCCGTGGGACCTCGACCGTGTCTTCTTCTGCTCGGGCGGCTCGGAGGCGGTGGAGGCCTGCATCAAGCTCGCCCGCCAGCACGCCATCGCCGTCGGCGAGGGTCGGCGCTACAAGGTCATCTCCCGCATGCCCTCCTATCACGGTACCACGCTCGGCGCCCTGTCGCTGACGGGCGATCCGGCCGGCTTCGGGCCCTTTGCGCCGATGCTGGTCAACCAGCCGAAGATCCCGGCGCCGTTCTGCCGTTACCGCCCCGAGGGCGAGAGCGAGGAGGCGGCGGCGCTTCGGTTCGCCGACGCGTTGGAGCGCGAGATTGTCGAGCAGGGCGCGGAGACGGTGCTCGCCTTCATCATGGAGCCCATCGGCGGGGCGGCGACGGGGGCGCTGACCGCGCCCAAGGCATACTACAGCCGTGTCCGCGAGATCTGCGACACCCATGGCGTCCTGTTGATTCTCGACGAGGTGATGAGCGGGGCCGGCCGCGCTGGCCGCTTCCTCGCCGCCGAGCTCTGGGACGTGCGCCCCGACCTGGCGGCGCTGGCCAAGGGCCTGGCGGCCGGCTACTTCCCCTTCGGCGCCTGTCTGACCTCGACCCGCCTCTTGGACGCGGTCGAGGGGGCCGGCGGCTTCAACCACGGCCACACCTATTCCGCCAGTCCGCTCGCCTGCGCCGTCGGCCGTGCCGTGCTGGCCGAGCACCTGGAGCACGACCTCTATGGCAATGCGGCGCGCATGGGCGCGCTGTTGAAGGCGCGTCTCGAAACCTTGGCCGAAGATTTCTCGTTTATCGGCGAGGTCAAGGGCGAGGGCCTACTGCTCGGCTTCGACGTCGTCGCCGATCCGAAGACCGGGGCGCCGCTGCCGCCGGAGCTGAACGCCAACCTGGCGATCACCGAGGCGGCGCGCAACCGCGGCCTGATCATCTATTCCAGGCGCATGTTCGGCGGCGTGCGCGGCGATCAGTTCCTGGTCTCGCCGCCGTTGATCGTCACCGAGACCGACATCGAGGAAATCGCCGGCCTGCTCGGCGAAGCCCTGGCGGAGTTCCGTCCCGTGGCCGAGGCGGCGACGGCGTGAGCCTCAGATCCCGCGGATCAGGCCGCCGTCGATGCGGACGATGCTGCCGGTGACGTAGGAGGCGCGCGCGCTGGCGAGGAAGCAGGCGACGTCGGCGAACTCCTCGACGCGGCCGTAGCGGCCGGCCGGGATGCCGGCCAGGCTCTCCTCCACCACGTCTTCCACGTCCAGGCCCTCGGCGTCGGCGCGGGCCTCGTCGAGCGCGTCGACCCGGTCGGTGTGAATCCGGCCCGGCACCAGGACGTTGCAGGTGACGCCGTCGGCGGCCACCTCGTCGGCGAGCGTCTTGTTCCAGGCATGCAGCGAGGCGCGGAGCGCCGTCGACAGCGCCAAGTCGCCGACCGGCTGCAGGGCCGCGTTCGAGGTGATGGTGAGAATGCGACCCCATTCCCGCTCGCGCATGCCCGGCAGCACGCGGCCGGTGACGCGGGCCAGGCTCATCACCATGGTCTCGAACCATTGCCGCCAATCGTCCTGCCCGATCTGGGTGGCGCGGGCCGCCGGCGGGCCGCCGGTGTTGTTGACCAGGATGTCGACGCCGCCGAAGTCGTCCAACACCGACTCGATCATGGCATCGACGCTGACGGCGTCGGCGAGGTCGACGACGTTGCCGATGATCTCGGCTCCGGTCGCCTCATGGATGGTGTGGCCGGCTGCCGCGATCGCCTCCGAGCGGCGCGAGCCGATCGCGACCCGGGCACCTTCGGCGGCGAGCGAGGTCGCGGTGGCGAGGCCCAGGCCGCTGGTGGAAGCCAGCACCAGGGCGCGCTTGTCTTTCAGACCCAGGTCCATGCGACCGCCTCAGTACGACCGCGGCAGGCCCAGGACGTGCTGGGCGATATAGGCCAGGATCAGGTTGGTGGAGACCGGCGCTGTCTGGAAGATGCGGCATTCGCGCCACTTGCGCTCGATGTCGTACTCGCGGGCGTAGGCGAAGCCGCCGAAGGTCTGCATGCAGGTATCGCCCGCGGCCCAGACCGCTTCCGAAGCCAACATCTTGGCCATGTTGGCGTCCGCGCCGCAGTCCTTGCCGTCGTCGAAGAGGGCAGCGGCCCGGCGCACCATCATGTCGGCGGCTTGCGTCTGCGCATAGGCGCGCGCGATCGGGAACTGGACGCCCTGGTTGCGGCCGATCGGGGCGCCGAAGACGACCCGCTCGTTGGCGTATGCCGTGGCCTTCTCGATGAACCAGCGGGCATCGCCGATCGCCTCCGCCGCGACCAGCACGCGCTCGGCGTTCATGCCGTCTAGGATGTAGCGGAAGCCCTTGCCTTCCTCGCCGATCAGGTTCTCGACCGGCACCTCCATGTCGTCCATGAAGACCTGGTTGGTGGAGTGGTTGATCATCGTTGGGATCGGGGTGATCTCGATGCCGTTGCCCTTGGCCTCGCGGAGGTCGACCAGGAAGACCGAGATGCCGTCGGTGCGCCGGCGCACCTGATCGGCCGGCGTGGTCCGGGCCAGCAGCAGCATCAGGTCGGATTGGAGCGCTCTGGAGGTCCAGATCTTCTGCCCGTTGACGACGTAGACGTCGCCGCGGCGGACAGCGCGGGTCTTGAGCTGCGTCGTGTCGGTGCCGGTGGTGGGCTCGGAGACGCCGAAGGCCTGAAGGCGCACCTTGCCGGTGGCGATGTCGGGCAGATAGCGGCGTTTCTGCTCTTCGCTGCCGTGCCGCAGAAGCGTTCCCATGATGTACATCTGGGCGTGGCAGGCACCGGCCGAGCAGCCTGAGTGGTGGATTTCCTCCAGGATCACCGAGGCTGCCCGCACGGGCAGGCCGGCGCCGCCGTAATCCTCGGGGATCAGGGCCGCCAGATAGCCGGCCTCGGCCAGGGTCTCGACGAACTCGTGCGGGTATTCCGACTTCTCGTCCTTGTCGCGCCAGTACTCGCCTGTAAAGGGCTCGCAGACCTTGCGCACGCCCTCGCGGATCTCGGCCCAGTCCTCGCCCAGCGGCACCGCGGTGACGCCGTTGCCGCCGCTCACCAGTTCAAGATTGGCAACCATGTCAGCTCCTCGTCGTGGTAATTCCGCCCGCCGTTCGGGGCCGACGGCCCTCGAGCGGATAGGCCGGATCATTGTAGCCCGGCGTCGAGGGATGACCGGGGGCGACCAGGCCGTCGATCAGCGCCTCGTCCTCGGGCGTGAAGGTATAGTCGAGCGAACCGAGATAGTCATGCCACTGCGCTTCCGTCCGGGGGCCGGCGATGGCGGCGCTGACGAGACCGTTGTTCAGGACCCAGGCGACCGCGAACTGGCCGGCGGTGATGCCGCGGGCCTCGGCGTGTGCCTTGATCTGGCGTGCCATTGCCAAGCTTTCACGCCGCCACTCGGTCTGCATCATGCGCCGGTCCTCGCGCCCGGCCCGGCTCTCGGCGGGCGGGCCCGTGTCGGGGTCGTATTTCCCGGTCAGGACGCCGCGGGCCAGGGGACTATAGGGCACGACGCCGAGGCCGAAATGGGCGCAGGCCGGCAGGTGCTCGCTCTCGGGCATCCGGTTCATGGCGTTGTAGTAGGGCTGACTCACCACCGGCCGGTCGATGCCCAGCGCGTCGGCGATGCGACAGATCTCGGCCAGCCGCCAGACCCGGTAGTTGGAGACCCCGAAGTAGCGGATCTTGCCCTGATGGACGAGGTCGGCCAGCGCCCGCACCGTCTCCTCCAAGGGGGTCTCGTGGTCTTCCTTGTGCAGGTAGTAGATATCGATGTAGTCGGTGCCGAGGCGGCGGAGGCTCGCCTCGGCCGCCGCCAGCACCCACTTGCGCGAGAGGCCGCGGCGGTTCGGACCTTCGCCCATGGGGTTGGCGAGCTTGGTCGCCAGCACCCACCAGTCGCGATCCCCGGCGATGGCCTTGCCGACCACCTCCTCCGAGACGCCGCGGTTGTAGGCATCCGCGGTGTCGAGGAAGTTGACGCCCGCATCGCGCGCCGAAGAGATGATGCGCCCGGAGGTCTCGGCATCGGTTTCCCCGCCGAACATCATCGCGCCCAGGCACAAGGGCGAGACCCCGAGCCCGCTCCTGCCGAGCCTGCGATATTCCATGGCACCCTCTCCGCCTCTCAAGCGGCGTCCTCGCCCCAGTATGTCGCCTGAGGCGCGGCGAAGAAAGGGGAGGCTCGGCTCGGCCGACATCTGGTCTCGGCTTCCGAGGTCGGCTTCGGCCCCGATCACAGGTGCTTCATTAGGCAGCTGCCAAAAGGGAGCTCATGACCAAACGATGTGCGCCCCCGAAGCACCGCCTTGGCGTGTCACGTCGAAGACCCAAGACAAACCCTACGGCTTTCCGTCGATCGCGCCGACCGTTGACGGCGTCCACGTCGGATGTCGGCACAGGACGCGTCGTCTGCCAGTTCTTCTCGTCCTTTGGAAACAGGAGCTACCGTCGCTCACCGGTGCCGATCCAATCCGTGACATTCCCTCCCTTGACGCTGATTGTGGTCATCTTGCCCCTGCACGATGTGTCGCTGTCCTGCGAGAGCCGAAATTTGAAGTGCATGGTCTGCGCTTTCGGCAATTCAAACGAAATGACCCCACCGTCGGTGCGCGCCGGATAAGGTCCTCGCATATCGCGCGCCGAGCCCATTTCGACAAGCCAAGTGCCGTCTCCTCTCTGCCGAAAAGAGAAAGTGATATCTGTTCTCAAGGGAATTCGTTTGCCGGGCATCTTAGGGCCAACGAAGGTAACGTCCCATCGCCCGGACCAGTCGGCTTCGAAGATGGATGGATAGTGCTTCTTCGTGTCTATGCCGTAACGCGCGAATTGAGCGTCGTCGAGGTTCCCCAGCAACGCAGATTGAAAGAGCCTGTCCGTATAAACGGGATCAAAATCCACACCCCTTGCCGCCCCGACAAGCAGCACGTTTTTTTCCATGCCCTCGCGGAAGCAGGTGAACATGCCGTCGCGCTCGGCACTGTCCCCGATGTACCGGGCCTGACGGCCAAGCAGATACCCGTATCGCGCCGCGCGTGCGTAGACGGCCTCCTCGTCGTCGTTGTTCACGCCACTGAAGTCCGTGCCTTCCCGGTACTGGCGATCTAGGCGTGCCCATTCAGGGCTTTTGAACTCTTCTCCGGACTTGCTGCAGGCGGCGCCGGCCGGCTCGGAAACCAACAAGCCCGTGCACAGAATGACGAGCCAAGCAATCCGCCCTGCAATGCTCATGTTCGGCTCCTGAAACGCAATGGTCGCCGGAACCCTGTCCCGGGGAGCGCTCGCAATCGGCGGCGGGCGTGGTGAATACGGCTACGATCCTTCAACGCAGCAGGCGCCGCCGTAATCGAGAGCCTTCGCTTGCTGCCAGGAAATACCGCATATGCAGAAGCCTCGCGCGATTGTCTGTTTGCGATTGCCTATGATCGAGCGTCCCGTGAGGATCGGGATGCCGTGAGCGGGGTGGCCACCCC
>JASLMY010000063.1 GCA_030746295.1 Alphaproteobacteria bacterium | reverse complement strand
TCCTTCAGGGCCTCGCGCATCTGTCCGCGCCAGACCTGGAACGACCAGGCCAATTGTCGCGCTCGGGCGATCTCCTCCAACTCCGCCCTCGCCTCAGCGGCCCGGGCGCGCAGCTCGCGCTCCAGTGTCCGGGTCTCGAAGGGGCGTCGGGCGCCGCTGCCGAGCGCGATCTCGGCTGCCGGCAGGCCGGCCAGGCGGAAGAGGTTGGCATCCTCGACGAAGAGCGCGGAGAGCTCGGCCCCCATCTCGTCGGCCAACTCGGCGGCGCGGCGCAGCGATTCCCGCGATCCGGGACCGGCGTCGAGCGCCACCAGCACGCGTCGCCGCCTGGGGCCGCCGGCGATCATTCCGTCTTCTCCTCGGCGTCGCCCGACTTGCCGGCCGCCTCGCGGTTGCCGTCGTTGCCGGAGCGGCGGCCGAAGCTGCGGCGCTTGTCGGCGAAATCAAGAAGCCGGTCCTGGACCAAGCGGTTGACGGTGCCGGGCGCGTAGCTGCCGTCCTTGCGGCGATTGCCGGCCCGGGTCCCGGTCAGGAGCTCGATTCCCTGGTCGATGGTAGCGATCGGGTAGACCTGGAAGCGGCCCTGGCGCACCGCCTCCACGACCTCGCGCTTCAGCATCAGGTGCTTGACGTTGGCCTCCGGGATCAGCACCCCCTGCTCACCGCTGAGGCCGCGGCTCGTGCAGATGTCGAAGAAGCCCTCGATTTTCTCGTTGACGCCGCCGATCGCCTGCACCTGACCCAACTGGTTGACCGAGCCGGTGACGGCCAGGCCCTGACGGATCGGCAGCTCGGCCAAGGCCGACAATAGGGTGTAAAGCTCGGCCGAGGAGGCGCTGTCGCCGTCGACGCCGGAATAGGACTGCTCGAAGACCAGGCTCGCCCAGAGCGACAGTGGATGGTCGGTGGCGAAGCGGGCGCCCAGGAACGAAGACAGGATCAGCACGCCCTTGCTGTGCAGCGGGCCGCCGAGGTCGACCCGGCGTTCGATATCGACGACCTCGCCCGTGCCCATGCGCACCCGGGCGGTGATCCGGTTCGGCCGGCCGAAGGCGAAGTTGCCGATTTGCAGCACCGCGAGGCCGTTGATCTGGCCGACCTCGCGGCCGACGGTGTCGATCAGCACGGTCTCGCGCAGGATCATCTCCTGCGAGCGCTCGCGAATTCGATCGGCACGGCGGATCTGGCCTCGAATGGCGGTCTCGACGTCCTCGGCCTGGATAATTCGGCGCCCCGCCTCGGCCGCGAAGTGGTCCGATTCACGTAATAGATCGTCGATCCGCCCGGTCTCCAGCGACAGCCGCTCCGAATCGCCGGCAAGGCGCGAGGCGTGCTCGATGATCCGCGCCACCGCCGGCCGGGCCAGCGGCTTGAGCTCGAAACGGCGCGCCTGGGTGGCGATCAGCCGGGCGAAGGCGAGCGCGGTCTCGTCAGTGCGCGGCAGCTCCTCCTCGAAATCGACCGCCACCTTGAAGAGGTGCGTGAAGTCGGGGTCGGCGCGGCAGAGCAGGTAATAGAGCTGGCGGTCGCCGATCAGCACCACCTTGACGTCGAGCGGGATCGGCTCTGGGTCCAGCGAGACGGTGCTGACCAGGCCCATCATCTGGGCCGGCGATTCGATCTTGATGGCGCGGCCCTGAATGGCCCGCTTCAGGGCCTCCCAGGCGGCCGGCTGTTGCAAGACCTTGAGGGCATCGAGCACCAGGTAGCCGCCGTTGGCCCGGTGCAGGGCCCCCGGCTTGATCTGGGTGAAGTCGGTCTTCAGGGCGCCGAGCTCTTGCATGTACTCGACCCGGCCGATCAGGTTCGGCTGCGTCGGCAGGTCCTCGGTGACGACGGCGGCGCCCTCGCTGCTGCCGTCGCCGACCATGACGTTGACCTTGTAGCGCTTCAGGGCACCGGCCCGCGCCGTGTCCTGGCGCATGGCCATGCCGGCCAGCATCTCGGCCGGGCCGGCACGCTCCTGCGGCAGGAAGTTGTCGACGTTCTCGGCGATGTCGTGCGCGACCTCTTCGAGATAGGCGCTCACCTTGGGCAGGTCGGCATAATTTCGCTTCAAAGCCGCGATCAGGTTGGCGACCGCCAGGCGGGTCACTTCCCGGGTCAGCTCGCGGACCCGGTGGCGGCGCTCCGCCTCCCAATCGGGGAGTTTCTGCACCGTCTCCATCAGCTTCGACTGAAGCTCGTTGATGTCGGCCTCGATCTTCTTGCGCACCGGCTCGGGCAGTTTGTTGAAGGCCTCGGGCGCCATCACCTCGCCGGCTTGCATCGGTGCCAGGGCCAATCCGGTCGGCGTGCGGATCAGCGCCAGGTCGCGCTTCTGCGCTTCCTCCTGCACTGCCTGGAAGGTCTGCTCCTGGCGCTCCTTGAACTCCTCGTCGATGGCTTGGCGCCGGGTGCGGAACTCGTCGCTCTCGAAGATCGCCGGCAGGGCGGCCTGCAGTTCGCCGATCATCCGATCCATGTCATGGCTGAAGGCGAGGGCACGACCCCGGGGCAGATCTATGGCACGGGGCCGGTGTGGGATCTCGAAATTGTCGA
The DNA here is from genome assembly GCA_030746295.1 of Alphaproteobacteria bacterium. Next base: position 18,419 of record JASLMY010000063.1, on the reverse strand, counting down.
CGTAGACCCAATCCGTGGGTGTCGATTCGGCGCGCGCTCGGGTCTTCAGGACCTGGCGAACGAGGGCATGACGTCCCGTTCCCGACGGCCCCAGGACATAGAGGTTGTAGCCGTCCTGGCGCATGCCGATGCCGAACTCGAGCGCCTCGACGGCGCGCTCTTGGCCCAGCGCGACGTCAAGGTCGGCCAAGTCGTCGGTACTGCGGAAGGGCAGCGAGGCGACCGGCGAGGTACGGTAGAGCGCTCTCGGCTTCAGGGGCTTGGTCGCCATCGCTCTCCCTCTTTCAGTGGTTGGTGGCACCGACCGGGGACGGCGTCTCGGCGGCGGCCTCGAGTGCCTCCATATCCGCATCCGAGAGGCCGAAATGATGGCCGACCTCGTGGATCAGGACGTGGCGCACGATGTCCTCCAGGGCGTCGCCGCTATCGCACCAGTAGTCCAGGATCGGCCGGCGATAGAGAAAGATCATGTCGACGTCCTGGGCGAAGTCGCTGGCCTCGCGGCGCTCGAGGCCGACGCCCTGATAGAGCCCCAGAAGGTCGAACGCGCTCTCCAGCGCCAGCTCGCGCACGGTTTCGGCATCGGGGAAGTCCTGCACCCTGATCGGCACCTCGGCGATGCGGGCGCGCAGGGGCTCGGGTATGGTCGCGTGGGCCCGGCGCGCCATCGCCTCGATGTCGCCGAGGCTCGGTGCTTGCTGGAGGTCTCGCCGCATCGGCCGACCTTAACGCGGGCCGCGAAGCGCGCCAAGCGGCGCCGAAGGGCGTATCATCGGCGCGGAGGGACGGGCGAAAAGGGGTGGTGTGGCATGGTGACGCAACTGACCGGCGAGGCACGAGCCCAGGCGCTGGCGGGCCTCGCCGGCTGGGGCGAGGTTGCCGGCCGCAACGCGATTGGGAAGGCCTTCGTCTTCGACGACTTCGCCCAAGCCTTCGCCTTCATGACCCGGGTCGCCCTTCGGGCCGAGCGGATGGACCACCATCCCGAATGGCGCAACGTCTACAACCGCGTCGAGATCACCCTCACGACGCACGACGCCGGGGGCCTCAGCGAGCGCGATATCGCCCTCGCCCGCGCCATCGACGCATGCGTCGGCTAGCTGGGGTTGTTTTCGAAGTTGGCGGAACCACCCGCTCCCCCGGCCCAACCACCCCGCGGGTACCATCTATTGGGTGGTTGGGCCGGGGGAGCGGGTGGCCCGGTCAATCGACGCTAGTCGAACCAACGCCCGATCTAGCGGGGCGCCATGCGGATGGCGCCGTCGAGGCGGATGCTCTCGCCGTTCAACATCACGTTCTCGACGATGTGACGGGCGAGCGCCGCGTACTCTGCCGCCGTTCCCAGCTTCTGCGGAAAGGGGACGGCGGCGGCCAGCGCCTGCTTGACCTTGTCGGGCAGCGTGTCCAGGAGCGGCGTCTGGAAGATGCCGGGCGCGATGGTAACGACACGCACCCCCTTGTCGGCGAGGTCGCGGGCGATCGGCAGCGTCATGCCGACGATGCCGCCCTTGGAGGCGCTGTAGGCGACCTGGCCGATTTGGCCGTCATAGGCGGCGACCGAGGCGGTGTTGATGATGACGCCGCGCTCGCCGTCGGCCAGCGGCTCGAGGCCGATCATCTCCACCGCGGCCAGGCGGGTGGCGTTGAAGGTGCCCACCAGGTTCACCTGGATCACCTTGTTGAAGAGCTCGAGCGAATGCGGTTCGCCGCGGCTGACCGTCTTCGACGCCGGGCCGATGCCGGCGCAGTTGATGAGGATGCGCGGCGGCCCCACCGCTTCCTTGGCGACGGCGATGGCGGCTTGCGTCTTGGCCTCGTCGGCGACGTCGCACTCGGCGAAGATGCCGCCGAGCTCGGCCGCCACGGCCTCGCCCCGCTCGCGCTGCAGGTCCAAGATCGCCACCTTGGCGCCGGCGCCGGCCAGCTCTCGCGCCGTGCCCTCGCCCAGGCCCGAGGCGCCTCCGGTGACATAGGCTACGTTGCCGTCGATCTGCATTTTTCGTCTCCTCCCTTACCGAATCCGCGTTCGATTGCTGCTCGGCTGCCTCATAGCAGATCGGGGCGCCGGTTGCGACCGAGCAGCTCCCGCCCCATATGGAACGCATGGCCGGCAAGGACATCACGGTCTACGACACCGCTGCGTTGGAGCGCGACGAGGTCCGCGTGCGCAGGAAATTCTGGCGCAAGCTGCGCCGCTGCCTGGCGCGGATTCCCTTCGCCGATGACTTGGTGGCGGCCTATTACTGCGCCGTCGACGCCGAGACGCCCGCCTACGTCAAGGCGGTGTTGATGGGTGCGGTCGCCTATTTCGTGCTGCCGGCGGACCTGCTGCCCGACTTCATCGTCACCTTCGGTTTCACCGACGATGCCGCCGTCGTCGTCACGGCGCTCAGGTCCGTCGGTGGCCACGTCAACGACACCCATCGTGCCCGCGCCCGCGAGAAGCTGAAGCGCCTCGCCGGTTGACTAGCCTTCGATCGCGTCTCGGAGTGCTGCGGCCAGTTGGCGCAGACTGTAGGGCTTGCGCAGCAGCGAGACCTCGCCCTCCGGCGTCTCGCGGGCGAGCTTGTCGGGGTCGGCGTAGCCCGAGGTCAACAGCACCTTGAGGCCGGGATGGCGTCGCTTCAGACGGTCGGCCAGGTCCGCCCCTGTCATGCCGCCGGGCATGACGAAATCCGAGAACAAGAGCTCGACGTCGGGCGAGGCCTCCATCACCTCCATGGCACGCGGTCCGGAATCGGCGACGACGACCTGGTAGCCGAGTTCTTCCAGGCGTTTGACCGTGATCCGGCGCACCCGCTCGTCGTCCTCGACCACCAGCACCGTCTCGCCCTCTCCACCGGTTTCCGCCAGGGCCCGCGATCGGGTCGCCGCCGCCTCGCGGCTGCCTTCGGCCGCCGGTAGATAGACCCAGACCGTGGTGCCGGCGCCGGGGGCGCTCTCGATCCGCGCCAGGCCGCCGGACTGCTTGGCGAAGCCGAAGATCGTGCTGAGGCCCAAACCGGTGCCGGCACCGGCGTCCTTGGTGGTGAAGAACGGTTCGAAAGCCCGTTCCAGCACCTCCGCAGACATGCCGGTGCCATCATCGGCGATCGACAGCACGACATAGTCGCCGGCCGTCAGGTCGGGATGGTGGGCGTCGTAATCGCCGTCGACCGCGAGGTGTGTGGTCGTCAACCGGATCGTGCCGCCGTCCGGCATCGCGTCACGGGCATTGATTGCGAGATTGAGGATGGCGTTCTCGGCCTGACCGGGGTCGACCCGGGTCCGGCAGGGGAGATCGGCGAGCTCGGCCACGATTTGGATCGATTCCGGCAGCGATCTCGCCAAGAGGTCCCGCATGCCGTCGACCATGTCGTTGAGGTTCAGGAGCTTCGGCTCCAGCGGTTGGCGTCTGGCAAAGGCCAAGAGACGGTCGGTCAGCTCGGCGCCAAGCTCCGCCGCTTCCAGGGCCTCGGTGATGAGGAACCGTTGGGAATCGCCTTCCAACTCCAATTCCAGCATTTCCAGATTGCCGAAGATCACCGTCAGAAGGTTGTTGAAATCGTGCGCGATGCCGCCGGTGAGTTGCCCGATCGCCTCCATTTTCTGCGCCTGCTGCAGCTCTTCGGCGGCGCGACGCGCGGCCCGCTCGGACTCGACGCCAGCCGTCACGTCCGACCCCACGCCGCGATAGCCGAGGAAAGCGCCGCTTTCGTCGAGGCGGGGCCGGCCGCTGAGGCGCACGTGATGCAAGCGGCCCTCGGAATCGCTCCGGGTGTAGCGGAAGTCGCGAAACGGTCGTCGGGCGTCGATGTCGTCGAGGTGCGCCCGCCAATCGTCGGAATCCTCAGCCAAGGCGCCATCGAGCCGGAACTTGCCGATCTCCTCCGCCACCGGCACGCCGAAGAGCTCTTCGAGCCGGCTCGAGACGAAGATCAAACGGTCGTTCCGGTCGGTCTCCCAAAACCAGTCGGATGCGGACTCGGCGAGCTCTCGGAGCCGCTGTTGGCTCTCGTGCAGGGCCGTCAGGGTGCGGCGGCGGTCGGTGATGTCGCGGACGATGCCGGTGAACATCCGCCGGCCCTCGACGGAGAACTCGCTGACCGCGAGATCGATCGGAAAGGTCGTCCCGTCCTTGCGCACGGCCATCAGCTCGCGGCCGGCGCCGATGATCCGCTTGTCTCCGGTATCGGCGTAGCGGGCCAGGTAGAAGTCGTGCTCGTCCTGCTCGGTCTCGGGCATCAGCAGGTTGACGTTGCGGCCGACGATATCATCCGCCGAATAGCCGAAAAGCCGCTCGGCGGCGGGCGAGAAGGACTGCACCCGGCCGCTCTCGTCTATGGTGATGACGCCGTCGACCGCGGTCTCGATGATCGAGCGCAGAAAGGCTTCGCGCTGCTGCAGGGTTTCTGCCGTCGCCTGCCAATCGCCCACGTCGAAGCCGGTGCCGACGACGTGGCTGACGCCGCCGTCGCCGGCGACGACGGCATTCGACCACTCGATCAAACTGTCGCGGCCATCCTTGCTTCGCCAGCGCATCCTTTGGCGGCTCGGGCGGCGGTCTCGCGTCAGGCTCTCGAAGACCGCCGTCGCCTCGGCGGCCTCGGTCCCGTCCATCAACACGTCCCAGAGGCGTCGGCCGCGGATCTCCGCCTCGCCATAGCCGGTCAGTCGCTCGCAGGCGTTGTTGAAGAAGACGACCCGTCCCTCGGCGTCGAGAATTGCGATCAGCGCGTCGGCGGATGCCAAGGCGGCGGCGGCGGTCGCCGGCGAAAGGCTCGATTCCTCGATCATGCCGCATCATAGGTTGGATTCACGGCTGCTGTCGCCCCGATGCGCGGACCAGGATCGGTTGTGCCGACGCCAGACCGTTTTCGAGAATGGCTGAACCACCCACTCCGCGGTCCTTTCACCCCAAGGGTACCATTTACGGGTGGTTGGGACGGGGGAGTGGATGGCCTGACGAGTCGACGTAAGGCGAAAATGCCGTTAGCCGCCGTCGGCTCGGTCCCGACGGAGCTCCGGCAGCAGTTGCTTCACGGTTCGCCAGGATTCCGCGCTCGCAGACAAGTTCTGGCTCACGGCGCGGGCGATGCGCGCCTCCACTTCCGACTCCGCATCGGCGCCGAACTCCTCGATCATGCTGACGGCGACGCGTCGAAGCGATCCTTCGGACAACCGGTTATGCATCTTCCTAGCCAGAAGGCCAACAAAGTCGCATCCTCGGTTCTTCGCCCGCTTCGGGCATTGCGCGATGTCAATGAGTGGCGTCGGCGTCGATGCACGACGATCGTTAGCCCGTGCCGCGACGGCCTCCGGCGGCGGGCACGTCGAGCACCGGCTCGCCCGCGAGCTGCTGCAAGAAAATGAGGCCGATCTCCCGGTCCCCGAGTTGCTGCACGGCGGCTGCGATCGGGCCGATGCCCTCGATCTCGATCGAGACCTCCTGGTCGATGGTGAAGAGCCTGATGTCGTCGACCAGAACCCGGGCCCCGATCCGCGAGATGTCCTCGACGATACAGGTGGTTTCGATGCCGCCCGCGGTCAGCCGCACCGCCGCCCCGACGTCGTCGCGCGGCGGTCGCCGGCTCTGCTCGACGTCGACCAGATAGCGGGCCAGCGCGACCTCGCCGGCATCGTCATGCAGCAACATCAAGCCCAGAAAACCCTCGCCCTTGTAACGGACCTCGGCCTCGATCCCGCCGTAGCCCGGCAATTCGAACAGCAACTGGTCGCCAGAGACCAGATAATGCGGATCCGAAATCACGACGCAGGCGCCGTTCGGCGACAAATCGACCGTTCGGCAGGTCATCCGGGCACCGGCGATGCTCAATGTAGTCTCGAAATCGACGCTCCAGCGGCGCAGACGGCGTTCAATCGTCGTCTGGTCGTCCTCGGGCCCGAAATCACCGACGCTATCGGACATGCTTCGCTACCCAATTCGCTCTCATGCACCGTAAACCGGTACAATACCGAATCGTACCCTACTTTGACGCTTTCGAGCGCAAAGGACAATGTTTCTGATCCAAAGCGCGTCGTCGCCCGATAGCGACGGCGCGGGCTTGCCCGGGCCTCCTCATGGCGGCAAACTGGCCCCGGCCGGCCGTCGAGACCCGCCACGTGGGTGCGCATTGGCCGGCAATTGCGTGAACGAGTAATGGCCGCCGATCCAGAAACGTTCGACATCGTCGTCGTCGGCGCCGGTGGCGCCGGTTTCGCTGCCGCGATCACGGCGGCCGAGCTCGGCCGCTCCGTCGCCCTGTTGGAGCGCGCGGCCGAGATCGGCGGCACGACGGCGCGCTCGGTCGGATCGATCACCGCCAGCGGCACACGCCTGCAGGCCGCTGCCGGTATCGACGACACCGTCGAGGCACATTTCGAGGACATGGCCAAGTTCGCCGGCCCCAGGGTCGCGCGCGACAACCCCGAGCTGCGCCGCCTCCTGGTCGAGGCCTCGGCCGAGACCATTGTCTTCCTGGAGAAATTGGGCGTCGTCTTCTTCGGCCCGATGCCCGAACCGCCGCACCGGGTGCCGAGAATGCACAACGTGCTGCCGAACTCACGAGCCCTGGTGCGCCTGTTGGCGAAACGGGCGCGCCAGGCCGGCGTGCGGATCTTCGTCGGTACGGCGGCGAGCGGCCTGGTTCCCGAGGGCGGGCGGATCGTCGCCGTCGAGGCGAGCTCGGGAGGTGGTCAGCGTCGCTTCGAGGCGCGACGGGGGGTGATCCTGACGACCGGCGATTTCAGCGGCAGCGAGGCTTTGCGGCGCCAGCATCTGGCGGAAGCGCTCTGGGAGATCGATGCCGCCAACCCCGACAGCACCGGCGACGGTCAGCGGCTCGGCAGCGAGGTCGGCGCCGGCATCGTCAACGCCGATCTGGTCTGGGGCCCGGAAATCCGCTTCATTGCACCGGAGGGCCGCAACCTCCTCGACCGGCTGCCGCCGAGCCCGGCCTTCGCCCGCCTGGTGCTGTGGAGCCTGAAGTATATGCCGGCGCCGATCTTGCGGCCCTTCCTGATGATGTTCGTGACCACCCATCTGGCGCCCAACCCGACGCTCTTGGACGAAGGCGCCATCCTGGTCAACGCCGAGGGTCGGCGCTTCGTCGAGGCGGGCGAGGACCCGGCCTTCGCGATGGCCCGGCAGCCCGGCAAGGTCGCCTACTTCCTGCTCGACGACCGGGTGGCGGAGACGTTCTCCGCCTGGCCGCACTACATCTCCACCGCGCCCGGCCTCGCCTACGCCTACTTCGCCGACTATCGCCGCAACCGCAAGGACATCACCCGCTCGGCGCCCAGCATCGAGGCCTTGGCGGCGCGGCTCGGCATCGATGGCGCGGCCCTGACCGAGACCGTCCGCGAGCACAACGCCGCCGGCGGGAGCCAAATAGAGCAGGCGCCGTTCCATGCCCTGGGGCCGGCCAAGCCTTGGATCATGTTCACCGAGGGCGGCCTCGGCGTCGACACCGCCCTCCGCGTGTTGGACGGCGAGGGTCGGCCGATCCCCGGGCTTTACGCGGCTGGCTCCGCCGGCCAGGGCGGCCTGATCCTGGACGGTCACGGCCATCATCTCGGCTGGGCTTTCGTTTCCGGCCGCTTGGCGGCCAGAAGCGCTGCCGGGGCAAACTGAACGAGGCAGGGATGCGAGGACTGAGCGGCAAGACCGCCATCATTACCGGCGCGGCCCAGGGCATCGGCCGCGCCATCGCCGAACGCTTCGCCGAGGAGGGCGTCAGGCTGGCGCTCTTCGACATCGACGGCGAACAACTCCGGGAGGCAGCGACCGCCCTCGGCGGCGAGACCGTGGCCGAAGTCGTCGACGTCTTGGATTTTGAGGGCTTAATGACTGCCGTCGAGCGGGTGGCGGGCGCCCTCGGCGGCCCCGACATCATGGTCAACAACGCCGGCACGATCGCGATCGGCCCGGTGGCCGAGACCAGCGAGGCCGACTGGCGCCGGGTCATCGACGTCAACCTCACCGGCACCTTCAACGGCTGCCGCGCCGTCATGCCCCGCATGATCGCCGCGGGCGGGGGCGCGATCCTCAACATGGCCTCCTGGTTCGGCAAGCGCGGCCAGGCCAACGCCGCCGCCTATTGCGCTTCCAAGTTCGGCGTCGTCGGCCTGACCCAATCGCTCGCCATGGAGATCGCGGCCAAGGGCATTCGGGTCAATGCGATCTGCCCGGGGACCATCGGCGAGACCCAGATGCGGGCCGAGTCGGACGCCCTCTGCAAGGCGCTGGGACTGCCGACCGCGGACGACCGCGAGCACCTGATTCCCATGGGCCGGCAGGGCCGGCCCGAAGACGTGGCCCGGGTCGCCGCCTTCCTCGCCTCCGACGACGCCGCCTACATGACGGGCCAGGCGATCAACGTCACGGGCGGCCTTTGGCTGGGCTGAGGCGGCTTGCCGTCGCCGTGACCCTGGCCGGGATCGTCGGCGGCCAGGCGCTCGCCGAGCCGCGCGCCGACCGGCCATCGCCGCCCTGCGCCGGCCCCGCCCATCCGCCTCATGCCACGACGATCGGTACGCCCGAGGTCGTCGTCTGGTTCCACGAGGCGGGCGAGGCCGGCTGGACGCCGCCCGCCTGCACCGGCTGGACCGGTGACCGATTCACGGTTCTGATCGCGACCGCGGGGCGCTTTCGCCACGACGGCGACGGCGACGACCTGTTGCGCCGCATGGGCGCCATATCGGGCTTCGAGACGATCCGATACTGGTCCGTGACCCGGGGCCGCTGGAACGACCTCGTTGAGCGGGCCTACGCGGTCGAGGGGCCCGACGGCGAGAAGCGTCGTGTCGATTTCAGCCTGGCCGAGATGCCGGTGGGCAAGCCCCTCTATTTCCGCCAGATCGAGAACACGCCGGCCGGCGATGTCGTCTATCGGATACGCATCGTCGAGCGGGCGCCGGATCGGTTGGTCATCGCCGTCGAGAACACGGGCTCGATAAGCTGGCTCCTCTTGCCCCTGTTCGATCCGGGTGGTCACCAGTTCCTCTACTATCTGGAGCGAGAGGAAGGGGACCGCTGGCGCTACTACAGCCTGGCACGGGCCCGAGTGAAATGGTCCTTCGCCTTTCTGGGCGCGGTCCAGTCCTATATCAATCGGGCCGTGGCGGTGTATCGTCACTTGACTGGCATCCCGACCGACCGGGAGCCGCCGCCGGCACCTTGAAGCGGGAGACGTTTCGATGACCCCGAAGGCCTTTCGCGAGCTGTTGCAGCCGGTTACACAAGTGATCGCGGGTCGGCCGGTAGATCAGGCCCTGGCGTCGGCGCTGAACCAGGCCTTTCCGACCGACGGCGAGACCTTCGAAGCCATCGCGCAGGCTTGCCGGCAGGCCATAGCGGCGGGCTGGATGTGTGTCGAGGGTGGGCCCGGACGGCGCTTCGGCCGCATCATCGAGACCGGTGCCGAGACCGGCGGCCTCAGCGTCGACGTGGTTGACCTGGAGAACATCGCTGGCCCGCACCACTGCCACCCGACGGGCGAGATCTGCATGATCATGCCGCAGACGCCGGCAGCCAAGTTCGACGGCCAGGGCGCCGGTTGGAAGGTCTACGAGCCGGGCTCGGCGCATCGTCCGACGGTGACCGAGGGCGAGGCCCTGGTGCTCTATATGCTGCCGGCCGGTAGAATCGAGTTCACCGAGTAGCATGCCCCGTCCAACGCGCGCCGCCAGGCTGTGCTAGGCTGGACCCTCGCGGCCAGCTGGACGGCGTTCTGGAGCGGAGGGTATCGGCCATGAGCAAGCCGTTCCTCGAATGGAACGATGCCTACCTGATCGGGGTCGAGGAGCTCGACTTCGAGCATCGGGACCTCTTTCGTCGCCTCAACGAGCTTCACGACAGTTTGCAGAACCGGCGCGAGAAGACCGAGATCCAAGGCGACCTGGGCGAGCTTCTGGCCCGCGTCTCCCGCCACTTCGCCCTCGAAGAGCGGTTCATGCGCGACAACAAGTACTCCGGCTACCAGCAGCACAAGCAAGAGCACGACCTCTTTCTCGACAACATCATCCACGCCATGGAGAGCTTCCGCGAGGCGCCCGGCATCGACGACAGAGACCGGCTGATGGCGGAGCTGCAGCGCTGGATCGTCGATCACGTTCTCACCAGCGATCGGCCGCTCGGCGGCGTCGGCGGAGGCGGCAAACGCAGATGAGGGCCGACGGCGAAGTCGGTGATGTAGCGTGACGCTGATTGTCTGGAGCGATGATTTCAGCGTCGGCGTCGAGGCGCTCGACCGCGACCACATCATCATCTTCAGCCTCATCAACCACATCCACGAGGCCTGCCAGTGCGGCACCGATAGGGCGGCGTTCGCGGCCGACATCGTGGAATTGCCGACCCATTGGCTGGAATCGCATATTCTGAACGACGATATGGCCTATAAGCCGGTGCTGGCGGCCGGGGATGGCGAGGCAGGATGAAGGGCGCGGGATGATCGATCTCTACACGGCGGCGACGCCGAACGGTTTCAAGGCCTCGATCGCGCTCGAAGAGCTGGGGCTCGACTACGAGGTTCACGCCCTCGACCTCGGCGCCGGCGAGCAGCGCGATCCGGCCTATCTGAAGATCAACCCGAACGGCCGCATCCCGGCCATCGTCGACCGTGACGAGGGCGATTTCGCCGTCTTCGAGTCGGGCGCCATCCTGATCTACCTGGCCGAGAAGACCGGCCGCCTGCTGCCGCGCGACGTCAAGGGCCGCAGCCGCGTGATCCAGTGGCTGATGTTCCAGATGGGCGGGCTCGGCCCGATGCAGGGCCAGGCCAACGTCTTCGTCCGCTACTTCGAGGAAGAGCTGCCTGGCGTCATCGCCCGCTACCAGAACGAGACCCGGCGGCTCTACGAGGTCTTGGACAACCAGCTTCGCGAGCAGGAATACCTCTGCGGTGAGTTCTCCATCGCCGACATCGCCAATTGGGCCTGGGTCCGCTCCTACAAATGGGCCCGGATCGACGTCGACGGCCTTGACAACCTGTTGCGCTGGCACGAGACCATGAAGGCCAGGCCTGCGGTACGGCGCGGCGTCGACGTGCCGCCCCGGATGACGGCGGAGTCGATGGTGGACATGGCGCGCGGCATGCTGCAACGCTAGGCTGGGGCTAGTAGATATGGGGATTGCGTCAATGGCGGGACCACTCGAAGGCTACAGGATCATCGACCTGACGACCGTCGTCGCGGGCCCGATGGCGACGATGCTGCTGGGCGACCAGGGCGCCGACGTCATCAAGGTGGAGGGCCCTCGGCGTGGCGACCACACGCGCGCCATCGGCAACCGCTCGGGCGGCCTCTCCGCCACTTTCCTCAACAACAACCGCAACAAACGCTCGCTGGCGATCGATCTGAAAGCGGAGGCCGGCCGCGAGCTCTTCCACCGCCTGGTCGCCGGCGCCGATGCCCTGGTGCAGAACTTCCGTCCCGGCGTGATGGACCGTCTCGGCATCGGCGAGCCGGCGATCCGCGAGGTCGCACCCGACATCATCTACGTCTCGATGAGCGGTTTCGGCGACAAGGGCCCCTATGTCGCCAAGCCGGTCTACGACCCGATCGTGCAGGCGATCTCAGGGCTCGCCTCGATCCAAGGCGGCTCGGACCAGAACCGGCCCCGCCTCGTGCGGACCGTGGTGCCGGACAAGGTGACGGCGCTGACCTCGGCGCAGGCGATCACGGCGGCGCTGTTGGCCCGTGAGCGCACCGGCCAGGGCCAGCACGTCAAGCTGTCGATGCTGGATTCGATGCTGCAATTCCTCTGGCCGACCGACATGGGTGGGCAGACCTTCGTCGGCAAGGAGGTCAACCAGCAGCGGGCCGCCAGCTTCATCGACCTGATCTACGCGACCCAGGACGGCCACATGAGCGTCTCGGTGATGACCAATGTGCAGTGGGCCGGCCTCTCGCGGGCCTTCGGGCGGCCGGAGATGCTGGAGGATGAGCGCTTCAAGACGCCCGAGCTGCGCGACCTCAACATCAACGAGCGGCTGGAGCTGATCCAGGAGGTGCTGCTCACCGGGACCACCGCCGATTGGGTGGCGCGGCTGGAGGCCGAGGGCGTGCCCTGCGCCCCGGTGCTGACTCGCAAGGAGCTGGTCGAGCACCCCCAAGTCCAGGCCAGCGAGACCCTGATCGAGACCCATCACCCCGACGCCGGACCATTGCGCCAAGCCCGCCACGCCGCCCGCTTCGAGGTGACGCCGGCCGGCCCGCGCCGCCCCGCCCCGCATTTGGGGGAGCACACAGAGGAGATCCTGGCCGAGATCGGTCTCGGCGGCGACGAGATCCAGGCTCTTCGCGAGGCTGGCGTCGTCGGTTGACGGTGACCGAGCCGCGCCACTCGCCCTTGGGAGACCGCGCGCCACGGCTCGGCGCCGGCCGTCTGGCTGCCGGCCGGGGCCGCTACACCGACGACTTCGACTTGCCGCGGATGCTGCACCTGGCCTATTGCCGCAGCGCCCACGCCCATGCCCGGATCGGCGCCATCGACACGAGTGCCGCCTCCGCGCTTTCGGGCGTCTTCCGCATCGTCACCGGGCCGGAGATGGCGGACCTCTCTCCGCCCTGGGCCGGGACGCACGGCCTCTTCCCCAATCTGAAGGCCCCACTGCAACACATCCTGGCGGTCGAGCGGGCCTGTTGGCAGGGCGAGCCGGTGGCGGCGGTGCTGGCCGAGAGCCGGGCCCAGGCCGAGGACGCGGCCGAGCTGATCGAGATCGATTGGGAGCCGCTGCCGCCGGTCGTCGATCCGGAGGCGGCGCTGGCGGCAGAGGCACCGGTCATCCATGCCGAGCTCGGCGGCAACCTCGGCTTCGAGACCGAGATTGTGGCCGGCGATGTCGACGCCGCCTTTCGCGATGCCGCGGTGGTCGTCGAGGAACGCTTCAGCTTCGGCCGCCATACCGGCGTCTCGCTGGAGCCGCGCACGATCATCGCCGATTACGATCCGAGCAGCGACGCCCTGACCGTGCACCAGTCGCACCAGACGCCGCACCAGCAGCAGGACCTTTACAGCCGCCTGCTCGATATACCGGAGCACCGGGTGCGCGTCATCTGCCCGGACGTCGGCGGCGCCTTCGGCCTGAAGCACCACCTCTACGGCGACGAGATGGGGGCCTGCGTCCTCTCCAAGCTTCTGGGCCGGCCGGTCAAGTACGTCGCCGACCGGATGGAATCCTTCCTCTCCGACATCCACTGCCGCGACCATCGAATTTGGGCGCGGATGGCGCTCGACCGGGAGGGTGAGATCCTGGCGATCGAGGCCGACGATCTCTTCGTCGTCGGCGCCTACTCGCAATACCCGCGCTCTTCCATCGCCGAGGCGAACCAGTTCGTCCGCCTCTGCGGCGCCCCCTATCGGCACCGCCACTACCGAGCCCGGAGCCGGATGGTCTATCAGAACAAGGGGATCTTGGGCCATATCCGCTCGGTCGCCCATCCATTGGCCTGTGCCGTGGCGGAGCGGCTGGTGGACCTGGGCGCGGCCGAGCTGGGGTCGGTGCCAGAGGAGGTCCGCCGGCGAAACTATCTGGAGGCAGCCGACTTCCCCGTCACCTCGCCCGGTGGCGTCGTCTACGACGACCTCTCGCACGGCGCCTGCCTCGCCAAGCTCGAAGAGATCCTCGATCTGGCCGCACTCCGGGCCGAGCAGGCAGCCCTCCGCGAAAAGGACATCTATCGCGGCATCGGCCTTGCCAGCGTCGTCGAGCTGACCGCGATCGGGCCTGAATACTACGGCCGGGGCGGCCAGCACATCAGCGCCCAGGAGGCCTTCCTTCTCAAGCTCGAGCCCTCGGGCACGGTCCGCTGTGCCACCGGCATCACTGAACAGGGCCAGGGCAGCGAGACTGGCCTCGCCCAGGTGGTCGCGAGCGTTCTGCGCCTGCCGCTCGACGCCGTCGAGATCGCGAGCGGCGATAGCCGCGAAGCCCCCTACGGCGGCGGCACCTACGGCTCGCGCGGGGCGGCGCTCGGCGGCGAGGCGGCACTTCGGGCGGCGCGGCAACTGAAGTCCAACGTGCTGGCCATCGCCGGCGCCGTCCTGCAGACCCCGCCCGAGGCCCTCGACCTCCGCGACGGCGACGTCGTCGACGCCGACGGCCGGGCGCGGATGACCCTGGCCGAGGTCGCCCGTCTCGGCCACTTCCGGCCCTACGAGCTGCCGGACGGGCTGCAGCCGGAGCTGGCGGTGGTCGCCCACTACGCCTCGCGCGACCGGCTCTTCCTGCCGGCGAACGGCATCCAGGGCGCGTATCTGGAGGTCGACGTCGAGACTGGCTTCGTCACCCTTCTGCGCCACGTCGCGGTGCATGATTCAGGCACCCTATTGAACCCGGGCCTGGTCGAGGGGCAGATCAAGGGCGGCGTCGTCATGGGCATTGGCGGTGCCCTCTACGAGGAATGCCTCTACGACGCGGCGGGGCAGCTCTTGAATGCCAGCCTCGCCGACTACCGGGTGCCGATGGCGGTGGAGATGCCGGAGATCGAGGTGGCGCATATCGTCACGCCGGCCAAGTCATCCGAGCTGGGCGCCAAGGGTGCCGGAGAATCCGGCACCTCGGCGGCGATGGGGGCGATCTTGAATGCGATCAACGACGCCATCCGCCCGCTCGGCGCCCGCATCGCCCAGACCCCGGCGACGCCGGACCGCATTCTGGCCGCGCTTGATGCCGTCTGAGCTTGTTCGGCCCCCGGAAGAAGCCGAGAATGTCGGCGCGTCGGGCGGGCCAGGGTATGCGTGAAAGGGGAAGGCATGCGTTGTGAGATCGTCGCCGTCGGCACCGAGCTGCTGTTGGGCCAGATCGTCGACACCAACTCCTCCTGGATGGGCGAGCAGCTCGCACTCGCCGGCATCGATTCCCACTTCCAGACCAAGGTCGGCGACAACCTGGAGCGGATGGTTGCCTCGATCCGCCTGGCCTTGGAACGCAGCGATGCGGTCATCCTCTGCGGCGGCTTGGGCCCGACCCAGGACGACATCACCCGCGAGGCGATCGCGCAAGTGATGGGCGTGGCGCTGGTCCGCGACCAGGCCATCGGCGACAAGATCCGCCACATGTTCGAATCGCGCGGCCGCAAGATGACTCGGAACAACCTGCGCCAGGCCGACCTGCCGGAAGGGGCAACGCCGATCCCGGAGATGCCGGGCACCGCGCCGGGCCTCGTCTGCCCCCTTGGCGACCAGGTGATCTATGCCGTCCCCGGCGTGCCCTACGAGATGCGGGCGATGCTGGAGGCCACCGTGCTGCCCGACCTCAAGGCCCGCGCCGGCGTCACCGCGGTGATCCGGAGCCGGGTCTTGCGGACCTGGGGGGAATCCGAATCCGGCCTCGCCGAGCGCCTGGCCGGGCGGATCGAGGCACTGGACGAGACCGGCAACCCGACCATCGCCTTTCAGGCCAGCGGTATCGAGGGCTTGAAGGTCCGGATCACCGCCAAGGCGGCCGACGAGGCCGAGGCGGCGGCGATCCTGGCCGAGGAAGAGGCCGGCGTCCGCGCCATTCTGGGCGA
This sequence comes from Alphaproteobacteria bacterium, assembly GCA_030746295.1. The sequence goes on along the minus strand of JASLMY010000063.1, from coordinate 2,927 downwards.
GGTCGTCTTCGCCGTCGACGACGAGACCATGGAATCGACGGTTCTGGATATGCTGCGACGTCGCGGCCTCTCGCTCGCGGTCGCGGAATCGGTCACCGGCGGCCTGGTGGGCGCGCGCCTTACCTCGGTGCCGGGGGCCAGCGACGTCTATCGGGGTGGCCTCGTCTCCTACGCCAGCGAGATCAAGTTCCGGCACCTCGGCGTGCCGGAGGGCCCGGTGGTGACGGCGGAGGCGGCCAAGGCCATGGCGGCGGGCGTGCGCGACAAGCTGGGTTCGGATGTCGGCCTCGCCACCACCGGCGTCGCCGGTCCGTCCGAACAGGACGGCCAGGCGGTCGGCACCGTCTTCCTCGGCCTGGCACTGGGTGACGAGGTCGACGCCCGCTGGGTCCGGCTGCCGGGCGACCGCGACCGCATTCGCCAATACGCGGTCATCAACGTTTTGGATTTCCTGCGCCGGCGGCTCAGTCGGGATTGACGAAGGGCAGTAGGAGTTGGTCGTCGCGGCCGAGCTCGGGTGCGGGCTCGTCGACGCTCATGCGAGCGCCGTCGAGGCTCACGGGCAGGCCGACGAAGCGGGCCGGGTCCTGCCCGCGTGCCGATAGGAGGCCAGTGGCAAGCGTTTGAGCATGGTCCACGACCTCGTCGAGGCCCTGCACGGGGGCATTGGGCACGTCGGCCGCGTTCAGTCGTCGGGACCAATCCTCTCTGCCGCGGCCCTTGATGATGGCGCCAATCTCGCCCGTCAGCGCGGCCTCGTTCGCCAGCCGGGCGACGGTGCTGGCAAAGCGCGGGTCCTTGGCCAGCGCGGGCAGCTCCAGGGCTTCGGCCAAGCGGCGGAACTGGGCGTCGGAAACGACGGCGATGACGAGCAGGCCGTCGGCGGCCTCGAAGGCGCGGTTCGGCGCCACGAACGGCCCCCTGAGGCCGGTGCGCTCGGGGATCGTGCCGTCGGCCTCGTAGTTGGTGATCGCGAGCCCCATATAGGCGAGCGCGGTCTCGAAGAGGGAGACGTCGACGATGCCGCCCCGGCCGCTCTCGGCCCGCCTGAGCAGCGCCGAGAGGATGCCGAGGGCGGCCCACATTCCGGTTCCCATGTCGATCAACGAGATGCCGACGCGTGCCGGCTCGGCTTCCGTGCCGGTGAGCGCGACGATGCCGCCGAAGGCCTGCATCAGCGGGTCGTAGCCGGGCAGGTGGCGCATCGGTCCCTCGCGTCCGTAGGCGCCGAGATTGCAGTAGACGAGGCCGGGCTTGGCCTCGAGTAAATCGGCCGCGCCGAGGCCCAAACGCTCGACCGTCCCCGGCCGCATGTTCTGCAGCACGACATCGGCCTCGGCGACCGCGAGCTGGCGCACCGCTTCGACCTGAGCGGGGTCCGAAAGGTCGGCCCGGACCGAGGCCTTGCCGCCGTTCAGGGCCTGGAAGTTGGCCGGCAGGCCGTCGATCCGCGCGCCACCCAGATGGCGGAAAGGATCGCCGCTCTTGGCGCTCTCGATCTTGATCACCCGGGCGCCGAGCCCGGCCAGGATGGTGCCGGCATAGGGGCCGGCGATGGTGGTGGCGAGCTCGACCACGGTGATGCCGGCGAGCGGTGCTGCCTCGGGCATGACGGGCTCCCTGGAATCGCCGCCGCCCTACCCGCTTGCTCGGCGGCAAGAGGATAGGGCGGCGGTCGCGCTGGTTGGCGTTCCGGACTAGCCGAGGTCGCCCAGTACTTGATCCGGATGATCGGCCGGCTTCACCGTGCCGTAGGCCTTGGCGACGTTGCCCTCGGCGTCGATCAGATAGCTGATCCGCTTCGGCCGTTGGGCCTCCGCGTCGGCGGCGCCGTAAGCGCGGCTGACGGCCAAGTCCCGGTCGGAGAGCAGGTCGTAGGGGAAGTCGAACTTCTCCTTGAAGGCCTTGTTCGCGGCCGGGGTGTCGGCACTGATGCCCAGAATGACGGCGTTCTTGTCGTCGAAGTCTTGGATTCGATCACGGAACCCTTTGCCTTCGGTGGTTCACCCAGGGGTGTCGGCCTTCGGGTACCACCAGAGGACGACATTCTTGCCCTTGAGCGCGGACAGGGCGACCTCGGTGCCGTCCTGGTTCGAAATGGAAAAATCGGGCGCCGGGTCGCCCGGGTTCAGCAAGGCCATCTACGGTTCCTCCCCTTTGCAGGCGCGATCTGCTAAGCATCGCGTCCAATTCACTTAGCATCGACCGGCCCCGCCGGCAATGCGCCGCGCTCAGGCGTAGCCGAAGCGCGCCGCCATCTCGGCGATGGCGGCATCCACGATCTCGACGACGCGGTCGACCTCGGCCTCGGTGATGCAGAGCGGCGGCGACAGCGAGATGACGTCGGTCGCGCGGGTCAGCAAGCCACGGGCTTGCAGCCCCTCGGTCAGCATCTTCAGTTCCTCGCCCGACTCGTCGAACTTCTCTTGCGTCGCCTTGTCCTTGACCAATTCGACGCCGGCCAGCAGGCCGAGGCCGCGGACGTCGCCGACGATTGGATGGCGGCGCAGGCCGTCGAGCCCGGCCATGAGGCGCTGTCCCATGACGCGGGCATTCTCGACCAGGCCCTCGTTCTCGATGATCTCGAGGTTCGCCAGCGCCGCGGCGCAGGCAGCCGCGTGGCCGCCGAAGGTGAGGAGGTGCGAGAGACGGTTGTCGCCCTCGAAGGCGGCCATCACATGCGGCCGGCACATCACCGCGCCGATCGGGGCATAACCGCTGGAGAGGCCCTTCGCCGTGGTCATGATGTCGCCGACCAGGTCCCAATGCTCGGAGGCGAACATCTTGCCGGTGCGGCCGAAGCCGTTGATCACTTCGTCCGCGATCAGCAGCACGCCGTGCTTGTCGCAAATCTCGCGCAGCCTCGGCCAATAGCCGTCCGGCGGCACGGCGATGCCGTTCGAGGCCGAGACCGGCTCGGCGATCAC
>JASLMY010000062.1 GCA_030746295.1 Alphaproteobacteria bacterium | reverse complement strand
CTTGCCCTCGGTACTGGTCCGCACCAGGCAGAACATGCGGTCGGCGTGCTGGGCCCCCGTGGTCCAGAGCTTGGTGCCGTTCAGCACGTAGTCGTCGCCTTGCGTGACGGCACGACATTGCAGCGAGGCCAGGTCCGAGCCCGAGCCCGGCTCGGAATAGCCCTGGCACCAGATATCGTCGCCCGAGAGGATTCGGGGCAGGTAGAAGTCCTTCTGGTCCTGGCGGCCGAAGCGCATGATGACGGGCCCGACCATGCGCAGCCCCATGATAAAGAGGCGCGGCGTACCGGCGGCGGCACACTCGCGGTCGTAGATGAAGCGCTGCATCGGCGTCCAGCCGGTGCCGCCGAATTCCTGAGGCCAGCCGGGCGCAATCCAGCCCTTCTCGTGCAGGATCGTGTGCCAGCGCCGGCCGATCGCCAGCTCGGCGAAGACCCCGCTGGTGAGCCGGCTCGCCTCCCGGATGTCGTCGCTCAGGTTCTCGTCGAGGAAGGCCCTGACCTCGTCGCGGAAGGCCTCGTCGGCGGCGCTCAAGCTCAGGTCCATCGCTGTCTTTCCTCCCCGTGCCCGTCTCGGATCACTTCAGGCTCGCCACGATTTGGCCGACGAAGTCGTCGTGCCGGGCCGGGTCGAGCCAGCGGGCGACGACGACCAGGTCGAGACTCGGATCGACCCAGATGATGTTGCCGCCGGCGCCCGAGGCGAAGACGCTGGCCGCCGGCGCATCGGGCCTGTAGGCGCGGTCGGTGTTGAGCCACCAAAGGTAGCCGTAGACCGGCTTGACGGCGCAAGGCGTCAGCATCTGGCGGCACCACGCCGCTGGCAGCAGCACCCGCCCCTCCCACGCACCCTCTTGCAGGATCAGCTGGCCGAGGCGGGCGTGATCGACTGAGTTGATCTCGATGCCGCCGCCCCAGTGGGTGCCGCCCGGCACCGAGACCATGGGCTGGCCGTCGATCTCGACTGTGGCGTTGTCATAGCCGTGCCAGGCCCAGCTGTCGCCAGCGCCGATCGGGCCCATGATCCGCTCACGCAACACCTCGGGCAGCGGACGGCGGAAGACCTGCAGCAACGACAGGCTCAGCCGGTTGACGCGGACGTCGTTGTATTCCCAGAAGCTGCCGGGCGGCTGCAGGTCGCGGTGCTGGCCCTTGGCCGAGTTGTCGCCGTCGTGGCCGACATCACGGTTGCGGTCGACGAGATCGGGCCGGTCGAAGAGCGTGCCTTCCCACTCGCTGGTCTGCTGCAAAAGATGGTGCCAGGTGATGTCGCGGTTCTGGGCCGCTTCGAAACCGTCGTCGAGGGCGTAGTCGCGGACCGGGTCGTGGACGTCGCGGATCAGGCCGTCGGCGACGGCGAGGCCGGCCAGGACCGCCAGATAGCTCTTGGCGACCGAGAAGGTGAAATCGGCCCTCTCGACGTCGCCCCAGGTGGCCGCCACCCGGCCACGGCGCAGGACCAGGCCGTTCGGCCCGCCGCGTGGCGCCACCGGCCCCAGCAACTTGTCATAAGGCTCCGGCCCCAGCGGGCCGCCGCCCAGCGCCTCGGTCAGATCGCGCGGCCAGGGCGTCTCGTTGGCCTCGGCGAAGACGGTCGCCGCCGCCAGCGCGGCCGCGTCGAAGCCCAGCTCCGCCGGCGGCGCCGGCGTCATTAGCCGGCTCGTCGTCAGGGTCTCGTTCATGGACCGGCGGCTCAGGCGTAGGCCAGGCTGATCACCTCGGCCACCAGTGCCGGCCGCTCCTGGCCCTCGATCTCGATCGTGCAATCGGTGATGATCCGCACACCGTCGCCCTTGACGTCCTCGACCGACTTCACGGTCGGACGCAGGCGAACCCGAGCCCCCGCCGGCACCGGGTTGGTGAAGCGGATCTTGTTGGAGCCATAGTTGATGCCGTGGCGGCGGTGCTTGATGTCGTAGATCTCGTGAATCAAGCGCGGCAAGAGCGACAGCGTCAGATAGCCGTGCGCGATGGTCTTGCCGTCGGGCATGTCGGTCTTGGCCCGCTCGACGTCGACGTGGATCCACTGATGATCGCCGGTCGCCTCGGCGAAGCGGTCGATCATCTCTTGGTCGACGGTGACCCAGTCGCTGATGCCGAGTTCCTGGCCGACGAGCTTCTTCATGTCCTGGGGCGTCTCGACTTCGAGCATTCCCGTTCCTCCCCTCCGTGATTGACGCGGTCACGAGAAGATTGTCACAGGTCGGCCTCGAAAGGCGAGCCCCCTTCCCGGCGGGCGAGACCGGCGGTCCCCCGCCCCGCCTCAATTCCGGGTGAGAGAGACGTCGACGTCGAGCGTCAGGTACTGGTCGTCCCAGCTATCGTGCGCATCGTGCGTCAACTTCAGGTAGCTCTTCTGAAAGCCACCGTCGCCCGTGCCGCCGCTGAGATTGACAGTGACGGGCAACCAGGGGTCCGGAAGCGTGATGACGAGCGTGCCGTAAAGGCGACCGTTGACGATTTCCAACTGGATGTAAAATTTGGTTTCGCCGTCTTGCATCCGTGACCGCAAGCGACCGTTGGCAAGCTTGACCATCTGCTCGACCCTGCCGTGCTCGCCCTCCTCGAAGCTGCGGGCGCCGATCCGGATGCGCCACGTCCCAGACTCATCCACCGGCTTCGGCGGCGCCATTCCTGCAACGGCCTTGGGTGCACGCTCTCCCTGGCGCACGCTCCCACCGATGTAGGCTCGAATGTTCTCGTCGAACTTGAAGACCAGATCGGCGAACTCGCCCAACGTCCTCTTATAGGCTGTGTGATGGGCACAGAGGCGCGAACCACCGGCTTTGCCGGTGGCTTCTCTTCCCTTATCGAATGCAGCGCGGACGGTCTCCAATTCCCGGTCGGTGTAGTCGTGCCCCCAGGCATAGCGTAAGACGTTGCCGATCTGCCTATGCACCGCCGCCAAGTCCGCTTCGATCAGGCCGCAGCCATATGCTTCCCCCAAGCCGCTGCCCATTTCAGCGGGTTCCGGTCGCTCCGAGGCGCTCGCCGGGCTCTTGCCCGAGATGACCGAGACGCCAAGCAGGATCGTTGCCAGGGCAGTGATGACGAGGTATCGCACGGTAACCTCCCTTGCGGCATGGTTAGCACTGGATCACCACCAGTGCCCGTTTGGATACGCCATCTAGAGCGGGTCGTCCAGCAAACGATGGCGGAGGCCCGCCTCGCGCATCGGCCTCATATTGTCGTCGAGAGCCCCAATGGCTACTCTGCCGTTCAGAGCCGGTAGTCATCTGAGGATTATCGCCTCGAACCGGCTTGGGCATCGATCGGCCGACATGGGCCGGGACCAGAACCACGGAGGCGAGCCGAGCCCGGCCTGGTCCACCGGCCGGAGGGACGATATGGGCCACGAAGGCCCGATCGCGACCTCTCGCGCGACGCCTCGGGCGCCAGCGTCGGCACCGTCGGCTAGCCGGACGGAACGGGAGGGGAAAGCGACATGGATCTCAAGCTTCAGGGCAAGACCGCGATCGTCACCGGCGGCTCCAAGGGCATCGGCCGGGCGGTCGCCGTTCAGCTCGCGGCCGAGGGTTGCGACTTGCACCTGGCGGCGCGGACCGCGGCCGACCTGGAAGCGGTCCGGGACGAGATCATGGCCCAGCACCAGGTCGGCGTCACCTTGCACGCTGCGGACCTCGGCCAGCCAGGCGCGCCCGAGGCGGCGGCGGCCGGCGAAGCGGAGATCCTGGTCAACAACGCCGGCGCCATTCCGGGCGGCTCGCTGGAGAAGGTAGACGAGGCGACCTGGCGCGAGGCCTGGAACCTGAAGGTCTTCGGCTACGTCAACCTGACCCGCGCCGTCTACGCCAAGCTCAAGGCCAAGGGCGGCGGCGTCATCGTCAACGTCATCGGCGCCGCCGGCGAGCGGCAGGACTTCAACTACGTCGCCGGCAGCACCGGCAACGCCGGTCTGATGGCCTTCACCCGGGCGCTCGGCAGCGAGAGCGCCGCCGACAACATCCGCATCGTCGCCGTCAACCCGGGCATGACCGAGACCGACCGCCTGGTCACCCTGATGCGCGGCTCGGCCCAGGACAAGGGCCTCGACCCCAACGACTGGCGCTCGCTTCTGACCGGCCTGCCCTTCGGCCGCCCCGGCACGGCAGCGGAGGTCGCCGACCTCGTCGTCTTCTTGGCGTCGAGCCGAGCCTCCTACATCTCCGGCACCGTCGTCACCATCGACGGCGGCAACTCCGCCCGCGGCGTGCATTTCTGAAGACGGGAACCGCAGGACCGTGCCCAGACGCGCTGAATACCAAGGCGACGCCGCCTGCCCCTTGGACGGCATCCGCGTCCTCGACCTCTCGCGCGTCGTTGCCGGCAACGCGTTGACGGCGCTCTTGGGCGATTTCGGCGCCGAGGTCATCAAGGTGGAGCGGCCGGGCCGCGGCGACGACTTGCGCAACTGGCGGGTCGAGGGCGTCTCCACCTACTGGAAGGCTTACGCCCGCAACAAGAAGAGCCTCTCTCTCAGCATGCGCGAGGCGAAGGGGCGCGAGCTCTTGTTGCGGCTGGTGCCGACGGCGACCGCGTTGGTCGAGAACTACCGCCCGGGGCGGTTGGAGGCGATGGGCCTCGGCCCCGACGTGCTCTGGCAGGCCAACCCCGACCTCGTCATCGTCCGGGTCACCGGCTGGGGCCAGGACGGTCCCTTCCGCGACAAGCCCGGCTTCGGCAGCCTCGTGGAGGCGCTGTCGGGCTTCGCGGCAATGACAGGTTTCGCCGACCGCGAGCCGGTGCTGCCGCCGCTGGCGCTGGCCGACCAGGTGGCCGGGCTCTACGGCGCCGCCGCCTTCCTGATCGCGCTGCGCCAGATCGAGGTCCGGGGCGGCCATGGCCAGATCGTCGACCTGCCGCTCTTCGACCCCCTGCTCTCGATCCTGGGGCCGCTGGCGGCCAACTACCAGCTCAAGGGCGCGGTCGAGCCGCGCGTCGGCAGCCGCTCCAACACCACGGCACCCCGCAACGTCTATCCGACCAAGGACGGCGGCTTCGCGGCGCTCTCGGCCTCGACCCAGGGCATGTTCGAGCGGCTGATGCGCTCGATCGGCCATGGCGACCTGATCGACGATCCGCGCTTCCTCGCCAACGCCGACCGGATCCGCAACGTCGAGGCGCTGGACGCCGTCATCGGCGGCTGGATCGGTGCCCGCACGCTGGCCGAGAATGTCGCCTTCTTCGAGGAGGAAGGCGTCACCGTCGGCGCCGTCGCCGACATCTCCGACCTGATGGAGCACCCCTTCATCACCGATCGCGGTATCCTCTTGGAGTTTCCCGACGAGGAGATGGGCAGCATGGCGATGCACGGCATTCCGGCTCGGCTGTCGGAGACGCCGGGGGCGATCCGTCGCCCGGCGCCCGAGGTCGGCCAGCACAATGCTGAGATCCTGGGCGAGATCGGCCTCCACCCGGACGATTTGGCAACGCTCGCCGAGAATGGCGTTATTTGAGAGGGACTTGAGAGAATGACCGAAATGGCTGCCAAGCCGGTCTGGCGCTCGATGCTCTATGTGCCGGCCAACGTCGAGCGTTTCGTCGACAAGGCGCACACACGCGGCGCCGACGCCGTCATCGTCGACTTGGAGGACAGCGTCCTGCCGGCCGAGAAGCCGGCCGCCCGGAAGCTGGTGCCGGACGTTGCGGCCAAGGTCTCGCGTAACGGCGCCGATGTCCTGGTCCGGATCAACCGGCCCTGGCGGCTGGCGATCGCCGATTTGGAGGCGGTGATCTCTCCCGCCGTCGCCGCCCTGGTGCTGCCCAAGGTGGCAGACGCGAGCCACATCCGTGCCATTGCCGAGATCGTCGACGAGTTGGAGGCCGAGCGCGGCATGGCCGTCGGCCATACCCGCTTCTTCGCCCTGATCGAGACGGCGGACGCTCTCTTCCACGCCCGCGAGATCGCTGGCGCGCACCCTCGCATGGTCGGCCTCAGCCTCGGCTCCGAGGACTTCGCCCTCGACTGCGGCATGGCGGCGGAGCCCGACGGCCTCTTCACACCGACCATGGAATGCGTCTTCGCGGCGCACGCCGCCGGCATCCTGGCCCTCGGCTTCATCGGCTCGCTGGCGGACTACGGCGACCTCGAGGCCTTTCGCGGCATGGTGCAGCGGGCCCGGCGGCTCGGCTTCGAGGGCGCGTCCTGCATTCATCCGGCGCAGGTGCCGCTCTTGAACGAGGCCTACGGTCCGACGGCGGACGAGATCGACTACGCCCACCAGATCATCGAAGGTGACCGCGCCGCCAAGGCAGAGGGCCGCGGCTCGTTCGAGATCGACGGCAAGATGATCGACATCCCGATCGTCGATCGGGCGGAGCGGTTGTTGGCCCGGCAGGCTCGGATCGAGGCCCGCCTGGCCAAGAGCGGCGGCGGCAACTAGGGGAGAGGATCATGAACGACGCCAGCGGCGCCAAGCCACGCCAGTCCGCCTACGCAAAGCACCCCGGTTACGATGTCCACTTCGAGCCTTGCCAGAAGCGGGTCCGCTGCGTCTTCGCCGGCGAGACGATTGCGGACTCGATCCGGGTCATGCGCCTGCACGAGACCAAGCACTTGCCGGTCTACTACTTCCCCGCCGACGACGTGGCCATGGCGCGACTGCAGCCGACGGCGCACGAGACCTTCTGCCCCTTCAAGGGCGAGGCCAGCTATTGGAGCGTTCAGGTCGGCGACCACGTCGCCGAGAACGCCGTCTGGAGCTACCAAACGCCCTTCGACGAGGTGGCGGAGATCGAGGGCTACCTCGCTTTCTACTGGGACCGGATGGATTCCTGGTGGGAAGAGGACGAGGAGGTCTTCGTCCATGCCCGCGACCCTCGTGTTCGGATCGACGTATTGGCGAGTTCGCGCCCGGTCGAGGTCGTGCTTGGCGGCCGCACCGTCGCCCGCAGCACGAATGCCCGCTTCCTCTTCGAGACCGGGCTGCCGACGCGCTACTATTTGCCGAAAGGCGATGTGGAGATGGCGCTCTTGACGCCTACCGAGACCCGGACCGCCTGCCCCTACAAGGGCGAGGCCGCCTACTGGTCGGCGGAAATCGACGGCGAGGTCTTCGAGGACATCGCCTGGAGCTATCCCGAGCCGATCGCCGAAGCCGCCAGGATCAAGGACCTGGTCTGCTTCTTCAACGAGCGGGTCGACGCCGTTCTGATCGACGGCAAGGCCGAGGCGAAGCCGGTCACCAAGTGGTCCGGCTGAGCGCGACGACCGAGGGAGGATGAGACGATGACGGCACTCAACGAACTGACGGCGGCGGCCGCGGCCAAGGCCCTCGCCGGTGGCGAAATCACGGCCGAGGCCCTGGCCCAAGCCTGTCTCGGCCGGATTGCGGCGCGGGAAGAGACGGTGCGCGCCTGGCGCCATCTCGATCCCGAGCAAGTGCTGGCCCAGGCCCGCGCGGCGGACGAGAACGGGCGGCCGGGGCCGCTGCACGGCCTGCCGGTCGGGATCAAGGACATCATCGATACCCACGACATGCCGACGCGCCACGGCTCGCCCATCTACGAGGACAACCGGCCCCCGGGCGATGCCGCCTGCGTCGCCTTGATCCGGCGGGCCGGCGGCGTCGTCATGGGCAAGACGGTGACGACCGAATTCGCCTCCACGACCCCGCGCGAGACCCGCAACCCGCACAACCCGGCGCATACGCCCGGCGGCTCCTCCAGCGGTTCGGCCGCGGCGGTGGCCGACTTCATGGTGCCGCTCGCCTACGGCACCCAGACCGCCGGCTCGGTGATCCGGCCGGGCTCGTTCTGCGGCGTCACCGCCTACAAGGCCTCCTTCGGCGACCTGCCCATGGCCGGCATCAAACCTTTCGCGCCGCTCTTGGACTCGCTCGGCATCTATGGCCGCTCGGTGGCGGACACGGCCCTGCTACGCTCGGCACTGACAGGGGCACCGGCGGTGCCGACGTCGCCCACCGCGGCGCCCAGGGTCGGCCTCTGCCGGACCTACGAGTGGGATCGGGCCGATGCCGCCACGCATGCCGCCGTGGAAGGCGCTGCCGAACGCTTTGCCGGCGCCGGTGCCGCGGTCGACGAGGTCGACCTACCGGAGGCTTTCTCGGGCTTGGTCGAGGCCCAAAACAACGTCGTGACCTACGAGGGCGCGCGCTCGTATCTCTCCGAGTACCGCCTGGCACCGGGCGACCTCAGTCCGGGGATCACCGAGTTGATCGAGGCCGGCCTGGCGATGCCGCACGCCCAATACGCCGAGGCCTGGGCGTTGGGCCGGTCCTGCCAGGCGGAGATCGCCAAAATCCTGACCGGTTACGATGCCCTCTTGGCCCCGAGCGCGCCCGGCGAGGCGCCGGAAGGCCTGGGGGCGACGGGAGATCCCCTCTTCAACCGGATCTGGACCTTCCTGCACCTCTCGGCGGTGTCTCTGCCGGGCCATGTCGGGCCCAACGGCCTGCCGGTGGGCGTGCAGGCGATCGGCGCCTTCGGTGGCGACGACGCCCTGCTCGGCGTCGCCACCTGGATGGAGGCGGCGCTGGCCGAGGCCGGCTGAAAAGTCAGCGCTCGGCCGACAATTCGGCCGAGATTCGTGCCCAGACCTCGGCCGCGATCGCCTCGGGCGGGCGCAAGGCGCCGGCCTCGTCCTGGGCCAGACAGCGAAACCAGGTGGAGCGGCGGTCCTCTGCGGCGAGCCGCTCGTAGACTTGCGCCACCCGATCCATGTAGCCGCGGTCGGCTTCATGCAGGTCGCGCGTGTCGTCGGTATAGGCGCGCCCGTCCTTTTGCGCCACCAGGCGGTCGGCGACCTTGGGCGCCGTGCTGAGAAGGCAGGTGAGCCTGGGCGGCGGCAGCTCGAAGATCTCGTATTCCAGCTCGTCGATCCAGGCGATCAAGGCCGCTTGCTCGTGGGGCTCGAACTTGGCCGCATTGTAGGCGGCGTTCGAGGCCACATAGCGGTCCAACACGACGAGGTCGTGCCGGTCCAAAAGGGCCAGCAAGCCGTCGCGGCTCTCCAATCGATCGCCGGCATAGAGAAGCGCCGCGAAATGCACGGGCACCTCGTCGAGGGCGCCGAAGCGTCCGTTCAGGTACTGCCCGATCAACTTGGCGAAGCGGGTCTCTTCGTAGCGGGGAAAGGAAAGGCTGCGGGCATCGATGGCCTCGGCCTCGGCCAAGGCCATCAGGTTCGCGGCCAGGGTGCCTTTTCCGGCTCCGTCGATTCCCTCGATCGCGACCAGCATGCCCATTCCCGGCGCTCCCCATACCGTTGTCGTTGACCCTGCCACTCAGCCCCTTGCTGCCTTGTGTCGTGGGTTTGGAGTTCCTCCCACTACTGGGGCAAGCACCCTGAGGAGCTTCAAGACCATAAACCACACTACAATCAAAGGGTTGCTAGTGTCCTTATCGAATCAGGAGTTCGTTGGGCGCTTGCCACACATGATGCGAACTTCTGATTCGGGAGACTAGCGGTTTTACGACTCGTTAGAGACTTTGGAGTAGAAAATCATAGCGGCGCCCTGGCTCGACATCTTTCACGGCGCCCAATAGCAGTTGCAGCAAAGTTCGAGCATGAAGCCGAAAATGAGTGTCAACGACCCCGACGACGGGCCGCGCCGGGACCAATCCCCGGCGGACGACGGCACCGATTTGCTCGGCGCGGTCATGGCCAGCACGGTCGACGGCATCGTCGTCGTCGACGAGGACGGGCGCATTCGGCAAGCAAACGGCGCCATCACGCGGATGTTCGGCTATTCGGAGGCGGAGCTGCTCGGCCATCATCTGCACACCCTGTTGGCGCTTGAAGACATCGAGGCGCGGCATCTCTTCGAAGACAGCGGCTCAATTCCCAAGCTCGCCGACCTGACCGGCCGACACCGAACCGGCACCCCCTTTCCGGTCCAATTCCGCACCTCGGAAGTCGCCTCCGGGAGCGGCATGATCCGGCTCTGTATCCTTCGCGACCGCTCGGAGCTGAAGCTGGCCGAGACGAACCTGCGCGAGATGACGGAACGGTTCCGAAACCGCGTTCTCGAGCTCGAGGACGATCGGGACCGCAATGAGCAGCAGACCGCCAACTTGGTGCAATTGGCGGACGAGCTGGCGATCGCGCGCGCACAAGCGGAATCGGCGACCGAACGCGCCGAGGAGCAGCTGACGCGGATCGACGCCATCGTCCGCACCGTGGCCGATGCCATCATCACCTGCGACGAGTGCGGCCGTATCGACAGCGTCAATCCCGCCGCCGAGCGGTTGTTCGGCTATTCCCATGCGCAACTGAGGGACAACGATCTCGGCACCCTGATCAGCGGACTCGACGCCGACACCCTCTTCGCCCGTGCCGATGCGACCGTGAGCGGGCCGGGCGCCAGCCAGGATCTGGTCCCGTTGGAGTGGCGTGGCCTGCACGAGAGCGGCGCCGAGATCCCCGTCGAAATCTCGGTCGGCGGCATGCACATACGTGGCCAACGGATGTTCACCTGTGTCGTGCGCGACATTACGAAGCGCAAGGAGACCGAGAACACCATCCGTGAAATGGCCCTTTACGATCCGCTCACGGGTATCGCCAACCGCCACCTTTTCCGCCGCGACCTGGAAACCGCGCTCGCCGGCGCCGAGCGCAATGAGGATCGCATGGCATTGGTGCTGCTCGACTTGGACAACTTCAAGCAGGTGAACGATCATTTCGGTCACCCGATCGGCGACGCCCTCTTGGTCGAGGTGGCGAAACTGCTGAAGAGCGCAGTGCGGCCGTCCGATACCACGGCACGGCTGGGCGGGGACGAATTCGCCGTCATCCTGCCCAGCCTCGATGATGCCAAGCCCGTGGGCGCCATCGCCCGACGTATCGTCGAGAGCCTGTCGGTGCCCTTCACCATCAATGGCTGCCTCGTCAAGACCGGCGCCAGCATCGGCATCGCCTTCTATCCGGACGATGAAACCGGCGTCGAGGAGCTGATGCGCAAGGCCGATCTGGCGCTATACCAAGCGAAGTCGAACGGGCGCGGCAGCTTCCAGCTCTACGACGAGGCGATGCATACTGAGGTTCGCCGGCACAAGAATCTGCTCAACGACCTGCGTCTGGGTATCGTGCGCGAGGAGTTCGAGCCCTACTTCCACCCCCAGATCGACCTCGCCACCGACCGCATTCGGGGGCTCGAGGCGTTGGCGCGCTGGCACCGGCCCGGTCACGACTTGGTCTTTCCGGACGTCTTCATCCCGGTCGCGGAATCGAGCGGCCTGATCAAGGATCTGGGCGAGGCGATGCTTCGTGCCACTTGCCGCCAGGCCAAGGCGTGGCAGGACGGCGGCCGCGGCCCCTGGAGCGTCGCCGTCAACGTGTCGGTACGGCAGATCCAGGCGGGCGACCTCGCCGAGCGGGTGCGGGCGATCCTGCAAGAGACCGGTCTCGCCGCCGAGTGGCTGGAACTGGAGATCACCGAGAGCGCGTTGATCGGAGCCGACGATACCCTCGACAGCCTGACCCAGCTTCGCGATCTCGGCATCGACCTGACGATCGACGACTTCGGCACCGGATATGCGTCGCTGGCACAGCTCAAGCGGTTGCCCGTGCAGCGGCTCAAGATCGACCGCACCTTCGTCGCCAACCTGACGACCAATGCCGCTGACGCGGCCATCGTCGAGACCGTGATCCGGCTGGCGCGAAGCCTCGATCTTTCCGTCGTCGCCGAAGGTGTCGAAGAGCCCGCCCAGCTTTCCCGTCTACGCGACATGGGCTGCGACGAGGTGCAGGGCTTCCACTACACCAAGCCGCTCGCCGCCCCCGCCCTCGTCGACTGGGCCGAGAGCCGCCGCCAATAGGCCGCTAGTGTGGTGGATTTGAAGCTCCTCCCATTGTTGGAGCAAGCACCGTGAGGAGCTTCAAATCCCTAAACCACACTAGATTTACATAGATGCTAGTGTCCTTATCGAATCAGAAGTTCGTCGGGCGCTTACCGCAAGTGATGCGAACTTCTGATTCGGGACACTAGCCCGGACGGGTTTGCCGATCCAGAACGTTTCACCCATCATGGTGCGCTCGAGACATTAGGCGGAGGAAGTGCCCATGGAGGCCGCCCTGACGGCGGACGAGTGCCGTCTCGTCGAGGCGGCCCGCGACTTTGTGCGCGATGTCGTGGCGCCGGCCGCCGGCGCCTGGGAAGATGCGCGTCGGGTGCCGCGCGAGGCCTGGCAGCAAGCGGCGGCGTTGGGCCTGACCGGATTGCTGGTCCCGCGCGAGCTGGGCGGCGCCGGGGCCAGCGGCACCGCGACGGCACGGATCTTGGAGGTCCTGGCCGCGGCCGACATGGCCTTCGCCTTCTCGCTGGTGGTGCACAACAACCTGGCCGGCAACATCGCCCGCAACGGCTCCGCCGCCCAGATCGAGCGCTACCTGCCGCCGTTCCTCGCGACCGAGCGGATCGGCGCATTCCTCCTGACCGAGAGCGGCGGCGGCAGCGACGCGGCGGCGATAGAGACCCGGGCCCAGCCGACCGGCGACGGCTGGGTCCTGAACGGCGAGAAGGCTTGGATCACCAACGCCGCCGTGGCCGAGGTGCTGAGCGTCTACGCCCAGACCGACCCCGCCGCCAGCTGGCGCGGCATCGCCTGTTTCCTGGTCGAGGCCGGGGCGTCGGGGGTCGTCCGAGAGGCGCCCTACCATATGCTCGGCGCCCATGCGATGGGCACCGGCGGCTTCCGCTTCGAGGACTGCCGGCTCGGGCCGGAGGCGCTCTTCATCGGTCCGGGCGAGGCCTTCAAGGCGGCGATGCAGGGCATCGACATCGCCCGCATCGTGCTCGCCGCGATGTGCTGCGGCATGCTCGGCGCCGGCCTCGAGGAGGCGCTTCGCCAGACCGGCAGGCGCCGAGCCTTCGGCCAACGCATCGCCGACTTCCAGGGCGTGCAGTGGATGCTGGCGGACGTCGCGACCGAGCTCGAGGCCGGACGGCTCCTGAGCTACCGCGCGGCCGAGCTCTACGACCGGGGCGAGGCGGCATCGGTGATGGCGGCGCACGCCAAGAAGTTCACCAGCCGCGCCGCCCTCAAAGGGCTCGCCGATTGCATGCAGGTGATGGGCGCGCCGGGCCTGGACCACGCATCGCCGCTCGCCCGCCATCTCGCCGGGGCCAAGATCGCGCACTACCTCGACGGTGCCAACGAGATTCAAAACGTCGTCATAAGCCGTTCGCTTCAAAAGGAATTCGCCTGAGCGGCACGGGAGGGCAGGACTGTGGAGCACCCGAAGCTCAAGGCCTTCAATTTCGAGCGTTGGATCGAGGAGAACCGGCAGCTTCTGAAGCCTCCGGTCGGCAACAAGATGCTGCACGAGGACACCGGCATGATCGTCATGGTCGTCGGCGGCCCCAACACCCGGGTCGACTTCCACGACGACCCGGTCGAGGAGTGGTTCTTCCAATACCGCGGCAACATGGTCCTGAAGATCGCGGACGGTGGCCGGATCTACGATGTACCGATTGCCGAGGGCGAGGTCTTCTTCCTGCCGCCGCATGTCCGCCACGCGCCGCAGCGCCCGGAGCCCGGATCGATCGGCATCGTCGTCGAGTCGCCGCGCATGTTCGGCATGACCGAGGCCTTCGAGTGGTACTGCTTCGAATGCGAGGCGCTGGTGCATCGCGTCGAGGCGGCGCTGACGTCAGCCAGCGGCATCGTCAGCCAACTGCCCGGCATCTACGACGCCTTCCATGCCGACGAGGCCGCCCGCCACTGCCCCGCCTGCGGCGCCCTTCACCCCGGCAAGGGCAAGCCGCCCGACGGCTGGGTGACGACAGCCGCCGCGCCGACCTTTAGCTGACGACCCGGCGGCACGCCGCGTCTGCCGGCGACCGGCTCAATTCACCGTCCGTCGGCCCGCCTCCTCGTCCTCCTCCGGGGGCTCGCCGCTGGTCGGGCCGGCCTGGTGGTGCACCAGGCGCCAAAGGCCGTCCTCGCGGACGAAGATGTTGGTAGCGATCAGGTACTGGGCCTCGATCTCCTCGTAGCAGACGACGAAGGCGGCCTCGCCGTGCAGGTAGGCCTCGGCGCCGCGCGGCTGCGTCGACGGAGAGTCGGGGTTGGCGAGGATCGCGCGCCAGCTCTCCATCACCGGCTCGCGGCCCTCCAACGGCGGCCAGCCGGGATGGATGCAGACGACCGGCGCCCGGCGCGCCCAGGCCGCGTCCATCGCCGCCAGATCGCGGTCGGCGAAGGCACGGTAGAAAACCTCGTTGGCGAAGAGAACGGCTGCCCGCTCGCTCATCCCTGTTTCCCCTCGGTCCGTCACCAGTGTAGCCGCCTCGCCGGGCCGGGGCTAGGTTTCGTCGCGCCGGACGGGCTAAACTCGGGCCGATCGACCCGGCCGAGAAGGAGGACGAGATGGGCGTTCAGGAGATCCTTTACGAGAGCACAGAGGGCGTCGCCACGATCACGCTCAATCGCCCGGACAAGCTCAACGCCTGGACCCGGGTGATGGAGCGTGAGGTCCGCGAGGCGATGATCTGGGCGACCGAGGACGACGCCGTCCGCGTCATCGTGCTGACCGGCGCCGGCCGCGGTTTCTGCGCCGGTGCGGACATGTCGCTTCTGTCCGGCATCCAGGACGACGGCGGCGAACGGCAGTTCGAGTCCGAAACCGGGCCGATCCCGGGTGGCCTGGCCCTGCCGGAAGACTTCTCGCGCCGCTACAGCTATTTCCCGACCGTGCCGAAGCCGGTCATCGGTGCCCTCAACGGCCCCGTGGCGGGACTGGGCATGGTGATGGCGCTCTATACCGATATCCGCTTGGCCTCGGAATCGGTCATGTTCACAACTGCCTTCTCGCGCCGCGGCCTGATCGCCGAGCACGGCATCAGCTGGATGCTGCCGCAGTTGATCGGCCTGCAGGGCGCCTTGGACCTCTTGCTCTCGGCCCGCAAGGTAACGGCGGCGGAAGCGCTCCGCCTCGGTCTCGTCGCCCAGGTCTTCCCCGAGGAAAGTTTCCGCGACGAAGTCCACGCCTACGCGCTGGAACTCGCGACGCTCGCCTCGCCGCGCTCGATGCGAGTGATGAAGTCGCAGCTCTACAAGGCCCAGTTCCAGAGCCTCGGCCAGGCGACCGAAACCGCCGACGACGAGATGGTCGGCAGCTTCGACAGCGAGGACTTCAAGGAAGGCGTCGCCCACTTCCTAGAGAAGCGTGCCCCCGCCTTCACCGGGCGCTAGAGGGACCCGGCTTGGACCCCTACCGGATCTACGCCATCGAATACGCCCGCCGCCCGGGCACCGCCGGCGAGCTCTACATGGCCGGCGCGCTCGCCCACAGCCGGCTCGCAGGCGGCTTCGACGCCGACGAGGCGATCGACATCTCCTACTTCATGTGGGCGATCCAGAACGACGAGCGGACCGTCGTCGTCGACATGGGCTTCTCCGAGGAAAAGGCCCTGGCGAACGGCCGCGAGCGCCGGCGCTGCCCCGGCGACGGGCTGCGCGAGATCGGCATCGAGCCGGCAACGGTCAGCGACCTGATCGTCACCCATCTGCACTGGGACCATGCCGGCAACTGGGCCCTCTTTCCCGCGGCCGTCTTTCACCTGCAGCGGCGCGAGATGGCCTTCTGGACCGGCCCACAGGCCCGCCACGCGGTCTTCAACGAGCCGGTCGAAGCCGACGACATCGCCGCATTCGTGCGCTTGAACCTGGCCGGGCGCGTCAGCTTCGTCGACGGCGACGAGACGCTCTTCCCCGGCATCGGCGTGCACTTCGTCGGCGGCCACACCGCCGGCCTGCAGGTGGTCAGTGTCGAGACCGAACGTGGCACCGCCGTTATCGCCTCGGACGCGATCAAGACTTGGCGGCACCTGGACGAATGCAGCCTCGATCCGTTGCATCACGATATTCCGGGGCTGCTGGACGGCTATGCCCGCTGCCGTCGGCTGGCCGCGTCCGAAGCGCTGATCCTGCCCGGCCACGACATCCAGGTGCTATCGCGCCTCGAGACGGTGGCCGACGGCATCGCCGTCTTGTAAGAACCTGCTCGCACCGTTGGAGGGTAACAACCATGACGCCGATTCGCCGTGCCATCGCCGACATGCCGCCGCAACGGATCGGCGCCGTCTCCAAGCTCGCGGTGGGTGATCCGGACATCATCCCGCTCTGGTTCGGGGAATCGGACCTGCCGACGCCCGATTTCATCGGCGAGGCGGCGATCCAGGCGATCCGCGATGGCCACACCCGCTACGTTCACAAGCGCGGCATTCTGCCGCTGCGCGAGGCGATCCGCGACTATATGGAGGCGCAGTGGGCGATACCGCTGGACCTGGAGCGGGTCACGGTCACCGGCTCGGGCATGACCGCGATCATGATTGCGGTCGAGTTTCTGGTCGACAACGGCGACAACGTCGTCATGCCCTCGCCGGTCTGGCCCAACATCTTCTATGCCGTCGAGACCATGGGCGGGGAGTGCCGCCATGTCCGCTTGGCGGACGGCCCCGACGGCTGGCGGCTCGACCTGGAGCAGCTCTTCGCGGCCTGCGACGAGCGCACCAAGGCGCTTTTCATCGCCTCGCCCTCGAACCCGACCGGCTGGATGATGACGACGGACGAGCAACGCGCCGTGCTCGCCTTCTGCCGCGAGCGCGGCATCTGGATCATCGCCGACGAGGTCTACCACCGGATCGTCTACGACCGCGCCGTCTCGCCGTCATTCCTCGAGGTCGCGGAGCCCGAGGATGCCCTCTTCGTCGTCCACTCCTTCTCCAAGTCCTGGGCGATGACCGGCTGGCGGCTCGGCTGGATCGTGCACCCCGCAGCACTCGGAGACCGCTTCGGCGACCTCTCGGGCATCAACAACACAGGTGCCACCAGCTTCGTCCAGCATGCCGGCATCACCGCGATCCGCGAAGGCGACGACTTCGTCGCCGAGATGGTCGACTATTGCCGGCGTGGCCGCGATTTCATCTTCCAGCGCCTGGCCGGTATCGACCGGGTCCGGATCAGCCGGCCCGAAGCCGCCTTCTACGCCTTCTTCTCGATCGACGGCCTGGAGGACGATTTGAAGTTCGCCCAGGACCTGGTCCTGCAATCACGCGTCGGCCTCGCCCCCGGCACCGCCTTCGGGCCGGGCAACGAGGGCTACCTCCGGCTCTGCTTCGCCAGCGCCGAAGACAAGCTGTCGGAGGCCCTCGACCGGATGGAGCAGGCCTTCAGCTAGGCCGAATTGGACCCGCCCGGGCGGCGATCGGCCCCGGCAAGACTTGCCGGGGCGCCGGGCATCGCCGCAAGCGTTTGAATTCAGCGTTTATCATCAGATAGTTACGGTGGCCGTCGTGCGGCCCGTCTCTTGCTAGCCAGAGTCCGACGGCAGAGCTTAAGGAGACACGAGATGGCGACCCAAACCTTCGACATTCCGAGCAGCGACATCTGGCTCGCGGCCGAGGCGGCGATCCTGGCCTACGGGCCCGAGGCCACGTCGATCGTCGACCGGACCGTCGCCGAGTACGAGACCAGCGGCAACGACGCGCAGGCGACCGCCTGGCGGACGGTGGCGGCCGCGGTCCGCGAGCTGATGGACGCCGCCCTGCACCCGGCTTCGATCGCCATTCACTGAAGCTTTGGCCCCGGCCGCCGTCGGCCGCTTTGACAGCGCTTCGGCCGGTCTGAGAGACTGCCGCCTCCTTCTTCGCGGGCCAGGGGCGGCGCATGAGTTATTCGATCACCAGCGGCGAGCGGGTCCTGTCGCTCGACGACTACGAGCGAGAAGGGGCGAAGGCAGCGAGCGGCTTCCGGGCCCTCGGCATCGGCGAGGGCGACGCCATCGCGCTGATGACCCGGAACGATATTCCGATGCTGGTGGCGATGCAGGGTGCGGGCCTGATCGGCGCCTACTCGGTGCCCGTCAACTGGCACTTCACCGGCGAGGAAGCCGCCTACATCATCCAAGACTGCGACGCCAAGGCGCTGTTGATCCATGCCGACCTGCTGCCCGCGATGCAGGGTGACATCCCTGATGGCCTGCCTGTCTTCATCGCCGAGACGCCGCCCGAGATCCAGGCCGCCTACGCCATCCCCGACTCCGCCGCGGCGGTGCCCGCAGGCCTGACCGATTGGTCGGAATGGCTGGCCGGGCAAACGCCCTTCGAGGGCGAGCCGGCGCTGGCGCGCGGCAGCATGATCTACACCTCCGGCACCACCGGCCGGCCCAAGGGCGTGCGCCGCGAGCCGGCGTCGCCGGTGGAGTACGAGGAGATGCTGAAGCTGGCGCTCCGGGACTTCGGCGTTCGCCCGGGCGCCAACGCGGCAATGACCGGGCCGATGTATCACAGCGCGCCCGCCGCCTATGCCCGCATGGCGCTCGGTCTCGGCACCAACCTGCACCTGATGCCGCGCTTCGATGCCGAGGAGCTGTTGCGCCAGATCGAGGCCCGGCGGCTCAGCCACATGCACCTGGTGCCGACGATGTTCGTCCGCCTGCTGGCGCTGCCGGACGAGGTGCGGACACGCTACGACCTCTCCTCGCTCGAATACGTCATCCACGGTGCCGCCCCCTGCCCGCCGGAGGTCAAGCGCCGCATGATCGAGTGGTGGGGGCCGGTGATCAACGAATACTACGGCTCCACCGAGGCCGGCCTGGTGACGATCGCCACCAGCGAGCACGCGCTCGCCAAGCCCGGCACCGTCGGCCTGCCGATGCCGGGGACCGAGGTCCGGATCCTCGACGGCGAGGGCCGGCCCCAACCGCCGGGCGTCGAAGGCGAGATCTACATGTCGATCACCATGCTGACCGACTTCACCTATCACAAGCGCGACGACGACCGCCGCGAGATCGAGCGCGAGGGCCTCGTCACCAACGGCGACGTCGGTTTCCTGGACGAGGACGGCTACCTCTTCCTCTGCGACCGCAAGCGCGACATGGTGATCTCGGGCGGCGTCAACATCTACCCGGCCGAGATCGAGGCGGTGCTGATCCAGGCCCCCGGTGTCGCCGACTGCGCCGTCTTCGGCATCCCCGACGACCAGTTCGGCGAATCCGTGGCCGCGGCGGTGACCCTGACGCCGGGAGCGGCGGCGAGCGAAGCGGCGATTCGCGACTATCTCGGCGAACATCTCGCCGGCTACAAGCTGCCTCGCCTCATCGCCTTCCACGACGACCTGCCGCGCGAGGATTCCGGCAAGATCTTCAAGCGCAAGCTCCGCGAGCCCTACTGGCAGGACGCCGGCCGCCGGATTTGACGGCGGCGCATCGAAGGACGAAGGAGGCCGACGCGATGCAAGGGCTGATGATGGAGACGCCGTTGCTGCTGACGGAGATGATCCGGTTCGCAGCCGAGTGCCACGGCGAGGTCGAGGTCGTGGCCCGCGACATGGACGACACCATCCACCGCTACACTTATGCCCAAGCGCACGACAGGACGAAGCGGCTGGCCCAGGCGAGCAAACGCCTCGGTATCCGCTTCGGCGACGTGGTCGGCGCGCTGGGATGGAACACGCACCGCTACTTCGAGCTTTTCTACGGCATCTCCGGCACCGGCGCGGTGCTGCATACGATCAACCCGCGGCTCTTCGAGGCCCAGCTCGTCTACATCATCAACCACGCCGAGGACCGCTGGCTCTTCATCGACACCGCCACGATCGAGCTCGCCGAGCGGCTGGCGCCGCAGTTGGAGACGGTCGAAGGCTACGTCTTCATGGGGCCAGAAGCGACGATGCCCGAGAGCGTGTTGCCGAACTTGCAGTGCTACGAGACCTTGCTGGCCGCAGAGGACGGCGAATACGAATGGCCCGAGTTCGACGAGCGCACGGCGTCGACCATCTGCTACACCTCCGGCACCACCGGCGATCCCAAGGGCGTCGTTTACAGCCACCGCTCGTCCTGGCTCTCCTGCCTGCACTTGAGCAGCCGCAACCTCGGCGGCGACGTGCATGACGGCGAGGCCGAGTGCTGGATGCCGATGGCCGGCGTCTTCCACGCCAACGGCTGGTTCATCCCCTACATCGCGCCCATGAACGGCTACAAGCTGGTCATGACCGGGCGCAACTACGAGCCCGAGAAGCTCTACGAGCTGGTCGAGGGCGAGGGTGTCACCATGTGTGCGGGCGTGCCGACGATCTGGCTGATGCTGGCCAACTACCTGAAGGAATCGAACCTGGGCCTCAGCACGCTGAAGACCGTGCTGATGAGTGGCTCGAAGCCGCCCCGCGTGCTGATCGACATGCTGGAGAAGGACTTCGACGTCCGCGCCACAGAGGCCTGGGGCATGACCGAGGTGATTGGCGCCACCCGCGCTTCGCTCCGCCCCGGCGAGGCGGCGTTGGGCCAAGAGGCGCAGCTCGACCGGCGCGAGCTGCAGGGCCGGCGCGCCTTCGGCACCCGCTATCGCCTCATCGACGATGCCGGCGACGACCTGCCGCACGACGGCGCGGCGACGGGGCACCTTCTGGTCAAGGGCGCCATCGTCGCCTCCGGCTATTGGAAGAGCCAAGGCATCGTCGGCGAGACCGGCGTCGACGCGGATGGCTGGCTGCATACCGGCGACGTCGCCCGCCTGCATGGCGATGGCTATATCGAGCTTGCCGACCGCTCCAAGGACGTCATCAAGTCGGGCGGCGAGTGGATCAGCTCGGTGACGTTGGAGAACACCGCCATGGGCCACCCGGACGTCCGCGAGGCGGCCGTGATCGGCGCGGCGCACCCGAAGTGGCAAGAACGGCCCTTGCTGATCGTGGTCCGGCGCGAGGGCGCGGCGGCGGGAGCGGAGGAGATCCTGGCCTACATGGCCGAGCGGGTGGCGAGCTGGTGGCTCCCCGACGACGTCGTCTTCGTCGACGAGCTGCCCTACACCGCCACCGGAAAAGTACACAAACTCCGCCTGCGCGAGACCTTCGCGGACTATCGACTGCCCAATATCGACGACTGAGCGCTGTCGGACCCCGCCGGCGTCATCGCGAGCGGAGCGAAGCAATCCAGATTGGAAGCAGAAATTCTGGATCGCTTCGTCGGCTTTGCCTTCTCGCTATTGTCTGTTTGCGATTGCCTATGATCGAGCGTCCCGTGAGGATCGGGATGCCGTGAGCGGGGTGGCCACCCCGCCC